>CALDYW010000057.1 GCA_937944395.1 uncultured Paracoccaceae bacterium | reverse complement strand
CGCTGCGGAGCCGGCGGACGCGCTGGGCCGCCGCGGCGGCCGCGGCGCTGTCGCGCCGGGGCGTGCCGCCCGACCGGATCTCGCAGGCCGGCGTCGCCTTCGCGCTGTTGGCGATGGCGGCGTTCTGGGCCTCGGCCCCGGCCGGGCCGGGGCTCACGGCGGTGCTGCTGGTCGTCGCCGCCGCCGCCTGCCAGCTGCGGCTGCTGTGCAACCTGCTCGACGGGATGGTGGCGATCGAGTGCGGGCGGGGCGGGCCGGCGGGTGCCTTCTGGAACGAGGCGCCCGACCGGCTGGCCGACGTGCTGATCCTCTCGGGCGCCGGGCTTGCGGCAAGCGCGCCGGTGCTCGGACTGGTGGCGGGGACGCTCGCCCTCGGCACCGCCTGGCTGCGCGCGTTCGGCGAGGCTCAGGGTCTGCCGGCCGATTTCGCCGGACCCATGGCCAAGCCGCAGCGCATGGCTGCGGTCACGCTGGGCGCGCTCGGCGGCGCGGCCGAGGCGGCGGCGACCGGCGGCAGCCTGGTGCTGTCGCTGGCGCTGTGGATCGTCGTTCTCGGAACCGCCGCGACGGTGCTGCGCCGTTCGGTCCGGCTGCTGCGACGGCTTGGCGCGCGGGGCCCCTTGCCGGAACCGGGCCGCGGCCCCAGAACGGGGCCATGACCGCCATCCCCCGCGCCCCCCTGATCCTCGGCCTTGCCGGACTGATCCCCTTCCTCTGGGGCGCGGCCAGCGAGCTTCTTCCGGCGCTCGGCGACTTCGGGATCCGCACCCTCGGCCCCCGTTTCGTCGGCCCCTACGTCACCCTGAGCTACGGCACGGTGATCCTGGCCTTCATGTCGGGCGTGCTCTGGGGGTTCGCCACCCGGGCCGCGCCGGGCACGGCGGCCGTCGGCCATGCCCTGTCGGTGATCCCCGCGCTCTGGGCCTTCGTGTTCGTCGGGGGCGGGCCGGTCTCGGCGGCGATCTACCTGATCGCGGGGTTCCTCGGTCTGCTCCTGCTCGATGCGGCCTTCGCGGCCTGGGGTCTCGCGCCGCCCTGGTGGCTGCGGCTGAGGCTCGGCCTCACGGCGGTCGTGGTCGGCTGTCTCGCGGTGCCGGCGCTTGCGTGAATACTACGCCTTCACCGACGGGGCCTGTTCGGGCAACCCCGGCCCGGGGGGCTGGGGCGTGCTCTACCAGGCGCGCGAGGGCGACCGCGTGGTGAAGGAGGTCGAACTCTCGGGCGGCGAGGCGATGACCACCAACAACCGCATGGAACTGATGGCGGCGATCGCCGCGCTGGAACGCCTTGCCAGGCCCTCGGACATCACCGTCGTCACCGACAGCGCCTATGTGCGGAACGGCGTGACGCAGTGGATCGCGGGCTGGAAGCGCAACGGCTGGCGCACCGCCGGCGGGCAGCCCGTCAAGAACGAGGATCTCTGGCGCCGTCTGGATGCGGCGCAGGCACGCCACCGGGTCAGGTGGGAGTGGATCCGCGGCCATGCGGGCCACCCCGAGAACGAGCGCGCCGACGCGCTCGCCCGCGCCGGCATGACGCCCTACAGGCAGGGCTCGAAGGCATAGCCGGGGATCGCTGCGTCGCGGTCGCAGCGGCGCAGGCCGGTCGGACGCGGCGGGCGCGGACGGGCGGAAGGCTGCGGGACCGGCCGGGGTGGCGCCGACCCGGCCGGAAGCCGGCAAGCCGGCCTTGCGGCCGCGCGCCCCGGCGCGGCGCCGGCGGGTCGTTGCGGCCCCTGCCGACCGGTTCGGGCCCCGAGGCGGGCGCGGCCGGCCTCGCCGCCCGGCAGGGCGGCCGGGTGCGGGGCGACACGCCCGAAGGCCGGCGCCCGGTGGTGGCGCGGGCGAGCGGACGGGCGGTCGGGATGCAGGCCGGGGCGCGGGCGGTCGGGGTTCGGGCGGTCGGGGCGCGTCCGGTCGGGGAAGGGCAAGGCGCCCGGTGCCGCGGGCTGGGTGGGGGCTGTTGATCCGCGACACCGGGCTAGCGAAAGACCGCTATGGTCCGACGGTGCTCTGCGATCGCGGCCGCTTCACGGAGGCAAACGGGCAATTTCATGGCGCACTTGCGCGATGCGGCGCGACTTGGCAAGGTTGACACATGACGGTCACATTCCTTCCGCCGCTCGGAACCCGCGGCGGAACCTCCGATCAGGTCTGCTTCGACCGCGCCGAGCTGTCGGTGATCCTGTCGCTCTACGGCCGGATGGTGGCGGCCGGCGAATGGCGCGACTACGGCCTGTCGTGCCGGCGCGACGCGGCGGTGTTCGCCGTGTTCCGACGCACCGCGGAGGTGCCGCTCTACCGGATCGAGAAACGCCCGAGGCTGCGCCAGCGCCAGGGGCTCTACGCGCTGGTCGGCGCCGAGGGGCAGGTGCTGCGCCGCGGCAGCGACCTGCGCGCGCTTCTCGCCCCCCTCGAGCGGCACCTGATCCGCCCGGTGAGCTGAAGGAAGCCGCGGTCCCCGCCGCGCGGCTATCGCTGGGTCACCACGGCCGGTTCGTCGGGGTTGCGCGCGGCGATCGCGGCGTTGAGCGCCCCCGCATAGCTGACCCAGACGAAATAGGGCAGGATCAGAAGTCCGGCCGTCCGGTCCAGGAGCCACATCGAGATCAGCGTCCCGAGCACGGCAAGCCAGAGCAGGCCAAGCACGAGCAGCCCGCCCCGGATCCGCCGCAGCCCGAAGAACACCGGCGTCCAGAGCGTGTTGAGCGCGATCTGCAGGGCCCAGAAGGCCATCGCGTGGGCCGATCCCTCGAGCGGCGCCACCCGCGCCCCGGCCAACGCCAGGGCGAGGTAGAGGAAGGTCCAGGCGACCGGGAACAGCCAGTCGGGCGGGGTCCAGGCCGGTTTCGACAGGCCGCGATACCACGGCCCCGGCGGAAACAGCGATCCGGTCGCCGCGGCGGCGCAGCATGCGCCGAGGAAGATGATGAACAGGCCCCAGTCCAAGCGGCAGCCCTCCGACCCGGCAAAGATAGGTCAGGTGCCGGGCTGTTCCATCCCCCGCCGCGCGCGTTCGCGCGATTCGAGCTCGGCCAGGATCGCGAGGATCGCCCCGCCCCGCCCTTCGCCCCAGCGTCCCGCGGCGGGTGCGGGGCGCGCCGCCGCCTCGACGAGGAAGGCGCATTCGGGCAGCGGCCGGGCATAGATCACCGCCGAGCGCGGCATCACCAGGCTTGCCCCCGTCCGCACCAGCGCCAGCCCCAGCCAGCCCGCCTTCTGCACCGCGGAGGTGCGGGCGCGCCGGGCGATGCTGTCGTGTCCCGCCCGCGCCACGGCGCGGCCGATCCCGTCGTAGATGTGGCGCGCGGCGAAGATGCCCGGGCGGCAGTCGGCCGGCAGCGCCGCAATCCCCGCCTCGGCGCGGAAGTAGAGCTTGCCGGCCTCCCACAGGAGCCGCCGGACGATGTCGCGCAGCTCGGGGGTCGCGCGGGGCGCGGCCAGAAAGCCCTCGGGGTCGATACCCGCCTCGCCCAGCCAGTCGGTGGGCAGGTAGAGACGGCCCGCGCGGGCATCCTCGCCGACGTCGCGGGCGATGTTCGTCAGCTGCATCGCCGCCCCGAGGTCGCAGGCGCGTGCCAGCGCATGGGGGTCGCGCACACCCATCAGCACGCACATCATCGCCCCCACCGCCGAGGCGACCCGGGCGGAATAGTCCAGAAGGCCCGAGAGCGTGGCATAGCGCCGTCCGGTCGCGTCCCAGGCCAGCCCCTCGAGCAGCGCCTCGGGCAGCGCGCGCGGCATCCGGAACGTTTCGACCACGGCGGCGAAGGCACGGTCGGGCGCGGCATTCATCGGCCGCCCGGCATAGACCAGGTCCAGCCGGTCGCGCAGCCGGAGCACGGCGGCGGCCTTCTGGCCGCCCTCGTCCACCGCGTCGTCGGCGAGCCGGCAGAAGGCGTAGAGCGCCAGGGCCGGATCGCGCACCCGCCCGGGAAGCAGGCGCGAGGCGGCATGGAACGACAGCGACCCGGTGCGGATCGCCGCCCGGCAGGCGGCGAGGTCGTCCGGGGCGATGCCGGCGCGCGCGGTCATTCGGCCGCCAGCCGCAGCGGCGCCGCCGCCGCGGCGCGCGGCGCGTCGGGCACGAGCTTGTCCAGCACCTCGGCCGAGGCGACGACGCCCGGCAGCCCCGCGCCGGGATGGGTGCCCGCCCCGACGAGATAGAGGCCGGGCAGTTCCTCGCTGAGGTTGTGCGGGCGGAACCAGGCCGACTGCAGGATGCGCGGCTCGATCGAGAAGCCGCTGCCCAGGGGCGACAGGTAACGGGCCCGGAAGGTCTCGGGCGTGAAGATCTCCTCGGGGCCGAGGTGGCGCGACAGGCCCGGCAGCAGACGCTCCTCGAGCACCTGCAGCACCCGCGCCCGGTAGGCCGCGGCGGTCGCCTGCCAGTCCACCGGCCGGGCATGGCCGAGGTGCGGCACCGGCGACAGGGCATAGAAGCTGTCGCACCCCTCGGGCGCGGCCGTGGGATCGGTGACCGTCGGGCGGTGGACGTAGAGGCTCATGTCCTCGGCCAGCCGCCCCGCGCGGAAGATGTCGCGGACGAGCCCTTCATAGCGCGGACCGCTCAGGATGGTGTGATGCCCCACATCGGGCCACAGCCCCCGCGTGCCGCGGGTGCCGAAATACCAGACGAACAGGCCCATCGACCAGCGCGCCCGGTTCAGCCGCCGGTCGGTCCAGCGCCGGCGCGGCCGGGTCCGCAGCAGCGCGGCATAGGTGTGGCCCGCATCGGCGTTCGAGACGACGATGTCGGCCGGCACCGCCTCGCCGTCGGCCAGCCGGACCCCGGCGGCACGCCCGCCCGAGACCAGCACCTCGGCCACCTCGGCACCGAAGCGCAGGCGCCCGCCCTGATCCTCGACGATCCGGGCCATCGCCCGCGCGATCGCCTGCGTGCCGCCCATGGCGTAATGCACCCCGAACTGCTTCTCGAGGTAGCTGACGAGGATGTACATCGAGGTGACGCGGAACGGATCGCCGCCGATGAACAGCGGGTGGAACGACAGCGCCATGCGCAGCCGTTCGTCGCGCACCCGGCGCGCCGCATGGGCGGCCACCGAGCGGTCGGCGCGCAGCCGGGCGAAATCGGGGATCACCTTCAGAAGGTCGATGAAGCGGTGCATCGGCCGCCGGCCGACATCCTCGAAGCCGATGCGGTAGCGCGCTTCGGCATCGCGCAGGAACCGGTCGTAGCCCGCAAGGTCGCCGGGCGAGAGCCGCGCCACCTCGGCCCGCATCGCCTCGGTCGATTGCCGGGCGGCGAAGCGCGACCCGTCGGAAAAGCGGATCTCGTAGAACGGGTCGAGCGGGCGCAGGTCGATCTCGGCGTCGAAGTCGCGGCCGCAGGCGGCCCAGAGTTCGCGGAACACCTGCGGCACGGTGACGATGGTGGGCCCGAGGTCGAAGCGGAAACCCTCGCGCCGGAGGGCCGCTCCGCGCCCGCCCGGGCCCTCGAGCCGGTCGAGCACGCTCACCCGCCAGCCCCGCGCGCCCAGCCGCATCGCCGCGGCAAGCCCGCCGAACCCGGCGCCGATCACCACCGCATGCGCGCCCCCGGCCCCGTCACGCTTCGCAGCGCCCATGCGACTCGCCCCGACTGTCCAGTTCACCTTACACCGGAACCTAGGGCAGAATGGCGCAGAGGTCGAGAAATCTTTGCATCCTGCGTCAAACCTGTCAGGATGCGTTGACATATCGGGGAGGACTCGACCGGGTGCAGATCGCCACGCTCAGCCTGTACCGTTTTCCTCGGGCGGCCGACCGGCTGTGGGTGCTGGGGCAGATGCTGCTGGCGCGCGCCGCCCTGCCGCGGGTGCCGGGGATCGGCGTCTGGAAGCTCTGCGGGTCGGGCACCGACGAGGGCTTCACGCCGCGTCCGAACACCGCCGTCTGGGCGATCCTGGCGACCTGGGAGGGCCTCGAGGCCGCGCGCAGCCAGACCGCCCGCGGACCGGTCTTCGCCGACTGGCGCGCCCGCGCCGCCGAGGCCTGGACCGTGTTCCTGGCCACCACCTCGGCCCGCGGCCGCTGGGGCGGGGCCGAACCGTTCCGCCCGGCCGCCGCCGCCGCCGGCCAGCCGCCCGGACCGCCCGGACCGCCCGGACCGCCCGGACCGCTCGCCGCGCTGACCCGGGCGACGATCCGGCCCGCCGCGGCGCTGCGGTTCTGGGGGCGGGTGCCGTCGATCTCGGCGGCGATCGGCGCCGATCCGAACGTCATCTTCAAGATCGGCATCGGCGAGGTTCCCTGGCTGCACCAGGTGACCTTCTCGATCTGGCCCGACGCCGCCGCCATGGCCGCCTTCGCCCGCGCCGACGGCCCCCATGCCCGCGCCATCCGCGCGGTGCGCGAAGGCGGCTGGTTCCGCGAGGAGCTCTACGCCCGTTTCGCCGTGCTCGGCTCGGCGGGCCTCTGGGACGGGGCCGACCCCCTGTCGAAACCGAGGATTGCCGCATGACCCAACCCTTCCCCTTCGCCGCCATCGTCGGACAGGACGAGATGAAGCGCGCGCTGATCCTGACCGCGATCGACCCGCGCATCGGCGGCGTGCTGGTGTTCGGCGACCGCGGCACCGGAAAGTCCACGGCCGTGCGGGCGCTGGCCGCGCTGCTGCCGCCGATCCGCGCCGTCGAGGGCTGCCCGGTGAACTCGCCCCGGCCCGAGGACATTCCCGACTGGGCGCAGGTGCCCTCGCGGCGGATCGTGAGCAGGCCGACACCCGTGATCGACCTGCCGCTCGGCGTGACCGAGGACCGCGTGGTGGGCGCGCTCGACATCGAGCGCGCGCTGACCCGCGGCGAGAAGGCCTTCGAGCCCGGGCTTCTGGCGCGGGCCAACCGCGGCTATCTCTACATCGACGAGGTCAACCTGCTGGAGGATCACATCGTCGATCTTCTGCTCGACGTCGCCGCCTCGGGCGAGAACGTGGTGGAACGCGAGGGCCTGTCGATCCGCCACCCGGCGCGCTTCGTGCTGGTCGGCTCGGGCAACCCGGAGGAAGGCGAGCTGCGGCCGCAGCTGCTCGACCGCTTCGGCCTGTCGGTCGAGGTGGCGAGCCCGAAGGACATCGAGGCGCGGATCGAGGTGATCCGCCGCCGCGACGCCTACGAATCCGACCCCGAGGGTTTCCTGCGCCGCTGGAAGCGCGAGGACGGGCGCATCCGCACCCGCATCCTGGCCGCCCGTGCGGCGCTGCCCGCGCTGGCCACGCCCGAGGCGGTGCTGCGCGACTGCGCCGAGCTCTGCGTGGCGCTCGGCTCCGACGGGCTGCGCGGCGAACTGACGCTCTTGCGCGCGGCGCGGGCGCTGGCCGCCTGGGAGGGCGCGGCCGAGGTCGCGCGCGCGCATGTGCGCACCATCGCGCCCTCGGCGCTGCGCCACCGCCTGCGCCGCGACCCGCTGGACGAGGCGGGATCGACCGTGCGCGTCGGCCGGGTGGTGGAGGAGGTGCTGGGGTGAGCACAAGCCCGCTCTGGGCGCGGGCGACGCTGGCGCTCAGGCTGCTCGCGGTCGATCCCGGCGGGCTGGCCGGGATCTGGCTGCGCGCCCGCCCCTCGCCGGTGCGCGACCGGCTGCTGGCGGCGCTTCCCGCGCTGCCGCTGCCGGTTCGCCGGCTGCACCCGTCGGTCGGCGACGAGGCGCTCTACGGCGGGGTGGACCTGGCGGCGACGCTTGCCGCCGGGGCGCTGCGGCGCAGCGCCGGGGTGCTGGGGCGGCCGGCCGCGCTGGTTCTGCCGATGGCGGAACGCGCGACCCCGGGCCTGGCCGCGCGGCTGGCGCTGGCGCTCGACAGCGGCGCGGGCCACTGCCTGATCGCGCTCGACGAGGGCGCCGGGGCCGACGAGGCACTCGCCCCGGCGCTGGCCGACCGCCTGGCCTTCCACCTCGACCTCGGGCCCGTCGGGCTGCGCGAGGCACCGGCCTTCGCCCCGGATGCCGGCGCGCTGGCCGCCGCCCGCGCCGCGCTGCGTGCGGTGTCCGTGCCGCCGGGGGCCATGGCCGACCTCGCCCGGGTGGCGGCACGGCTGGGAATCGGGTCGCTGCGCACCCCGCTTCTGGCGCTGCGGGCGGCGCGGGCGCTGGCCGCGCTCGACGGGCGGGCGCGGGTGGCGACCGCGGACCTGCGGCAGGCGGTCGAACTCGTCTATGCCCCGCGCGCGACCGAACTGCCCGAGCCCGACCCTGCGCCGCCCGACCCTGCGCCGCCCGATCAGGACCGGCCCGAGACCGGCGACGACGGGCGGACCGGGGCCGGGGATCTGCGCCTTCCCGAGGAGCTCCTGCTCGAGGCGGTGGCCGCCGCCCTGCCCGCCGATGCGCTGGCCCGCCTCGCCGCGGCCCGCGCCGCGCGGGGGGCCAGGGGCTCGGGCGCGGGCGCGGTGCAGAAGGGCAACCGGCGCGGCCGTCCGCTGCCCTCGCGCATGGGCCGGATCGACGGGCAGGCGCGGATCGACCTGGTGGGAACGCTGCGGGCGGCCGCGCCCTGGCAGGGCGTGCGCCGCCGCGAGCGGCCGGGGCGCGACGGGCTGCAGGTGCGCCCCGACGACATCCGCCTGAAGCGGTTCGAGGACCGCTCCGACCGGCTGCTCGTCTTCGTCGTCGATGCCTCGGGCTCGGCCGCGCTGGCCCGCCTCGGCGAGGCGAAGGGGGCGGTGGAACTGCTGCTGGCCGAAGCCTATGCCCGGCGCGACCATGTGGCGCTGATCGCCTTCCGGGGAACCGGGGCGGAGCTGCTTCTTCCCCCCACCCGCAGCCTGGTGCAGACCAAGCGCCGCCTCGCCGGCCTGCCGGGCGGCGGCGGCACGCCGCTGGCGGCGGGCCTGCGCGCCGCGCTCGACCTGTCGCTTCAGGCCCGCGGCCGCGGCATGAGCCCGGCGGTGATCCTGCTGACCGACGGGCGCGCCAACATCGCCCTCGACGGCAGGGCCGACCGCGCCGCCGCCGCCGCCGAGGCGCTCGGCCTCGCCCGCGGTTTGCGCGCCCGCGGCATCCCGGGTCTCGTGATCGACACCGGCGCCCGGCCCGAGCGGGCGCTGGCGACGCTGGCCGGGGCGCTCGACGCCCCCTACCTGCCGCTGCCGCGCGCCGATGCGCGGCGCCTGTCCGCGGCGGTGGCCGCGGCGCTCGGGGATTAGCCGCATGCGCTGGGAGAACTGGCCGCACCCGCGCGCCTCGCGCTTCGTGGACAGCCGCCCGCACCGCTGGCACCTGCAGGAGATGGGCGCGGGCCCGGCGGTTCTGCTGATCCACGGCGCCGGCGCGGCGGGGATGAGCTTCCGCGCGCTCCTGCCCGAGCTTGCCGCCGATCACCGCGCGATCGCGGTGGACCTGCCGGGCCACGGCTTCACCCGGATGGGGACGCGCCAGCGCCAGGGGCTCGATCCGATGGCCGCCGACCTCGCGGCGCTGCTGGCGCGCGAGGGGATCGCGCCGCAGCTGATCGTCGGCCATTCGGCCGGCGCGGCGGTGGCGCTGCGCCTGGCCGAACGCCTGCCGGTCCCGCCGGCGGGCGTGGTCGGGATCAACGCCGCGCTCAGCCCGTTCCGCGGCATGGCGGGCTGGCTGTTCCCGATGATGGCCCGCGCGCTGGCGGCAAGCCCGCTGACCGCGTTCGCCGTCGCCCTGTCCACGACCGAGGCGAGCCTGCGCGCGCTGCTGCGCGGTACCGGCAGCGCGATCGACGACGAGGGCGTGGCGCTCTACCGGCGGCTGGTGTCGGATGCCGGCCATGTCGAGGGCACGCTGGCGATGATGGCGCAATGGCGGCTCGACGGGCTGGCGGCGCGGCTGCCGGAGTTCCCGCTGCCGGTGCGGCTGATCGTCGGCGAGGCCGACCGCGCGGTGCCGCCCGAGGTCAGCCGCGCGGCGGCGGCGCGGATGCCGCGGGCCGAGGTGGTCGCGCTGCCCGGTCTGGGGCACCTCGCGCATGAGGAAGCCCCCGGCGCGGTGGCCGCGGCGATCCGCGCCTTCGCGCCGGCCGCGGCCGCCGCCGCGGTTTCCTGACGCCGCGCGCGCCCTGTGCGCACCCTGACGCCGCGCCGGTGCGTGGGTGCGTGGGTGCGTGACGCCGCGCGGTCGGAACGGCCGGGGGCGGCAGGGTCCGCCCCTGCCGCCCCCGGTTCCGTCCGCAGGACCGGCCCGCGAGGACCGGCCCGCGGTTACTGGCTGGCCTCCTCGGCCGCCGGCGCCGCCTCGGCCGGCCAGATCGCGCCGCCCGACAGCGAATGCAGGTAGGCGTAGATGTTGCGCGCGTCCTCTTCCTTGCGGACCTTGTAGGTCATGTTCCCGCGCGCCGAGGGGTCGCCGAGGAACTCCTTGAGGAAGGCCGAGGGATCCTTGGCATAGGCCACGAAGGTGTCCTCGTCGTAGATCTTGCCGCGCTCGCCGGCCTGCTTGAGCGAGGCCGAATAGCGGAAGTCGGGCACCATGCCCGAGATGCGCCCGGCCACGCCGTAGAGGTTCGGGCCGGTCTTCACGTTGGCGCGTCCGGCCAGCACGGTGCCGTCGGGGGCGATGACGTGATGGCAGGTCGCGCACTGCCGGAACGCCGCCTCGCCCGCCGCGGCATCGCCCGTGGGCACGATGTCGGTCATCGGCAGGTCCTCGGCCAGAGCCGGCGCCGCGGCCAGCAGCGCGGCGACGAAAAACAGTCTCGGATTCATCTCTCAGAGCTCCCCTGATGGTGCCTTGGGCAGACCGTAGAGCTCGGCCGCCCGAAGCAACGTCAATTCCGCGCGATCACGCCAGATTCTTGCGCAGCGGCGCAAGAATCTTATGCGACGGCGCGCGCGAGGGCGCAATGCCTCCAGAGGTCGCTGAGCGCCCCCACCAGGTGGTCGATGTCTGCGTCCGAATGTAGCGGGCCGGGGGTGATGCGCAGCCGCTCGGTGCCCTTGGGCACGGTCGGATAATTGATCGGCTGCACGTAGATCCCGTAGCGGTCCATCAGGATGTCCGAAATCTGGCGGCACTTCACCGGATCCTTGATCATCACCGGGATGATGTGGCTGGGGTTCGGCAGGTGCGGGATTCCGACGCGGTCGAGGGCGGCGCGCAGCCGCGCCACCTGACGGCGCTGGCGCGCGCGCTCGACCTGGCTGACCTTGAGGTGCCGGATCGAGGCGGTGGCCGCCGCCGCCACCGCCGGCGGCAGGGCGGTGGTGAAGATGAAGCCGCTGGCGAAGGAGCGGATGAAGTCCACCAGCGCCGCCGAACCGGCGATGTAGCCGCCCATCACCCCGAAGGCCTTGCCGAGCGTGCCCTCGATCAGGGTGATGCGGTCCATCAGGCCGAGCTCCTCGGCCACCCCGCCCCCGCGGGGCCCGTACATGCCGACCGCGTGGACCTCGTCGAGATAGGTCATCGCCCCGTGCCGCTCGGCCACCTCGACGATCTCGGCGATCGGCGCGATGTCGCCGTCCATCGAATAGACGCTCTCGAAGGCAACGATCTTCGGCCGCGCCGGGTCGATCGTCGCGAGCTTGCGCTCGAGGTCGGCGGGGTCGTTGTGCCGCCAGATCACCTTCTCGGCGCGGGAATGGCGGATGCCCTCGATCATGCTGGCGTGGTTCAGCGCATCCGACAGGATCACCGCGCCGGGCAGGCGCGCCCCCAGCGTGGACAGCGACGCCCAGTTCGACACGTAGCCCGAGGTGAAGATCAGCGCCGCCGCCTTGCGGTGCAGGTCGGCCAGCTCGGCCTCGAGCACGAGGTGGTGATGGTTGGTGCCCGAGATGTTGCGGGTGCCGCCCGCGCCGGTGCCGCAGGCGCGCGCGGTCTCGACCATCGCCTCGACCACGGCCGGATGCTGGCCCATGCCGAGATAGTCGTTCGAGCACCAGACCGTCACCTCGCGCCGGCCGCCGGCATGGTGGTTGTCCGCCCGCGGGAAGGCGCCGCAGCGGCGTTCGAGGTCGGCGAAGATGCGATAGTTGCCTTCGCGCTTCAGCGTCTCGAGCTGGGCGGTGAACAGGGCGTCAAAGTCCATGGACATCCTCCTGCGGTTGGGGCTTGGGCGCCGGCAGCATCCAGCGCCAGAGCTTCTCGTCGGGCAGCGGCAGGACCATCAGCCAGTGTTCGAGAAGGGCGAGGGCGGTCAGCGCCGCAAGCAGCGCGAACCCGGTTGCCGCGGCCGCGTCGGCGGCCGTGACGAGCCGATCGAGCCAGAACGCCGCCGCCAGGCTGAGCAGGGTGACCGAGATCGGGAACAGCCAGTTGAGCCGCGCCACCCGGAAATGGCTGGGCAGGTGGCCGAGGGGGCCGGGCAGGAACTCGGTGTTGATCTTGCGGACCCCGAGATAGAGGTTGAGCTTGGCCGAGACGCGGGCGCAGAACAGCACCGCGAAGGTCCAGAAGCCGACGGCGTTGCCCGCCTCCCAGGCGAGGATGCCCATCGCCAGCAGCATCGCCACCAGCAGCATCTCGTGGTAGGCGACGGTGCCCCAGGCGCGCAGGAAGCGTTCCCATTCCGGGGCGCCGGGCCTGAGCGGGCGGGTGTTCGGGCCGGTGATGACCCCCGACAGGAAGGCCAGCTCGACCCAGCCCCAGAGCAGAAGCGCCGAGAAGAAGCCGCCGTAGACCCCGCCGAGGGACGGCATTTCGAGCGAGCGGTGGAACCAGACCGCGCCGAGGATCAGGAAGGGCAGGCCCCAGAGCACGCTGGACAGGTGCGCCGCCCCCCCGGCGCGGTCGGCCCGGCGGACGACGACGAGAATCGCGCCGGTGGCGAACCACCAGGCGAAGAGCGCGACCAGCGCGGCGATCCAAGGGCTGTGCATCCGTCGCTCCGCCTGTTGCCTTCCCCGCGCGAACGCCCCCGGCGGGTCCGGGGGGGCGGACTGCCCCCCCCCGGCGCCGTCGTCAGTAGGCCGGCTGCAGCCGGGTCTCGGCCGGCACCCGGTGCGTCACCGCCGGAATGGTCAGAAGCCCGAGGAAGGCGGCCGCGGCCTGCGCCGAACCTGCCATCCGGCCGAGGAAGCCGCCGATCCCGCCCGCCTTGCGGGCGGCGTCGATCCGGCGCGAGGCACGTTCCAGCCGGTCGAGGTTCGGCCGCCAGCGCGGGTGCTCGATGTCCAGCGTGATCGGGAACACCTGCTTCGAGATCTCGCTGGTCTTGCGGAACACTTCCTGCCCGTACCAGGTGGTGTCCACCCCGAGGGCCCGGTGGAAGGCCGGGCGCTGGTGGTCGCGCACCCACATCGTGGCGAAGACCGCCGTCAGGAAGAACTTGATCCACCAGATGTTGACGCCCGAGGTCAGCCTGGGGTCGGTCTTCATCAGCAGCGCGAAGGCCTCGCCGTGGCGGAACTCGTCGTTGCACCACTCCTTGAACCACTTGAAGATCGGGTGGAAGCGGTGCTCGGGGTGCGCCTCGAGATGGCGGAAGATGGTGATGTAGCGCGCATAGCCGATCTTCTCGGACAGATAGGTCGCGTAGTAGATGAACTTCGGCCGGAAGTAGGTGTATTTCTTCGCCTTGGTCAGGAAGCCGAGGTTGACCGCGACGCCGGCCTCGCGCAGGGCGTCGTTGATGAAGCCCGCATGGCGCGCCTCGTCGCGGCTCATGTAGCTGAACAGCTCGCAGATGTCGGCGTTCTTGCCGCGCCGCTTCATCTCCTTGTAGAGCACGCAGCCCGAGAACTCGGCGGTGCAGGACGAGATCAGGAAGTCGATGAACTCCTTCTTCAGTTCGGGCTCCATCCCGTCCCAGTCCACGTGGTCCCAGTCGGCGGTCTTGCGGAAATGCCCCTTGTTGGGGTCGGCGCGCATCTCGGCCAGAAGCTCGTCCCAGTCCTTCCGCACCGGGGTCACGTCCACCGCGTCGAGCTCGTCGAAATCGGTGGTGTAGAAGCGCGGGGTCAGCAGCGTGTCGCGCATCGCGACCGCGGTCGCGCTCTCGCTGTCGAGGACGGCCTGCGCCTGCTGGATCGCGAGCCCTTCCTCGACCGTGGTGGCGTCGGCGGTGTGCTTCAGGGGGGCGTTCACAGCGTGACCTCCTCGGAGAAGCTGAATTCGCAGAGTTCCATGAACTCCAGATCGCCGGTCAGTCGGGTCCACAGCCGCTCGAGCGCGCTGGCCCGCGTGATCGTGGCGATGCGGTCCTCCACCACCACGGTGCCGTAGGGCGCCATCACCGGCGGCCCCTGCACCTGCACCTCGTCGCCGGGGTGCACGACCGCGCCGTTGGTGAACTTCACGTGCGCATGCAGGCTGTCGAAGCGGTGGCTCACCTCGACGGTGCAGGGCACCGTCTCCCTTTCCTTCGTGAACAGGCCCATCTTGGTTCCCTTTCGTCTTTTTCTCGTTCAGTCCATCAGCCGGGCGAAGACCGCCAGGTTGTCGCGGCCGAAGCCGGTGAGTTCGGCGCGCCAGCCGGTCGAGTCGTCGATCAGGCTGAGCCGCCCGTCGGCCCAGGCGATCAGGCGCACCGGGGCATCGGGCGCGACGCGGTGCTTGGCCCGCTCGCGCTGCAGCACCCGCCACATCCCCGAGACGAAGCCGCCCTCGCTCTCGCCGAGGTCGGCGATCACGTTGCCGTCCGCATCGAGAACCCGCGCCGCGCCCGACATGCTGCCCTGCAGCACGACCGCGCGTTGCTTGAGGATCGCCATGTCGGCGGGCGGCGTTGCCTCGAGCGGCCGGTCGGTCAGCCGGGCGTAGGTGACGATCGTCAGGCAGGCCAGCACCAGCGCCAGCATGGCGCGCAGCAGCGTCCTGGGGATCATCTCGCGGTCGCGCTGGCGCAGCCGCTCCTGCGGGGTCATCGCGCGCATCGCCGTCACTCCGCCGCCAGCGCCGCGGGCGCCGGGCCGCTGCGCTCGACCTGCGGTTCCGCCAGCCGGGTCTCGGCCGCCTCGGCGAGGATCCGCGCCACCCGGGCGGCATCGGGGATGCAGCGCAGCGCCGGCTCGGTGCGCTTGATCCGCCAGGGCCGGACGTGCGGCCAGGTGTTGAGGTAGGACAGCCGCGTCTCGCCGAGGAGGCTCAGCGCGATCGTCCCGGTTCCGCCCTGCCGGAGGTCGAGCGCGGCCGACCCGATCCACTTGAACGGCAGGTTGAGCGTGAGCGTCAGCGCCGCGCCGATGCGCATCGCCACCCGGCGGTTGGTGATGGTGTAGACGGTCGCCTTCGCCTGCACGACCGCCACGAGCACCAGCAGCCCGCAGGCGACCGCGCCGAGGACGAGGAAGGGCGAGCCGGTGCGCACCGCTTCCCAGAAGGGCAGGCTGCCGCCCGCGACGATCGCGCGCCAGACCGCGAAGAGCACGAAGTAGCCCGCGACCCAGCGCACCGCCAGCGCCTCCTTCGCCAGCGCCCACCAGTCGGGCTGACCCTGCCAGAGGATTTCCTCGCCGGGGGGCAGCCGTTCGGGAAGGCCCCGGACCGGCTCGGTCGCGAAATCGTCGTGAGGCATGGCGGCCTCCTCCTTCCGGTTCCCGTTATCGGTGTCAGAGCTGCGGTTCGAGCCGCTCGCGCGAGGCGTAGAGCTTGCCGCCCGCGTAGTAGGCGGCGATCTTGTCCTCCTCGAGCTTGGTCACCTGGTCGGGCCGGCGCGTCTGCGGCACGCCGGCGAAATGCTCGCCGAAGATCGCCCGCACCCGCACCCGGTCCGACCCGATCTTCGCAAGCTGGATCGGCACCAGCCGGCGGCCGCCGCCGTGGGCTGCGTCGAGCTCGATCTCGAGATAGCGCACCAGGCTCTCGGGCTCGTCGATCCACATGTCCACGACCGTGCCCACCACCGCGTCGTCGCCGGCCTGCACCGGCAGCCCCCGCGGGTCGCGGCCGGCCGACACCCGGAAGTTGTCGTGCGAGGCCATGGGCACGATCTTCGGATGGCCCTTGCCGTCGAGTTCGGGCAGGTCGGCGCGGTTCGACCACGAGGCCGGGCCGACCCCGTCGGCCAGCGGATTGCCCGTGGGCTCGAACGGGAACCCGTTGCCGGCGGCGGTCTTGCGCAGGGCGAGGTCGGTGCGGGCATGCGCCGCCTCGTACGCGGCCGAAGGCACCGTCACCTCGCCGCGGCCATGCGGGAGCTTGAAGGTCTTGGGGTTCGGAAGGGGAAACGGGCCCTGGTTGGGCGAAGGCGCGCCGTCGTCGGTCTCGAGCGGGAAGCCCTCGCGCATGTTCTCGGTCTGCAGATAGTAGATCAGCAGGGCGAAGAAGATCCAGAACAGCCAGATCGACAGGCTGGCGAGATCGAAGTTGCCGAAGAAGGTTGAGGTCATGGACGTGTCTCCCCTGTCCTTGGGTTATGTCGGGAAGTCGGCCAGCCCGATGCCTCGGGCTTCCCGGCCTGGGGTCGGTTCGAAGCGCCGGTAGCGCACGAGCGGCGCCAGCGCGACGAGGGTCAGGAACAGAAGCGCGATCTCGGCGTGATAGACGACCGAATAGCCGATGGCGGGCGCCTCCCAGGCGGGGCCGAGGTGCCCCGCGGCGGCGGCGTGATTGACAAGGTCGCGCAGCGTCCCGCCGACGAGGGCGGCAAGGCCCGCGGCGGTCGCCTGCGCCGCCCCCCAGGCGCCCAGCGCCAGCCCGCGGCCGGCCAGTCCCTCGGCCGGCATGGTCATGGCGGCGGTCAGCGTGGCCACCGCGAACAGCCCGCCGCCGAACCCGATCAGCCCCGCGCCGGCGTAGAACAGCGGCGCCGACTGCATCGGCGCGGCGAAGATCACCGCCGAGAAGGCGGCCAGCCCGACGAGCAGGCCGCGCGCGCCCATGCGGAACGGATCCATCCCGCCGGCGAGCCACTTCGCCGCCATCCCGAAGGCGACCAGCGCGCCGCCCGCCCACATCGCCGTCAGAAGCGTCGTCGCCGCCACCGGCAGGCCCAGCACCTCGCCGCCGTAGGGCTCGAGCAGCACGTCCTGCATGTTGAAGGCCAGCGTGCCGAGGAACACCACCGCCAGAAGCCGCCCCGCGGTGCCGCCGCGCGCGAGGTCGGCCCAGGCGTCGCGCAGCCGCGGCACCGGCGCGGCGCGCTCCTCGCGGCTCATCGGGCGGACGCTCTCCTGCTTCCACAGCGCGATGACGTTCAGCACCACGGTCGCCACCGCGGTGCCCTGCACCACCTGGATCAGTTTCACCGGCTCGAAGTCGCGCAGGAGCGTGCCGATCACGATGGCCGAGACCGCCATGCCGATCAGGAACATGACGTAGAGCAGCGCGACCACCCGCGGCCGGGTCGCGTCGGTCGCCCGGTCCGAGGCCAGGGCGAGGCCGGCGGTCTGCGTCATGTGCATCCCGAGGCCGGTCATCAGGAAGGCCAGCGCCGCCAGAACCTCGCCGGCGAAGGGGATGTCGAAGGCGACGTCGCCGCCGAGCACGAGCAGGCACGAGGGCATGATCGCCAGCCCGCCCATCTGCCACAGCGTGCCGAACCACAGGTAGGGCACCCGCTTCCACCCGATCGCCGAGCGGTGGTTGTCCGACCGGTGGCCGAGCAGCGCCCGGAACGGCGCCGAGAGCACGGGCAGCGCGATCATCGCCGCCACGATCATCGCCGGCACCGAGAGTTCGACGATCATCACCCGGTTGAGCGTGCCGAGCAGCATCACGCTCGCCATGCCGACCGAGACCTGGAACAGGCTGAGGCGCAGCAGCTGCCCCATCGGCAGCCCGTCCGAGGCCGCATCCGCGAACGGCAGGAAGCGCAGCGTCAGGCCGGCGAGAAGGGGGCGGCGGCGGGTCACGGCACCAGCTCCATCGCCTGGCTGATGTAGAAGCCCCGCGCGATCCGCGCGACGCGGGTCAGCCGACCCGCCACCCCGGCCCGCCGGAGCGCCGCGGCGAGCGCCGCGTCGGCCAGAGGCTGGATCGCCGGCGAGCGGTCCGACCGCGGGAACAATTGCCCCGCCGCCCAGAACGCCGTCAGAAGCGGCGTGCGCGGCGCGATGGTGAACAGGATCGCGCCTTCCGTCCGCGCCGCCAGCCGCGCCAGCGCCGCGGCGATGTCGGCGGGGCGGTAGTGGATCAGGCTGTCCATCGCCACGACGTGGTCGAAGCTGCCCAGCTCCTCGTCCAGCATGTCGCCGGCGACGAAGCGGATGCGCGCGTGCAGCCGCTCCGGGATCCGCCGTTGCGCGACCGCAAGCAGCGAGGGCGAGATGTCGGCCGCCACCACCTCGGCCCCGCGCTCGGCCAGCGCCTGGGTCATCTGTCCGGCACCGGCGCCGGCGTCGAGCAGCCTGAGCCCCGACAGGTCGGCCGGCAGCCGCGCGAGCAGCGCCGCGCGCATCGCGTCGCGGCCCTCGCGCACCGTGCGCCGCACCCGGCTCACCGGCGCGTCCGAGGTCAGCCGCGCCCAGGTGTCCGACGCGGTGCGGTCGAAGTAGTGCTCCAGCCGGTCGCGGGTGGCCTCGTAGGTCATCAGTCGAACCCCAGAAGTTCGAAGATCCGCCGGTCCTCGAGCGGCGCCGGGGCGAGCGGCTCGGTGCCGTTCCACAGCGTCTCGGCGACGCGGATGTATTCCTTCCGCGCCATCACGATGTCCTCCTCGTCGGGCATCTCGAACAGCGTCTTCTTCTTCAGCCGCGAGCGGCGGATCGAATCGAGGTCGGGCATGTGCGCGATCCGGCGGAAGCCGACCTCGCGGCAGTAGCGGTCCACCTCGTCGGTCTCGCGCGAGCGGTTGGCGATGCAGCCCGCAAGCCGCACCGAATAGTTCCGCGACTTCGCCTGCACGGCGGCGATGATGCGGTTCATGGCATAGATCGAATCGAAGTCGTTCGCGGTCACGATCACGGCGCGGTCGGCGTGCTGGAGGGGTGCCGCGAAGCCGCCGCAGACGACGTCGCCGAGCACGTCGAAGATCACCACGTCGGTGTCCTCGAGCATGTGGTGCTGCTTGAGCAGCTTCACCGTCTGGCCGACGACATAGCCGCCGCAGCCGGTGCCCGCGGGCGGCCCGCCCGCCTCGACGCATTTCACCCCGTTGAACCCCTCGAACACGAAGTCCTCGGGGCGCAGTTCCTCGGCGTGGAAATCGACCTCCTTGAGGATGTCGATCACGGTGGGCACCAGGCTGCCGGTCAGGGTGAAGGTGCTGTCGTGCTTGGGGTCGCAGCCGATCTGCAAGACCCGCTTGCCCAGCATCGAGAAGGCCGCCGAGAGGTTCGACGAGGTGGTGGACTTGCCGATCCCCCCCTTGCCATAGACCGAGAACACCTTGGCGCCCTCGATCTTCAGGCTCGCGTCCTGATGCACCTGGACCGAGCCTTCGCCGTCCTCGCCCTTCAGGATCGGGATCTCGTCGCGCGGGCTCATGGGGCCTCCTTCCTGGGCCGGGGCGGCGGGGCCGCCGGCGTTGCGGTGGGTTCGGTGCGGGCGGGAGCGGTCATTCGGCGGCGATCCCTTCCAGCCGGTCCTCGAGTTCGTCGGCGGCATCCCGCAGCGCGGCCAGCGTCGCGGCGTCGGGCTGCCAGTAGGTGCGGTCGGCCGCCTCGATCAGGCGGTTGGCCATGCGCGCGCTGGCCTGCGGGTTGAGCGCGGCGAGCCGCCGGCGCATCGCCTCGTCCAGCACGAAGGTCTCCGACAGGCGCTGATAGACCCAGGGCTCGACCTGGCCGGTGGTCGCCGACCAGCCCAGCGTGTTGGTCACCTGCGCCTCGATCTGGCGCACGCCCTCGGGCCCGTGGCGCAGCATCCCCTCGAACCATTTCGGATTGAGGCTGCGGGCGCGGGTCTCGAGCGCGACCTGTTCGCGCAGCGTGCGGAACTTGCCCTGCCCGCGGGTCTGGTCGCCGATGAAGATCGCCGCCTCCTCGCCGCGCGCGCGCTTCACCGCGCGGGCGATCCCGCCCAGCGTGTCGAAATAGTGATCGACCGTGGTGACGCCCAGCTCGACCGATTCGAGGTTCTGGTAGGCAAGCTCGACCGTCTTGAGCGCCGCCTGCAGAAGCCGGCCGCTCTGCCGCGGCCGGCCCGAGGGGCCGTAGGCGAAGGACTTGCGCGCCTGGTAGGCGTCGGCCAGTTCGTCCTCGTCGCCGAAGGCCGATCCGTCCACCAGCGCGTTGACGTTGGCGCCGTAGGCGCCCTCGGCATTCGAGAACACCCGCAGGCTGGCCTCCTCGAGGTCGCAGCCGGTCGCGGCCATGTGCGCGAGCGCATTCGCGCGCACGAAGTTCAGCGCCTCGGGCTCGTCGGCCGAGGCCGCCTTCCAGGCGGCTTCCGCCAGCATCCGGGTCTGCAGCGGCAGGAGGTCGCGGAAGATCCCCGAAAGCGTCATCACCACGTCGATGCGCGGCCGGCCGAGCTCGGCCAGCGGGATCAGGTCGGCCCCCGCGAGCCGCCCGAACCCGTCGAAGCGCGGCCGCGCGCCCATCAGCGCCAGCGCCTGCGCCAGCGGCGCCCCGTCGGACTTGATGTTGTCCGACCCCCACAGCACCAGCGCCACCGTCCGCGGCAGCCGCCCGTAGGTCGCCAAGAGCCGCTCGGCCTCGCGCGCGCCCTGTTCGAGGGCGAAGGCGGTGGGCATCCGGAACGGGTCGAAGGCGTGGATGTTGCGCCCCGTGGGCAGGATCGCGGGCGAACGGATCAGGTCGCCCCCCGGCACCGGCGGGATGTAGTGCCCCGACAGCGCCGCCAGGATCGCCGGCGTCTCGCTGTCCTGCCGCAGGTGCGCGGCCACCCGCGCCCGGGTGGCGTCGTCGGCATCGGCCATCAGCCGCAGGTGCTCGGCGATCTGCGCCTCGCTCGCCGGCCGGCCGACCACATGCATCCCGTCGGGGATCAGCGCCTCCTCGGTCTCGATCAGCTTCAGCCACAGCGCCTCGGGGTCGGCGCCGCCGAGATCCACCGCCTCGGCCTGGGCGCGGATCAGCGCCTCGAGCTCGGCGCGCTCGGCCGCGCCCGGTTCGGTCGCGCGCCAGCGCCCGAGGCTTTCCTTGAGCTCCATCAGCCCCTTGTAGAGACCCGCCGCAGCCAGGGGCGGGGTCAGATGGGTCACCGTCACCGCCCCCGACCGGCGCTTGGCCAGGGTCGCCTCGCTGGGGTTGTTGGCGGCGTAGAGATAGACGTTCGGCATGTCGCCGATCAGCCGGTCGGGCCAGTCGGCCGCCCCCATCCCCGCCTGCCGGCCGGGCATGAACTCGAGCGCCCCGTGCATGCCGAAATGCAGGATCACGTCGGCGCGGAAGCGGTTCTTGAGCCAGAGGTAGAAGGTCGCGAAGGCATGGGTGGGGGCAAAGCCCTTCTCGAACAGCAGGCGCATCGGGTCGCCCTCCCAGCCGAAGGCCGGCTGCACGCCCACGAAGACGTTGCCGAAATCGCGCCCGAGGATGAACACGCCGCGCCCGTCCGACTGCACCCGCCCCGGCGCCGGGCCCCAGACCGCCTCGATCTCCTTCAGCCAGGGCGTGCCCGCCACGATCTCGTCGGCCGGCACATGCGCGGCGACGTTCGCCTGCTGGCCCAGCGCCGCGGCATTGCCCTGCAGGATCGCCGCCCGCAGGTCCTCGACCGTCGCCGGCGGCTCCAGCCGGTAGCCCGCCCGCGCCATCGCCTGCAGCGTGTTGTGCAGGCTCTCGAAGACCGCCAGATAGGCGGCCGTGCCGACCGCCCCGGCATTCGGCGGAAAGCCGTAGAGCACCACCGCCACCCGCCGCTCGGCATTGGCCATCCGCCGCAGCCGCGCCAGCCGCTCCACCCGCGCGGCCAGCCGCTCGATCCGCTCGAAGCAGGGCGCCATCGCCCGCGCACCGCCGCCGCCGCCGCCGTCCCCGCCGCCGCAGCCGCGCGCGCAGCCGCTGCAGCGCCCCTCGCCGTGGCGGCCCGCAAACAGCGTCGGGTTGGTCGCGCCGTCGATCTCGGGCAGCGCGATCAGCATCGTCGTCTCGACCGGGCCGAGCCCGCCTGCCGAGGCCCCCCATTGCGCGAGCGTCTGGAACTCGAGCGGATGGGCGGCGATGTAGGGCACGTCGAGCGCCCGCAGCACCTCGACCGCCGCGGCGCTGTCGTTGTAGGCCGGCCCGCCGATCAGGCTGAAGCCGGTCAGGGACACCAGCGCGTCGATCCGCGACACGCCCGCCTCGCGGAAGAAGGCGTCGATCGCCGGCCGGCCGTCGAGTCCGCCGGCGAAGGCCGGGATCACCCGGATCCCGCGCGCCTCGAAGGCCGCGATCGCCGCATCGTAATGCGCACAGTCCGACGCCAGCACGTAGGAGCGCATCAGCAGCAGCCCGACGGTCGCCTGCGCCGCGGCGGGCGCCGGCAGCTCGGCCAGGCGGGTCGTGATCCGCCCCGGAAGGCCGGGGTGATAGAGCCCGACCTCCGGATAGTCGATCGGCGCCGCCGCCTTCGCCTTGCGCCAGCTCTCCTCGCGCCCGTAGCGGCTGACGAGGAAGCGGACCATCTCGCGCACGTTGTCGTCCGACCCGCCCAGCCAGTACTGCATGGTCAGGAACCAGGCGCGCAGATCCTGCGCCTTGCCCGGGATGAAGCGCAGGATCTTCGGCAGCCGCCGCAGCAGCGCCATCTGCCGCTCGCCCGACTGCGCCGAGGGCTCCTTCGACCCGCGCAGCTTCTTCAGGAAGGCCATCGCCCCGGAGGCCGGCTTCATCATGTCGAGCCCGCCCATCCGCGTCAGGCTCACGATCTGCCGGTCGGCGATCACGCCCACCATCGCGTCGCAGGCCTCGCGCCGGGCGACGAGCTCGGGCAGGATCGCGCGGATGTGTTCCTCGAGGAACAGCAGGTTGGCGATGATGATGTCGCCGTGGCGCACCGCATCCTTCGCCGCCTCCAGCGCGGCGGGGTTCTCGGCCCATTCCGCCGCGGCATGGACGCTGACGGTGAGGCCGGGAAACTCCTCGGCCAGCGCCTCGCTCACCCGCGCCGCCGGCCCCGCCGCATGGGCATCGAGCGTCACGATCACGACGCGGTAGCCGGGGATGTGGCGGTCATCGCGCATAATGCGCCTTCGCCTCGTAAAGGGTGTCCACGCCGATCTCCGCAAGCCCGCGCTCGGCGGCGAAGCGCTCGGTGTTGCGCCGCGCCTTGCCGCGCACGAAGAACGGGATCTTGCGCAGCTCGTCCTCCGCCGCCGGCAGCCAGACGACCGAGAGGCAGCCCGCCGGCGCCGCACCCGGCGCCGCCCCGGCCGGGGCCGTCGCCGCGGCCGGCTGCATGTCCGGTCCGGAAATATCCCGGGGGGTGAAGGCGCCGGAGGCG
>CALDYW010000056.1 GCA_937944395.1 uncultured Paracoccaceae bacterium | reverse complement strand
CCCTGCGGGGCGGCCCCCCCGGGATATTTGCGGACCGGACATGGGACGGGTCCGCCCGGACGGGCGGGGAAGGGGTGCGCCCGGCCGGATCGGCCGGGGGAGAGGGCCGGGCGCGCCGCACAGGGGCGGCACGGGGGCGGCGAGGCGCGGCACCCGGCCGGAAACCGGGCCGGGGCGCTATTCGGCCGCCGCGGCATAGGCCTCGACCGGCGGGCAGGTGCAGACGAGGTGACGGTCGCCGAAGGCGTTGTCCACCCGGCCGACGGGGGGCCAGTACTTGTCCACCCGGAAGGCGCCGGGCGGGAAGCAGCCCTGTTCGCGCCCGTAGGGGCGGGTCCAGTCGGCGACGAGGTCGTTGACCGTGTGGGGGGCGTGGCGGAGCGGCGAATCGGCGGCGGCGATCTCGCCGCGCTCGACGGCGGCGATCTCGTCGCGGATCGCGAGCATCGCGGTGACGAAGCGGTCGAGCTCGGCCTTGGTCTCGCTCTCGGTGGGTTCGACCATCAGCGTGCCGGCCACCGGCCAGGACATCGTGGGCGCGTGGAAGCCGCAGTCGATCAGCCGCTTGGCGATGTCGTCCACGCTGATGCCGGCGTCGGCAAAGGGGCGGGTGTCGAGGATGCACTCGTGCGCGACCCGGCCGCGGTTGCCGGCGAACAGCACGTCGTAGGCGCCGCGGAGCCGGGCGGCGATGTAGTTCGCGTTCAGGATCGCGACCTTGGTGGCCTGGGTCAGCCCCGCGCCCCCCATCAGCAGGCAGTAGGCCCAGGAGATCGGCAGGATCGAGGCCGAGCCGAAGGGCGCGGCGCTGACCGGGCCGGGGCGGTCGGGGCTTGAGCCCGGCAGCTCGGGGTGGCCGGGCAGGAAGGGCGCCAGATGCGCCTTCACCCCGATCGGCCCCATCCCCGGCCCGCCGCCGCCGTGCGGGATGCAGAAGGTCTTGTGCAGGTTGAGGTGGCTGCCATCGGCGCCGAGCTCGCCCGGTTTCGCCAGCCCGACCAGCGCGTTGAGATTCGCCCCGTCGAGATAGACCTGCCCGCCCAGGGCGTGGGTGATCGCGCAGACCTCGCGCACCGTCTCCTCGAAGACGCCGTGGGTCGCGGGATAGGTGATCATGCAGGCCGCAAGGCGCTCGCCCGCGGCCTCGGCCCTGGCGCGGAAATCCGCGAGGTCGATGTCGCCGTTCGCGGCCGACTTCACCACCACCACCTCCATGCCCGCCATCTGCGCCGAGGCGGGGTTGGTGCCGTGCGCCGAGACCGGGATCAGGCAGACGGTGCGGTGGCCCTGCCCGCGCGCGCGGTGCCAGGCACGGATGGTCAGAAGCCCCGCATATTCGCCCTGCGCGCCTGAATTGGGCTGCATCGACATCGCGTCGTAGCCGGTGATCTCGCAGAGCTTGGCGGCAAGGTCGTCGATCAGCTCGCGGTAGCCCTGCCACTGGTCGGGCGGCGCGAAGGGATGCAGGGCGGCGAACTCGGGCCAGGTGACCGGCATCATCTCGACCGCGGCATTGAGCTTCATCGTGCAGGAGCCGAGCGGGATCATCGCCCGGTCGAGCGCGAGGTCGCGGTCGGCGAGACGGCGCATGTAGCGCGTCATCTCCGACTCGGCCCGGTTCATGTGGAACACCGGATGGGTCAGGTAGTCGCTCGTGCGCAGCATCTCGGCGGGAAAGCCGAGAGTGGCGCGGTGCGGCGGCGCGACATGGATGCCGAAGGCGCGCAGCACGCGCTGCAGCACCGCCTCGTCGGTGGTCTCGTCGAGGCTGATGCCCACCCGGTCGGTGCCGATCTTGCGCAGGTTGATCCCCTCGGCCCGGGCCGCGGCGAGGATGCCGGCCTGGCCGACGCCGACCTCGACCGTGATCGTGTCGAAGAAGGCCTTCGGGCTCACCTTCGCCCCGGCCGCGCGCAGCGCGCGCGACAGGCGGTTGGTGAGGAAATGCACCCGCTCGGCGATGGCGCGCAGGCCCTTCGGCCCGTGGAACACCGCGTAGAACGAGGCCATCACCGCCAGCAGCGCCTGTGCGGTGCAGACGTTCGAGGTCGCCTTCTCGCGGCGGATGTGCTGCTCGCGCGTCTGCAGGCTGAGGCGGTAGGCCCTGGTGCCGTGCGCATCGACCGACACGCCGACGATCCGCCCGGGCATCTGCCGCTTCATCGCGTCGCGGCAGGCCATGAAGGCGGCATGCGGCCCGCCGAAGCCCATCGGCACGCCGAAGCGCTGGGCCGAGCCCACCGCGATGTCGGCGCCCATCGCGCCGGGTTCCTTCAGCAGGCACAGCGCCAGCAGGTCGCAGGCGACCACCGCCACCGCCCCGGCGGCGTGGAGCCGCGCGATCTCGGGCGTGAAGTCGCGGACGTGGCCGTAGGTGCCGGGATACTGGAAGATCGCGCCGAACACCCGCCCGGGCTCGAGATCCTCGGGGGCGCCGGCAATCACCTCGATGCCGAGGGGTTCGGCGCGGGTGCGGATCACCGCCTCGGTCTGCGGGTGGCGGTTGCGGTCCACGAAGAAGGCGCGCGCCCGCGACCTCGCGACACGGTGGGCCATGGTCATCGCCTCGGCCGCCGCCGTCGCCTCGTCGAGCAGCGAGGCATTGGCCACCTCGAGCCCCGTCAGGTCGCAGACCATGGTCTGGAAGTTCAGCAGCGCCTCGAGGCGCCCCTGCGCGATCTCGGGCTGGTAGGGGGTGTAGGCGGTGTACCAGGCCGGGTTCTCGAGGATGTTGCGCTGGATCGCGGGGGGCGTGACGGTTCCGTAATAGCCCTGCCCGATCAGCGAGGTCATCACCCGGTTCCTCGCCGCGACCGCCCGCATCCGCTCGAGCAGCGCATGCTCGGGCATCGGCGGCCAGGCGAGCGGGGTCGCCTGCCGGATCGAGGCCGGCACCGTTTCGTCGATGAGCTCGTCGAGCGACCCCACGCCGACGACCCGGAACATCTCGGCCATCTCGGCCGGCGAGGGGCCGATGTGGCGGCGGTTGGCGAAGTCGTAGGGATCGTAGTCGGTGGGCGTGAAGGTCATCGGCAGGGCCCCGGGCGCTTCAGGAAATGAACTCGCGGTAGTCGTCCTCGTCCATGAAGTCGTCGAGGTCGGCCATGCTGGCGGGCCGCATCTTGAAGAACCAGGCATCGCCCATCGGATCTTCGTTGACCAGGGCGGGGTTCTCGACCAGCGCGGCGTTCACCTCGACGATCTCGCCATCCATCGGGGCGAGGATGTCGGACGCCGCCTTGACGCTCTCGATCACGCTGACCTCGTCGCCCCTGGCGACGGTCGTGTCGGGTTCGGGCAGTTCCACGAACACCACGTCGCCGAGCTGCCGGGCGGCGTGCTCGGTGATGCCCACCACCACGAGGTCGCCCTCGCGCCGGAGCCATTCGTGTTCCTCGGTGAACTTCATCGCGGTCCCTCTATCGCTTGTAGCTGTTCGGCCGGAACGGCAGGGTGGTGACGGTCGCAGGCAGGCGGCGGCCGCGCACCTCGCCCCAGAGCCGGGTTCCCGGCCCGGCAAGGGCGGCGGCCAGATAGCCCATCGCCACCGGCCGGTCGAGCGAGGGGCCGAAGCCGCCCGAGGTGACATGCCCCACCGCCTCGCCGCCGGCAGCGCCGGCGAAGACCGGCGTGCCGCCGCGCATCGGCGCCCGGCCCTCGGGCAGCAGGCCCGCAAGCCGCCGCGGCGCGCCGTTGACGAGTTCGTGCAGGATGCGCGCCGCCCCCGGGAAACCGCCGGCACGCCCGCCGCCGGCCCGGCGCACCCGCGGGATCGCCCAGCCGAGCCCGGCCTCGACCGGCGAGGTCGTGGTGTCGATGTCGCTGCCCCAGAGCGGCAGCCCGGCCTCGAGCCGCAGCGAGTCGCGCGCCCCGAGGCCCGCCGGCTGCACCTCCGGGCGCGCCAGCAGCGACCCGGCGAAGCCCAGCGCCCGGTCGGCGGCGATCGAGATCTCGAACCCGTCCTCGCCGGTATAGCCCGAGCGGCTGATCCAGAGCGCGTCGCCGCCGGCCCGGAAGGTGCCGACATCCATGAAGCGCAGGGCCTCGGCGCCCGGCACGAGGGCGGCCAGCGCGGCCTCGGCGGCCGGCCCCTGCAGGGCGATCAGCGCGCGGTCGAGCGGCTCGACCGTGCAGAGGTCGGACAGATGCGCCTCGAGATGCGCCAGGTCCTGCGCCGTGCGCGCGGCATTGACCACGAGGACCAGATGGTCGCCGCGGTTGGCCACCATCAGGTCGTCGAGGATGCCGCCCGAGTCGTCGGTGAACAGGGCATAGCGCTGCCGCCCCTCGGGCAGGCCGAGGATGTCGGCCGGCACCAGCCGCTCGAGCGCCGCCGCGGCATCGGCGATCCGCCCCGAGCGCGGGCGCAGGATCACCTGCCCCATGTGGCCGACGTCGAACAGCCCGGCGGCGGCGCGGGTGTGCAGGTGCTCCCTCAGCACGCCGGGCGCATACTGCACCGGCATCTCCCAGCCGGCGAAGGGCACCATGCGCGCCCCCAGATGCAGGTGCAGAGCGTGCAGCGGCGTGCGCTTCAGGTCGGACCCGGGCAATGCCGACATCCACATCCCTCCTGCCGGCGCCCGGGACTCATCCGGCATCGCCCGGGCGGGTGCGTCCCGCCCACCGATGCCCCCTCTGTCCTTTCGCCTGAGATCGTTATCCCTTCGGCGGACGCGGGCCGCGCGGCCCTCGCCTCTCTCCAGAGCTTTGCGCCGGGTCGGTCCTTTCGCCTGAGAGTTTACCGGGGCGGTTGCTCCTTCGGCACCGGGGCTGCCCCCGGATTCTCCCTTCCTGGCACTCCAGCCTTAGCCCAAGCCCCCGGCCGCTGGCAAGCGCGGCGAGGTGCCTCACCGCGCCCGGTGCGACAGCGCAAGGAACCGCGCCCCGCCGTCCGGCCGCTGCCCGACGTCGCCTGCCGCCGCCGCCGCCGTGGCGCGTGCGATCACCCGGCTCGCGATCAGCCCCGAGACCAGCCCGAACAGCACGCCGCCGGCCGCCTGACCGATCAGCACGCCCGGCGCGCCCAGCCAGGCGGGGAAGACGAGCACGAAGGGCACGGTTCCGACGGTGTGCCGCCCCCAGTTCACCAGCGTCGACAGGAACGGCCGCCCGAGGTTGTTGCACACCGCGTTCGACACGAAGATCCAGCCGTTGAAGAACCAGGCCAGCGCCAGCGGCCCGCAGAACAGGTAGAGCAGCGTCCGCGCCGTGCCTTCGGCCGAGAACAGCGCGGCGAGCGGCGCGCGCAGGAGGAACAGCGCCGCCGCAACGGCCAGGATCACCAGCAGGGTGAAGCCCAGCGCGTCGCGGTAGGCGCGGCGCACCCGGTCCATCGCGCCGGCGCCGTAGTTCTGGCCGATCACCGGCCCGACCGCGCCCGAGAGCGCGAAGATCACCCCGAAGGCCACCGGCGTCAGCCGGGCGATGATCGCCATGCCCGCCACCGCGCCCTCGCCGTAGGCCGACATCGCGCGCGTCACATAGGCCTGCCCCACCGGCGTCGCGAGCTGGGTCAGCACCGCAGGCCCGGCGATCGCCGCGATCGCGCCGGCATCGGCTGCCAGCGCCCGCGGGTCGGGGCGGTCGAGCCCGCCGTGGTGGCGCAAGATCGGGATCAGCGCCACCGCCGCGATCGTCACCCGCGCCGCGACCGTGGCCAGCGCCGCCCCGGTGAGGTCGAGCCCCGCACCGAAGATCAGGATCGGGTCGAGGACGCCGTTCACCAGGCTGCCGGCAATCGTCGCCCACATCGAGCGGCGCGCGTCCGCGTGCGCGCGCAGGATCGCCCCGCCCACCATGCCGACGAGCAGCACCGGCATCGAGGGCACGATGATCGCCAGGTAATGCACCGCCAGATCGTGGGTCCGCCCGCTCGCGCCGACCAGCGTGACCAGGGGCGACAGGTTGGCCCAGACCACGCCGGCGAAGACGGCGCCCACCACCGCGCCCCAGATCAGGGCACTTGTGGCGCGCCCCCGGGCGCGCCCGCGGTCGCCCTCGCCCAGGGCCCGCGCCACCAGCGCCCCGGCCGCGATCGCCATCCCGATCCCGAAGGAGGTGGTGAAGAACAGGATGGCGCCGGCGAAGCCCACCGCCGCGGCCAGTTCCGCCTCGCCCAGCATCGAGATGAACAGCATGTCGGCGAGGTCCACCAGGAACACCGCCATCAGCCCGACCGACGAGGTCAGCGACATCACCGTGATGTGCCGGAACAGGCTGCCCTGCAGGAACCGTGCCGCCGGCTGCTGCCTCGGCGCAGCCACCCCCTTCAGCCCGCCCCGGGCCGGGTCTGCAGCAGGGCCATGACCCGTGCCATCTCGGGGCCGCTGTCCTGCCCGGTGACCGCCCGCCGCAGCGGGCGGTAGAGCGCCCTGCCCGACCGGCCGGTGGCGGCCTTCACCCGGGCGGTCCAGTCGTCCCAGGTGCGCGCGTCGTAGGGCGGATCGGGCAGAAGCGCCAGCGCCTCGGCCACGAAGGCGGCATCGGCGGGGTCGGCGGGCGCGGCGGCCGCGTCCGGGCCCTCGGCGAACAGGCGCCACCAGCGCCCGAGATCGGCGAGCGTGTCGAGGTTCTCGCGCACCGTTTCCCAGAACGCCGGGGCCAGCGCCTCGGGCACCCCGGCCGCCAGGATCGGGGCCCGCACCGCCTCGAAGGGCAGCGCCGCGATATGGGCACGGGTCAGCGCCCTGAGATCGGCAGGGTCGAACCGCGTCGGCGCGGCGCCGAACTGCGACAGGTCGAAACCCGCGATCAGCTCGTCATGGGTCCGCCGCAGCTCGACCGGCTGCGACGAGCCCAGCCGCGCCATCAGCGACAGCAGCGCCATCGGCTCGACCCCCTGCGCGCGCAGGTCGCGCAGCGACAGCGTGCCCAGCCGCTTCGACAGCGCCTCGCCCCCCGCCCCGGTCAGCAGCGAATGATGCGCGAAGGCCGGCGGCTGTGCGCCCAGCGCCGCGATGATCTGGATCTGGGTCGCGGTGTTGGTCACATGGTCGGCGCCGCGGACGATGTGCGTCACCCCCATCTCGATGTCGTCCACGACCGAGGCAAGCGTGTAGAGCACCTGCCCGTCGGCGCGGATCAGCACCGGGTCCGAGATGCTGCCCGAGTCGATCGACACCGGGCCGAGGATGCCGTCGTGCCACTCGATCCGGGTCTGGTCGAGCAGGAAGCGCCAGTAGCCCCGGCGCCCCTCGGCGCGCAGCCGCGCCCGTTCGGCCTCGGTCAGGCGCAGCCCGGCGCGGTCGTACACCGGCGGCAGCCCCATGTTCAGCAGCTTCTTGCGCTTCAGGTCCAGTTCCGTCGGCGTCTCGAACACCTCGTAGAACCGGCCCGCCGCCCGCAGCCGCTCGGCGGCGGCGGCATAGCGGTCGAGCCGGTCGGACTGGCGCTCGAGCCGGTCCCAGGTCAGGCCGAGCCAGGCCAGATCCTCCTCGATCGCGGCGGCGTACTCGGGCCGCGAGCGCTCGCGGTCGGTGTCGTCGAGACGCAGGATGAAGGTGCCGCCCGCCTTGCGCGCGATCATCCAGTTGAACAGCGCCGTGCGCAGGTTGCCCACATGCAGATAGCCCGTGGGCGAAGGGGCGAAGCGGGTGACGGTCATGCCGGGGCTCCAGGATCGGCTCCGCTCTTCCACAGGCGGGCGGTTTTGTCCATATCGGGCCCATGCGCCCCGACTGGAGCCTGCTCACCCCCCCCGACCTCGCCGCGATCGAGGCGCTCGCGCTGGCCGCGCGCGAGGCGCTGCCCGAGCCCTGGCGGTCGGCGGCGCGCGAGCTGGCGCTCAGGGTCGAGGACTTCGCCCCGGACGAGATGCTCGACGGGCTCGGGATCGAGGATCCCTTCGAGCTGACCGGCCTCTACGACGGCACGCCGCTGACCGAAAAGTCGGTGACGGACCAGCCGCAGAAGCCCGACGCGATCTGGCTGTTCCGCCGCCCGATCCTGGACGAATGGGCCGAGCGCGGCGCCGAGCCGCTGGGCACGCTCGTCGCGCATATCCTCGTGCACGAACTCGCGCATCATTTCGGCTGGACCGACGCGGACATCGCCCGCGTCGATCCGTGGTGGGAAT
>CALDYW010000055.1 GCA_937944395.1 uncultured Paracoccaceae bacterium | reverse complement strand
CCCGCGGCCGGGCGCCGCGCCCGAGCGGCCGGGCGATCCCCTGGCGCAGGCGCGGGCGCTGATGCGCGCGCATCTGGCCGAGCCGCTGTCCTGCGCCGAGATCGCGCGCCGCAGCGGCGTCTCGGCGCGGCAGTTGCAGCGGCTGTTCCGCGCCCGCACCGGCGCCCCGATGCGGCGGGCCTACCTGCTCCTCCGGATGGAGCGGGCGCATCAGCTGGTGCAGCAGACCGACCTTCCGGTGACCGAGATCGCGGTGGCCTGCGGCTTCGCGGCGGTCGAGTCCTTCTCGCGCAGCTACCGCGCGTTCTTCGGCGTCTCTCCCAGCCGCGACCGCCGCCAGGGCACCGACACCTCGGTGTTCAGCCGCGCGCGGCTGGAACCGGGGCCGGGCTGACCCGCCCGCGCCCACCCGGCCGCGGCCCTGCGCCCGCCCGGAAGCGCGGGTCGGTGCGGGCGGGGGCCGGGAAGGCGCCGGGCCCCGCAACCGCGACCGCTGCTCGGCCCGGGTGGCCGACGGAGGGTCAGGCCCCGAGGTCGCCCGGCCGCGGCGGTTCGGCGAACCGGCCGGCGGCGGGGTCGGGACAGCCCTCGGGGCGCGCGACCCGCCCCTCGGCGCGCAGGCGCCCGAAACAGGGGCCGCGATCGGACATCGGCGGGCGGCCGCGGGCTGCGGCCATCTCGGCCCGCGGCGCCGCGGTCGCCGCCGCATCCACCCGGTCGCCGCGCCCTTGCCGACGCAGCACCGCGCCATGGAGCCGCCGCGCCGCGGCCACCGGGACGTTGCCCACCCGCTCGTCGTGGGCCACCCGCTCGGGCTCGCGCGCGGGCGGGTCGGCCCGGCCGCCGCCGGTGGTCACGATCCGCACCACCGGGCCGGGCGCCGCGGTCACCGTGTCGCACATGCCGGGGGAGCTGCGCCTGCGGCCGTCGGGGTCGGTGACCGGAACCGCGCAGCTGCCCCCGGCGCGGCCGCCAGTGACGCCGGAGCAGCCCGGGAGCGGCCGGTCGGCGTTCGGGATCGGCCGGCATGCCCCGAGCGCCCGGATCCGCTTGTCGTAGCCCAGCCCGGCGCGCCCGGGCCCCGCCCCGCCGGAATCGCGGGCAAGGCCGAGCTGCTCGACGAGGATCGGACGGCGGCTTTGCGGGAACCCGGCCGGCAGGTTCTTCGCGTCCGGCACGATGTGCACCACGTCCGAACCGTCGGCCCGGGGCCGCCCCGGGCTGCCGCCGCCCGGAACCTCGCGGAACAGGTAGAAGTCGTCCTGCGTGCGCCTGCCGGTCAGGCCCCGGATCCGGATCGTCTCGTGGTCGGCCGGCATCCGCCCGCCGGTCGCGTTGCTGAGGCAGGCCGCGAACACGCCGGGCGAGGGCAGCCGGCGCACCTCGGCCGCGGCGGCGACCCCGCCCGCGCCGAGGTAGCGCTGGTGGTTGCGCTGGATCCGTGCGCGGTCGTAGCGGTATGCGAGGTCGTCGCGGTCGGTGCCCGTGACCCCGTGCGACCGGTTCCGCCCGCGCGGCGAGGGGTCGCCGCCCGGGTTGATCCGGGCGACCTGCGCTGCGCGCGCTGGCCTTCGGCGGTGTCTGTCGCTCGGCCGCCTGACCGGAGGGGTCGGGGGCGCTGCCGCTGGCGGCCCACATGCTCGGCGCCGCCGCGGCCGGGCTTCCGGCGCCGGCACGGCTGTTCCCGCGTCTCGGGCCCGGCCCCGGCCTCGGGCCGCTGCCGGCCGGCGGGTGGCCCCTGATCGCCGCCCGGAGCCTGGCGACCGGCGTGGGATACGCCTTCTTCCTCCGCCTCCAGCGCGTCGTCGATGTGCGTGCCCGAGTGCATCGCGATGTCCGCCCGCCGGGCGACGATCTGCCCGGTCCGGGGGGCCGGGCGCGAGACGTCCTGTTGCCGGCGTAGCCGACCCGGCCCGGCGTGTGCACGTTCATCAGATGCGTGAGGTCGGTGATCTTCGTGGGGCTCCTCGCGGGGGAAGCATCGGCGCGCGTCAGCCGTTGCGGCGACGGCGGCCGAACAGGCGGGCCATCGGCGCCCGCCAGATCAGGCCGGATCCGCCGGCCGCGGCTGTTGCCCCTGCGGTCCACACCCCTGCCTTCGAGCGCGATGCTGCCTGCCGCCTCGTCGCAGGCGACCTGCGCCTCGCCCCCGAAACGGGCCGGGAACGGCCCGACCCCGACCGACATCCGGCCGAGGTGCCCGCCGCCCTCCTTCGGCCCGGGATACTCGGCACCGGGCAGACCGGCGGCCACCGCGGGAATGTCCCGGAACAGCGCCCGGACGGTTTCCGGCGGGCCGGTCAGCGTGAGGTCCTGCGCGACCTTCGCGACCTTCACGGATCGCTCCGCCGGCGACGCGGCCGGGGCAGGGCGGTGCGGGCGCCGCGGGGGGGCGCCGCGATCCTTGCGCAGGGTTCGAGGCGGTCGAAACATACCCGCCCTCCGGCCCCGGTCAACCGCCGCACCCTCCGCCCCCGCCCGCGGACCGTTGTCTCGGCGGCGGCGAGGGCCTATGCCTCGGCCCTGACGCCGGGGCGGCCGCCCCGGGCCCCGCCCGCCGACCGGAGCGCCACGCATGACCATTCGCCTGTACCGGGGCGACCTTCCCGAGGGCCTCGACCTCGGACCGGTCGTCGCCATCGACACCGAGACGATGGGCCTCGTGCCCGGGCGCGACCGGCTGTGCCTGGTGCAGCTCTCGGCCGGAGACGGCGACGCGCATCTGGTGCAGATCGCGCCGGGCCAGCGCGCGGCACCGCGGCTGCAGGCGCTGCTCGGCGATCCGGCGCGGCTCAAGCTGTTCCACTTCGCGCGATTCGACATCGCCGCGCTGGCACAGGCCTTCGGCACCTTCGCCGCACCCGTCTGGTGCACGAAGATCGCCTCGCGGCTGGTGCGCACCTACACCGACCGGCACGGCCTGAAGTATCTGGTGCAGGAACTGCTCGACATCGACCTGTCGAAACAGCAGCAGTCCTCGGACTGGGGCGCCGAGACCCTGAGCGCGGCGCAGCTGGACTATGCCGCGTCCGACGTCCTGCACCTGCACCGCCTGCGCGAGATCCTGCTCGCCCGGCTCGAGCGCGAGGGGCGGCGCGAGATCGCCGAGGCCTGCTTCGCCTTCCTGCCGCACCGCGCCCGGCTCGACCTGATGGGCTGGGCCGAGGCCGACATCTTCGCCCACGCATGAACGGCCGGCCCCTGAACCGGCCTCCGCACAGGCGCCCGGCGTGATGGCCGTGGCGCGCAACCCCTATTCGCGCTTCGTGGCAGTGGCCAAGGTCGTGCTGCCGCTCGCCGCGCTTGGCCTGTTCGCGACCCTGTTCCTGCTCGCCCGGCAGATCGACCCCTCGGCGGCGCTGCCCTATGCCGAGGTCGATGTCGAGGAACTGGCGCGTGAGGCGCGGATCGGCGCCCCCCGCTTCGCCGGCGTGACCGAGGACGGAACGACCGTGACCGTCTCGGCCGCGGCCGCCCGGCCCGACCCCGATGCCCCGGGCCGGATGACCGCCGACGACCTCAGCGCGCTGTTCGAGTCCCCCGGCGGGGCGACTCTGGCGGCGCGGGCGAAGGCCGGCGCGGTGGACGACCCTGCGAACCGGGCGGAACTGAGCGGCGGCGTGGAGATCGCGACCTCGACCGGCTGGCAGCTGACGACGGAGGCGCTGGACATCCGCCTCGACGTGACCGAGGTGGTCTCGCCCGGTCCGGTGCGCGCCACCGGCCCGGCCGGGACGCTCGCCGCCGGCGCGATGGCCTACCGGCAGAGCCCCGAGGATCCGGCTCGCTATGTCGTGGTTTTCACCGAGGGCGTGAGGCTGGTATACCTTCCGGGTGTCGAGGAGGGTCAGTGATGCGGCAGGCGATCATCCGGGGCGTCGGCGCGGCCCTGCTGGCGCTCGCCGCCGCCGCGGCTGCGGCGCAGGGCACCGACGTCGCCTTCGGCGGGCTGAAGCACGACCCGACCCTGCCGGTGGAGGTGACGGCCGACCGGCTGTCGATCGACCAGTCCGACGGCACGGCGGTGTTCAGCGGCAATGTCGTGGTCGGTCAGGGCGAGATGCGCCTGGCGGCCGCCGAGGTGCGGGTCCGCTACGCGGCCCAGGGCAGCAGCGACGCCACCGGCCGGATCCAGGAGCTGATCGCCACCGGCGGGGTGACGCTGGTCAGCGGCGCCGAGGCGGCCGAGGCGCGCGAGGCGGTCTATTCCGTGGCCACGGGGATCATCGTGATGACCGGCGACGTGGTGCTGACACAGGGGCGGAACGCGCTGTCGGGCGACCGGCTGACCGTGAACCTGACCGCCGGCACCGGTGTCATGGAGGGCCGGGTGCGCACAATCTTCCAGCCGGCCGGCGGCGGAGCGCCGTGACTCCGGCAGGGCACCTGCACCTCGCCCCCGCCACGGCGGGGCTGAAGGTGATCCAGCTGCGCAAGAGCTACCGCAAGCGGCTGGTGATCCGCGACGTCTCGCTCGAGCTCGGACGCGGCGAGGTGGCCGCGCTGCTCGGCCCCAACGGGTCGGGCAAGACCACCTGCTTCTACTGCATCGCCGGGCTGATCAACCCCGAGGGCGGGCAGGTCCTGATCGACGGGCAGGATGCGACGCTGCTGCCCATGTATCGCCGCGCCCGGCTGGGGATCGGCTACCTGCCGCAGGAGGTGTCGATCTTCCGCGGGCTGAACGTCGAGGACAACATCCTGGCGATCCTCGAGATCGCCGTGCGCGAACGGCACAAGCGGCGCGAGCGGCTGGAGGAACTGCTCAGCGAGTTCTCGATCGAGCACCTGCGCCGGGCGCCGGCGCTGTCGCTCTCGGGGGGCGAGCGGCGCCGGGTCGAGATCGCCCGCTGCCTGGCCGCCGATCCAAAATACCTTCTCCTCGACGAGCCCTTCGCCGGGGTCGATCCGATCGCGGTGGCCGAGATCCGCGGCCTCGTGGCCGATCTGCGCCGCCGCGGCATCGGCGTGCTGATCACCGACCACAACGTGCGCGAGACGCTCGAGATCGTCGATCGCGCCTACATCCTGCACGACGGCGCGGTGATCAAGAGCGGCACCGCCGACGAGGTGGTGCGCGACGAGACGGTGCGCCGGGTCTATCTGGGCCGCGGCTTCCGCATGGGCTGAACTTCCGTCCGGGCGACTTCCGGGGCTTGGGGGCGCCGCCGGTCGCCCGGCAGCACGTCGCCGCGCGCGAAACTCCGGCGCGGACGGCGCGGGCAAGCCCGAGTGGCGCCGGCGCGGCACGGTGGGCCGCGCCCTCCCCCCCCGAACGCCTCGCCCCGCGGTTGACACCGCGCCGGCACCGTCACCAAATGTTCGCAATGACCGCCCACGGACCGAAGGTTGCGACTGCGGGGCCGGGCCTGCTTCCGGCGAGCGGCCAGTCCGGCCCCGGGGCGGGCCCACCGACAGACCCGCCGCACCCACCCGCCGGATGGTCCGGCGGCGGCGCGGCGGCGCATCCCAGGGAGGCAGGCGTGCGATACCAGATCAGCGGACGGCAGATTGACATCGGCGAGGCACTCCAGACCCATGTGCGCGGCGAGCTGTCCGCGGCGCTGGAGAAATACGCCTGCCGCCCGACCGACGCGCAGGTGGTCTTCGCGCGGGAGGGGCACGGCTTCGTCTGCGAGGTGACGGTGCACCTGTCCACCGGCCTCACGGCGCAGTCCAAGGGCGATGCCGCCGAGATCTATGCCGCCTTCGACAGTGCCCGCGAGCGGATGGAGAAGCAGCTTCGCCGCTACAAGCGCCGCCTGAAGGACCACCACCGCGAGCGGTTACAGCCGGTTGAATTCGCCGGAGGTGCCTCGTATATCCTCGCCGCATCCGAGACCGACGAGGACAGCGAACCCGAATCGCTCCAGCCGATCATCATCGCCGAAATGCCGACCCGGATACCGCGCCTGACCGTCGGCGAGGCGGTGATGCAGATGGAACTGGCGGGCGCCCCCCTTCTGGTGTTCCGGAACGAGAAAGACAGCGGCTTGAACGTCGTCTATCGCCGCGAGGACGGAAACATCGGCTGGATCGATCCGGCCGCGTCGGGCTGACACCTGCCGATGGACAGCGGCGGGCCGGAAAAGAGGCAGATGCAGCTTTCGGATATCCTGAAGCCGAATGCGGTGAAGGTGCTGGCCACCGTCACCTCGAAGAAGCGCCTGTTCCAGGATCTGGGCGAGATCGCCGCGGCGAGTTACGGCCTGCATCCCGGCGCCGTCGCCGACGCGCTGATGGAACGCGAGAGCCTGGGGCCGACGGGCGTGGGCCACGGGGTGGCGCTGCCGCATGCGCGGCTGGAGGAGCTTCCGGCGGTGCGGGGGGCGTTCCTGCGGCTCGAGCGGCCGATCGACTTCGACGCGGTGGACCGCCAGCCGGTGGACCTGGTGTTCGCGCTGTTCGCGCCGCAGGACTCGGGGGTCGAGCATCTGAAGGCGCTGGCGCTGGTCAGTCGCACCCTGCGCGACGCCGCCGTGGTGGCGAAGCTGCGCGCCAACACCGACCCCGCGGCCCTGCATGCGGTGCTGACCGAGGCGCCCGGGATCAAGGCGGCCTGACCCGCGGGCGCGGCCGTCACGGCCGCCAGTCGGCGAAGCCGAAGGCCAGATAGTCGCGCGCATAGGCGGCGCGCGCGGCCTCCTCGAGGTCGCAGCCGTGGATCGCGGCAAGCGGCACCGGCCCGGGATCGCCGGCCGGGGCGGGCGGCGGCGGCGGCGGGCGGCCGATCTCGGCGGCCAGTTGCGCCAGGCCCTGGGCCAGCTGCGTCTCGCGGATCACCCGGTCCGGGGTCTGCGCCTGCGCCATGCCCTGCACCACCGCCTCCTGGCTGGCCCAGGCGCCGTCGATGCGGATCGAGGTCTGCCCGGCGAGGTTTGCCTTGAGGAAGCGCAGGAAGGCCAGGAAGGCGGCGCGATGCTCGGCCGCGGTCCAGCCCGGCCCGGGGTCGCCCTCGGGCAGCGGGACGGCATGGTGGCGCCGCAGCGCCTCGCGCAGCTGCGGATACCCCCCCGCGGCCGGCAGGATCAGTGTCGAGAACACCGCATGCGCCCGCAGCAGCGGATGGCGCACGACGGTGAAGGTCCGGTAGCCGGGGTTCTGGCGGCGCCAGGCGCGCAGCGTCTTCTGCGTGAAATCGCGGATCAGCCGGTCGGGCGCGGCGCCGTCCAGCGCGGCGAGCCAGGTTTCGACCTCGGCCACCGGGCCGCCGCGGACGGGCTGGAAGATCAGCGGCGCGCGCGGCGCGGCAACCCAGGTGGGGATCGCCCCGCCCCGGGGCGGCTCGAGGCTCGGGGTCCGCGCCAGATCGAACCGGTCGATCCGTGCCAGCGCCTCGGCCATCTCGTCGGGGTTTGTCACCCGCTCGAGCGGGTCGGGCGCGTTCTGCCGCCTGAGCGCCGCCGAGGGCGCGGCGAGCCGCGCCTCGACCCCGAGCCAGGCCGCCAGCCCGTTCAGCACCGCAACATCGCCGAGGTCGTCGTAGCGGATGGCGAAGGCGGTCTGCCCGGTCGTCTGCAGGGTTCGGCGGATGCGGTCCTGCGCCGACTGGATTGTGGCGAGGTAACGGGCGAAATCGGCGGCGTCGAAGCGCACCTTCGCGGTCCTGCGGTTCTTGTCGTCGCGAAGCATCCACTGCCCGGTGGCGGTGGCGATCTTCAGCGACAGGTAGCTGTCGAGCGGGTTGCGGGTGAGGTGGATCTTGGCGCAGCCGGGGTCGGTCAGCACCATCTCGGCCACCCGAGGATCGTGGTCGTGGAAGTAGCGGAAGCCGTTCAGCGCCGGCCCCGCCTCGCGCATCCGCCGCAGCATCAGCTGCGGCTCGGCCTCGCGCATCGCCAGCGAGACGCCGAAGCGTTCGGTCTGACCGGCGTGGCCGACGAAGAGCGGGTTGAACACCTCGCCGTGGCAGGCGACGCCGGGAAGCTCGTTCAGGCTGGCCTCGAGGAAGTTCGACCCCGTGCGCATCTCGGCCAGCACCACGAAGGAATGGAACCGCGGCGGCATGGCGGGTCAGCGCAGCGCCGCGGCGCTTCTGTGCCGCGCCGCGCCGGCCAGCACCGCCGGGTCGGGATCGTGCGGGAAGTCGCCCATCAGCCAGGGGTTCATCCCCTCGTCGCGCAGCCGCTGCAGGAAGGCGGCAAATCCGGTGAGGTCGGCCATGCGCGGCGCCGCGGTCAGGCGGCGGGCGTTGCGTGGCGCGATCTCGTCCATCAGGATCTGCAGGGGCTCCATCGGCGCCTCGACGAACTCGGCCAGCGACCAGATCCGCACCCGTGCCCGGGTGTGGGGGCTGCGCAGGATCTCCAGATGCCTGGCCTCGACGGCCTGCAGCCGGGCCGCGGCGGCCCGCACCTCGGCGAAATCGCGGGTCGAGCGGAACAGCGGCACCGCCCAGGCGCCGGTGACGACCGAGATCTGGGCGTTGCTGTCGCGCGCGAGGAACCAGGCGATGTCCTGCCGGTCGGCGGGACCGAACTGGAAGCACTGCCGCTCGCCGCGGGTGTTCCAGATCAGGCTGATCAGGAAGCCCTCGGGGTCGTAGTCGCGGATCGCGGCGCTGTCCGACAGGGCGCCGTTGTAGATGCGCTCGCCGCCGGCGAACTCCACCCGGTCGGGCGCGAACAGATGGCCGTGGACACGGCCGCCGAGGGTCTTTTCCAGCCAGATCGCGAAGCCCTCGAACAGGTCGGCGAAGCCCTCGAAGACCGAATAGGGGGCGCAGGTCATCCCGTTCTCCCAGCCCTGGTTGGGAAAGCGGCTCTGCATCCTCAGGCCCGGCCGGCCCCGGGTGCGCCGCTCGACCGCCTTCGAGAACAGCTTGTCGATCTTGCCCGGGTTCGGTTCGGCGTTCTTGGTCACCTGCGGGTCGTTCGACAGGAAGCTGGCGTAGAGCTTGTTCGCTTTCGGCCAGATCTTGCGCGCCATGAAGCAGTCCGACCGGCGCAGCAGCTGCAGGTGGTCGTCGTAGAAGATGTGCGGCTTGCCCTGGAAGTCGAACTTCGACAGCGTCAGCGAGCGGCTCTCGATCCGCCGCGCATGCAGCCGGACCAGCGTCTGGAAGTAGCTTTCGTCGGGGATCCAGACCTGGCGGAAGTAGCGGTCGTACTCGGGCAGGCGCGGATCGGCGAGGATCGACTCGAGCGTCCGGCGCGTCAGGCACCACCACTGGCTGCCCAGGTGCGGGACCAGTCCCTTCGGAACCGCCCGGCGCAGGCCAAGGCGCCGCTGCAGCGCCACCGAAAGGTCGAACAGCCACCGGCGGCGCTTCCACGCGAAGGGGAAGCGCAGGGTGAAGCGCTCGCTGTCGAGCCCGCCGACGGTCCAGGCCACGTCGGCGGTGGTCACGCTCTCGATGAAGTCGGTGTCGGGCTTGCCGTCGAGATAGGCCTGCAGCTCCTGCACCGGCCGCAGCGGCAGGCACGACCCCGAGGCGAGGTAGGCATGGCGCACCGCCGGAAACTCGGCCAGAAGGATCCGGGTTGCGGCCAGCGTCGCCGCGACGATGCCCCAGGTGCCCCATTCGCAGCGGTGGCGCGGCGCATGACGGACCTGCGGCAGACCCTCGAGCGCGGCGACGAAGGCGGCGTGGTCGGCGCGCGGCACCCGCCGGTCCACATGGACGACCACCGGGCAGCCGGACTCGGCCCAGTGCCGCGCGACCTGCGCCGCACGGTCGAGCGCGGTGTGGCAGAGCATCACGAAGCCGACGCGGCTCATGCCCAGTTGCCCTTGGACATCAGCCCGAGGATCTCGAGCTGGCGCCAGTTGATGTATTTCTCGCTCCACTTGCACCAGAGGTCGGGGTTGTCCTTCAGTCCCGCCGCATAGGCGCGGTATTCGTGGCTTGCGGCATAATGCTGGCGGCGCTCGAGCTCCTCGGCGGCCTTGGCCGAGAAGGTGTGCAGGAACTTGGCGTGCAGCAGGATGCCGCTGGCCTTCTCGCCGCCCCATTCGTCGAACACGAGGTTCAGGCCGCGCGGCAGCAGCATGTGCGTGGAACTGGCATAGACGAAGCTGCGGTCCCAGCGCACCAGCGGGATCTTGTTCAACGCAGGCGCGCGCTCGGGGTTGTCGCGGAAGAATACCCGTGCCCGCGGGCCGCCCTGGATCCAGAGGTTGCCCATCTTCCAGTTGCGCCGGTAGGTGTAATTGCCCGAGTCGAAGAACTCGGCGATCTCGAAGGGGTCCTGCCCCTCGCGATAGGGCCGGGCGTCGAGCGGGCCGCGCGGATACATGTCGAGCAGCATGGCCGGGAACGAACGGATCGACGAGGCGTCCAGCCAGTCGGTCAGCGCCGGCAGCGGCCGGGTGTCGCAGAAGGGATAGATCAGGAATTCGTCCACATCGACGGTCAGGCACCAGTGCCCGTGCCCGTGGCGCATCGCCAGCGCGTTCAGCCAGTCGGCCCCGAAGCGGGCGCGCTTGTAGCTGGCCGAGGTGGTCCAGAGCGATACGTCGGCCTGATCGGCGAGCCACTCGCGGCTGCCGTCGTCGGAGTCGTTGTCAACGATCAGGAAGTGCCCGATCCCGAGCCCGCGGTAATAGCGGAAGAACCACGGAAGCCGGATCCGTTCGTTGCGCAGCGTCGAGAACAGCAGGATCATGCCCGGCCGGATCGCGGCCGTGCGGTCGGCCACGGGCTCGAGCGCGCGTGCCTTCAGGCGGGCGCGGATGCGCCAGCGCTTGCGCTGCAGCCGGAGGCCATAGGCGGTCAGGACTCCCAAGCCGTGCTCCCTGCCCGGATCTGGCCACCGCTACCCGATGTCGGTGAACGCCGCCTTGAAATGCGCATCCCACCCGGGCGTCCGCCGGCGCCCCCTCTGCCCCGCCTCCGGCCGCCCCTTGTCGTTCCCTGCCAGGTCCAGGGCGATCCGTGCCCAAGCATAGCGATCGTGCGGGTCTGCGTAAATGCCGGCATCGCCGATCGTTTCCCGATAGACCGGCAGGGGCGCCAGCACCGCCGGAACGCCGAGCGCCAGCGCCTCGAGCGGCGGCAGGCCGTAGCCCTCGGCCAGGCTCGGGAACAGCAGTCCGGCCGAGCCGGCCAGCAGCGCCGCCACCGCCCCGTCCGGCAGTCCCGGCACCTCGAACAGGGTCCGGCCGCGGAACGGGAACGCATCGAGCCGGCGGAACAGCGCGGGGTCGGCCCAGCCGCGGCGCCCCGCGATCACCAGCGCCGGCACCTCGGGCTCGGGCAGGGTGGCGTGCAGGTGCTCCCAGACCGCGAGCAGCAAGGCATGGTTCTTCCGCGGCTCGATCGTGCCGAGGCTGACGAGGTAGGGCCGCGCGGGCGGCAGGCCCGCGGGCAGCGCGGCGGGATCGGGGGCGGCGACCTCGACCCCGAGGGGGGCCACGATCGCCGGCGGAACCCGCCCCGCCGCCGCCAGATGCGGCCGCGCGGCGGTCGCGGCCGCCTGCGAGGAGAAGATCACGCGATCGGCATGGCGCGCGATGGCGGCGACCCTGGCCGCGAAGGGCGCGACACTGCCCGCGCGCGCGAATTCGGGGTGGTCGAGCGGGATGGTGTCGTGCAGGAGCACCGCAAGCCTGAGCCCCGGCACGGCCTTCAGCGCCGCCAGCACGGGATCGGACAGGTCGGAATGGCCGACGTTCCAGGCCCGCGTTCCGGGCGGCAGACGCTCCGACAGCAGGGGGCCAAGCCCCCGGGCCCCGGCGCGGGCCAGGGCGGACCGGCGCAAGAGCGCCTCGGCGCGGCGCCGGTCGGGGTGGAGCCGCCGGGCGAGCAGGCCGCGCAGGTCGGTCGGCCCCCAGGGCGCGCGCCCGGTCAACCCGTCGATCAGCGCCCGCGCGGCGTCGGGGCCGAACAGCAGCCATGCGTCGCGCGTGGCGGCCAGGAACCGGACCGGCACGGGGCCGGCCAGCAGCCGCTCGGCCCAGGCCAGTTCGACCCGGTCGATCCCCGTCAGGCCGCCGCGTCCGGCGCGCGTCAGCAGCCGGGTGAGATCGAGCAGATGGGCGGGCGCGTCCCCCCCGGACATGGCGGGATCGCGCGCAGCCGCGTCTACTGGGCCGCGCGGCGCATCGCGAACATCTCGGCCAGATAGTCCCAGAACTCGGCGCCCAGGTCCTCCCGCGCCAGTCCGAAGGCGACGGTGGCCTTCAGGAAGCCCGCCTTCGAACCGCAGTCGAAGCGCTGGCCGCGGAAGCGGTAGCCGAACACGTTTCCGCCGCGGGCGATCTCGGCGGCGATCGCGTCGGTCAGCTGGATCTCGCCGCCCGCGCCCGGCTTGATCCGGCTCAGGTTCTGCATGATCCGCGGGGTGAGGATGTAGCGTCCGATCACCGCCACGTTCGACGGTGCGGTTCCCGCCGCGGGCTTCTCCACCATGCCCTTGGCGCGCACCAGCGGCCCGTTCTCCTCGGCGATGTCGAGTATTCCGTAGGACGAGGCCTGGGACGGCGCCACCTCCATCGCGGCGACGATGTTGCCCCCCGTCTCGGCGTAGGCCTCGACCATCTGCGCAAGGCAGGGTTTCTCGGCGGCGATCACGTCGTCGGGCAGGATCACCGCGAAGGCCTCGTTGCCGACCAGGCGCTTGGCGCACCAGACCGCGTGCCCGAGGCCCATCGGGCGGTGCTGGCGGATGTAGGCGATGGCGCCCGACTCCATGTTGGTGGCCTTCAGCGCCTCGAGCAGATGGTCCTTGCCGGCCTTGCGCAGCACGTTCTCGAGCTCGGGCGCATGGTCGAAGTAATCCTCGAGCGCCGACTTGCCGCGCGAGGTGACGAAGATGAACTCGCGGATGCCGGCCGCACGCGCCTCGTCGATCGCGTACTGGATCAGCGGTCGATCCACGAGCGTCATGATTTCCTTCGGGATCGACTTGGTGGCCGGCAGGAAACGGGTTCCCAGACCGGCGACCGGAAAGACGGCCTTGCTGACCTTGCGCTTCATCTCGAAACCCTTACCTCTGTAACCGTGTCGCCTTCCGCAGCCGAGTTGCACCGGCCGGGTACGCGCTTCTTTTCATCCCCTTCAATTATGGCCGAACCGTAGCCGGACGTGAAGGATTTTGTGGATTTCCGGACCGGTTCGCGGCGAGCGATTCAGATCGGCAACATTCCGCGCACCGGTTCGAGCCGCGCCGCCTCGGCCGCCACGCGCGCCTCGAACCGCCACGGGCGGACCCGCGGCCCGGTGCGCTCCGACCGTCCCCAGAGCCCGCCGGCCTGCTCCCACCAGCCGCCCGGGGTAAAGCGCATCCGGTGCGGGCGCGCCGAGGCCGAGAACAGCAGAAGCGTGACCCGCGCGCCGGCCGCCACCCGCTCGGCCGCCAGCGCGCGAAGCCGCGCCGCCTCGGCCGGCCGGCCGGACAGCATCAGGTCGGGGCCCGGCCGGGGCTGCAGCGGCCGGAACGGCAGCAGCGGCGGCGCGAGCGGCGGCAGCGGCGCCGGCGCGCGGTCGCGGCCGGCCGCGACGCCCGCCGCGAAGGTCGCCATCAGCGCCCGCAGGTCGCGCGGCTCGATCGCGCCCGACACCAGGTGGCGTGCCAGCCGCGCGCGTTCCGCCGCCTCCTGCGCCGCCAGGGCCGCGGCATGGCCGGCCTCGGGCAGGTGCCGGCGCAGGAAGGCCGCGAGGCTCGCCCCGATCTCGGTCAGGTCGCGCGGCACCCGGTCGGGCCGTCGCCGCGGGCTTGCCGCGTAGCCGTGATGCACCTGCGCGAGCGGCACGAGCGCGGTCGCCAGGCCGCGCGCGGCCAGCCGGAAGCACAGGTCGGTTTCGTCGAGGTAGAAGCGGAAGGCGGGGTCGAACCCGCCCGCCTCGGCCAGCACCGCCCGGCGGAAGGCCATGTTCGTGCCCTCGACCTTGGTCACGCCGCCGGGCCCGGGCGGGAACAGGCGGGGGGCATCGCCCCAGTCGGCGATCGGCTCGGCGGTGCCGTCGGGCCGCGCCCGCCGCGCCCGCCACTGGAAGGCGATGCCGTTGCGCCCGCGCACGAATCCCCCCGCCGCGCCCACCGCGGGGTCGGCGAGCGGCGCGGCGAGCCGCGCAAGCCATGTGGGTTCGGGCACGGCGTCGTCGTCGAGGAAGGCCACCACCTCGCCCGCGGCGAGCTCGATGCCGGCGTTGCGCGCCGCCGAGATGTTCGCGTCGTCGCAGCGCGCGGTCTTGAGGCCCGGGTCGAGCCCCGCCGCCGCCAGGGCGGCAAGGCCCGGGCCGTCGGCGACCACCACCACCTCGAAGGCGGGATGGTCGAGCTGCAGCGTGCCCCGCACCGCCTGCACCAGTTCCGAGGGCCGGTCGCGGCTGACGATCACCACACTCGCCGGGGCAGCCGACGCCGCCGGTCCGGCCTGCGACCCGGCGCCCGTCATGCCGCGCGCCTGGCCGAAGGGGCGGGTGCGGGACCGGGCGGCCCCGCCGTGCCGTGGCGGCGGGCTTCGGCGCCCGGCGCGGATGCCGGACCCGGGCGGAGCGCCCGGGGAGGTCGGGCAGGTCGGGCACGGCCCGCCGCTCCCGCTCCGGGCTCAGCCCGTCCGCAGCTGCACGCCCGGGGCATGGGCGATGAAATGCGGGTTGGCGTAACCGGGCTTGCCGTAGCTCAGCGGCTCGAGCGTGTCGGCCGCCACCACCCGGCCCCCCGCCGCGCGCAGGATGGCGTCGCCCGCCGCGGTGTCCCATTCCATGGTGCGACCGAGGCGCGGGTAGAGGTCGGCCTCGCCCGAGGCGACGAGGCAGAACTTCAGCGACGAGCCCGCCGAAGTCATGTCGCGCACGGCGTAGCGGGCGATGTAGGCATCGGTCGCCGCGTCGCGGTGCGATTTCGAGGCGACGACGACCAGGGCCGCATTGTCGGGGGTCGAGACCGCGAGGGTGCGCAGCGGCCCCGGACGGTCGGGATCGAACGGGCCCTGTTCCTCGACCGCGATACCCTCGGCCGTGGTGTAGAACAGCCGGCCCCTGGCCGGGGCATAGACCACCCCGCGCCGCGGCACGCCGCCCTCGACATAGGCGATGTTCACCGTGAAGTCGCCGCGGCGCTGCACGAACTCCTTGGTGCCGTCGAGCGGATCGACGATCAGGAAGGCCGCCGCGCTGCCCCTGTGGCTGTCGGCCTGTTCCTCGGTCACCACCATCACATCCGGAAAGGCCGCGGCCAGCCGTTCGGTGATCAGCGCATCGGCGGCCTCGTCGGCCTCGGTCACCGGGCTCGCGTCGGCCTTGGCGCGCACCGCGAAGTCGGGCGCGTCGTAGACCGACATGATCCGCTCGCCGGCGGCGAGCGCGATCCGCCGCATTTCCGCCGTCAGGCGTTCGAAATCCATCCGCAGGCTCCCGGGGCGGGTGTGTCGTTGTCAGGACAGGCGCACTCCCTTATGATCGTCGCGCAAGGGAACGGCAAGATTTCCCTGCGAGGCAGGCATCGACCCCCGCGCGCAGGGCGGGGCAGACGGCGGAGCAGACGGCGGTGTTTCAGAGAGTGGAACCCAGAACGCGCGCCGGGCGGGCGGTGGGGCTGGCCGAGATCATCTATCACGCCACCGTGCGCGAGGTGCGCAAGGGCCACGGCAACGCGCTGCTGGGCCTTGTCATCAACATCCTGCAGACCGTCATCTTCGTCGCGGTGTTCTATTTCATGTTCGCCATCATCGGCATCCGCGGCAGCGCGATCCGGGGCGACTTCCTGCTCTACATCATGTCGGGCGTGTTCCTGTTCATGGTCCACAACAAGACCATCGGCGCGGTGATGAAGGCCGAGGGGCCGGCCTCGGCGATGATGAAGCATGCGCCGATGAACACGATCGTCTCGATCTCGGCCGCCGCGCTCGGCGCGCTCTACATCCAGGTTCTGTCGCTCGTCGTGGTTCTGTTCGGCTATCATGCGCTGTTCGAGCCGGTGGTCATCGACCAGCCGGTCGGCGCGATGGCGATGGTGCTGCTGAGCTGGTTCTCCGGCCTGGCGATCGGCATCCTGTTCGTCGCGGTCCGGCCCTGGGCGCCCGATGCGATGGGAATCGTCTCGGCGATCTACCTGCGCGCCAACATGATCGCCTCGGGCAAGCTGTTCGTGGCGAACACGATGCCGTCCTCGGTGCTGGCGTTCTTCACCTGGAACCCGCTGTTCCACACGATCGACCAGAACCGCGGCTTCGTGTTCCTGAACTACAACCCGCACTACAGTTCGGTGCTCTACCCCGTCTATGTCTCGCTGGCGCTGATCATGATCGGGCTGATGGGCGAGTTCTACACCCGCAAGCGCGCCTCGGCGAGCTGGGAGGCGAAGCGGTAACGCGCGCTCCCGCCGCCGCCGCGGCCGCGGCCGCGCTGTCCGCGCCCGCCGCGGCCGCGCTGTCCGCGCCGGCGGAAGCGGGCCGTGCGCGTCGCGCGTCCGGCACGCAACCGGCATCGAAGCGCCCGAGGCCCCGACCGCCGGCCGCCGGTGGGGGCCGGGCGGGCGGCGACCGGACCCCGGGCGCGCCGGCGCGGCGACGACATGTCCCGGGGGCATCTGCGGCCGGCGTGCCGGCCGTATCCCGGGCCGCGCGCCGGCAGACTTGCCCCGGGACCGGACCGCGCGGCCGTTCCCCCCGCGCGGCCGTTCCGCCCGGGTGGCGCGGTGCGGCCCCCGGGTGGCGGTGCGGCCCGGGTGGCGGTGCGGCCCCCGGGTGGCGCGGCGCGGCCCGCCTGCGCCGGGCCGTGCCGCCGGCTACACCGCGTAGCGCAGCACCGCCGCCAGCACGCCCCCGCCGGGGATGTCCTGTCGCCGCACCCCGAGCACGGTGCCGCCCGAGGTGACGACGCGACCTGCGATCTCGTCCACCACGCCGTAGGTCCGCGCCGAGGGCGCCTCGGCGAAGGTCACCGCGCCGGTCGTGTCGTCCACGACGCCGGGGATCACCTCGTCGATGTCCACCATCAGCGCCTCGACCGCGCCGAAGGTCGCCGCGCGCGCGGCGTCGCTGATGTCGGTCGTCGCCCGGCCCGATCCCGCCCGCTCGTCGAACAGCGCCCTGACCGCCGCGACCCGCGCGGCATGGAGCGCATCCAGCACCGGCCGCGCCGCCTCGGCGAGTTCGGCCTCGGTCATCCGCGCCGGGCTGCGGGCGATCCCTTCGGCCAGAAGGTGGGGATAGGTCGCGACCGAGCGGAAGAGCGAGGCGGTCGGCTCGGCGGCGGCCAGGATCAGCGGCTCGGTCCGCCCCGACAGCACCGGACGCAGCGCCGCATCGACCTTGCGGGCATACTGCCGCAGGCGCAGCTTCTGCTCGTCGCTGCCGCGGGAATCGTCGGGCTTCTGGCGCTGGTTGATGCTGCGCACCCCGGCCGCGTCGGCGGCGCTCTTCGGCATTCCCGGCACCTTGACCTCGGCAGGTGCCATGTCGGTGAACATCTCCACCAGCCGCACGCCGTTTTCCTCGAGCGCGAGGATGAAGGCATGGGAGGGCTGGCTGGCCAGCCGGTAGAGCGGCTTGAGGTGGAACCGGTCCGAGACCTCGAGCTGCGCCGCAGGCAGCCGCGTGGGCAGCCGGTAGGTGCGGTGGCTCTCGGGCGTGGCCAGAAGCGCGAGCGTGTTCGCCTGATGCGCCCAGAAGTCGTCGTCTTCGGCGATCTCGGCGATCTGCTCCTCGACCGCCCAGCGCGTGCGCTTGTCCACGCCCGCGTCCTCGAGCTGCGCATCGGCCGCCCGGGCGAGGTTCTTCAGCTCCAGCCGCGCCTCGCCGATGTGCTGGGTGTGCGGTGTCGTGGGCAGGTAGATCGAGACCGAGGCGGCGCTGCGTGCGGTGGCGAGGCTCTGCAATTCGGGCAGCGTGGGGAGATCGACGTAGAGCATGGGGCGGGCCTTCCGGGTGGCGTGGCGGTCGGTCCCGACCTATCCACCCGGCCCGCCGGGCGCAACCCGCCCCGGGGCGACGACGCGCAGCGTCAGGCTGATGCGCCCGCCGCCCGGCAGGAGGGCGGAGGATCCGAAGCGGATCCGGTCGATCCCGTGGAAGGCCAGCCGCGCCGGCCCGGCCATCAGCGCCACGTCGCCGGACCTCAGCCAGAGGCTGCGGGTCGGCGCGCGGCGGTCGGCAGCGCCGACGCGGAACAGCGCCTCGTCGCCGAGCGAGACCGAGACCACGGGAAACGACAGGTCGCCCTCGTCGCGGTCCTGGTGCAGGCCCATGCCCGCGCCCTCGCCGTAGAAGTTGATCAGGCAGCAGTCGGGCGCGCGCGCAAGTCCGGTCACCTCGTGCCAGAGGTCCAGAACGGCGGGCGGGATCGGCGGCCAGGGCACGCCCGAGGGGTGGCGGGGCTCGTAGCGATAGCCCCTGCGGTCGCTGACCCACCCCAGCCGTCCGGCCGCGGTCATGCGCACGCGCATCGGCTGGCCGCGCGGGGTGACGGGCCGGAAGAAGGGCGCCGCACGGGCGATCGCCCGCAGGTCGCCGACCAGCCGCTGCTGCGCGGGCAGAGGCAGGCGCCCGGGCCAGACGCAGACGCCGTTCAGATCGACCGCTTGGCCTGCGGATCCGTTCATGTTTCGCGCTTTCTCCCTTCGTTCCGCGCCTTGCAGGGCATCAGCCCCCCCCTTATATACGCCCGGTCAACCGGCCGGGCCGCCATCCCGGCCGCTCTCATGGGATCGGGGGCGGGTGCCGCGCGCGGGCCCATCCCCCACAGAATCGCCGAAGGAAAGAGGAAACCAAATGGCCAAAGTCATCGGCATCGACCTCGGAACCACGAACTCCTGCGTCGCCATCATGGACGGCGCCCAGCCCAAGGTCATCGAGAACGCGGAGGGCGCCCGCACCACGCCCTCGATCGTCGCCTTCACCGAGACCGAGCGGCTGGTGGGCCAGCCGGCCAAGCGGCAGGCGGTCACCAACCCCGAGAACACCATCTTCGCCGTCAAGCGGCTGATCGGCCGGAGGCTGTCCGACCCCGAGGTCGAGAAGGACAAGAAGCTCGTCCCCTACAAGATCGTGGACGGCGGCAACGGCGACGCCTGGGTGGAGGTGCGCGGCGAGAAGTACTCGCCCAGCCAGATCTCGGCCTTCATCCTGCAGAAGATGAAGGAAACCGCCGAGAACTACCTCGGCGAGACGGTGACCCAGGCGGTGATCACCGTGCCGGCCTACTTCAACGACGCCCAGCGCCAGGCCACCAAGGACGCCGGCAAGATCGCCGGGCTCGAGGTGCTGCGCATCATCAACGAACCCACCGCCGCGGCGCTGGCCTACGGGCTCGACAAGAAGGACGCCAAGACGATCGCCGTCTACGACCTCGGCGGCGGCACCTTCGACATCACCATCCTCGAGATCGACGACGGCCTGTTCGAGGTGAAATCGACCAACGGGGACACCTTCCTCGGCGGCGAGGACTTCGACATGCGGATCGTCAACTACCTCGCCGAGGAGTTCCGCAAGGAACACGGGGTTGACCTGACCAAGGACAAGATGGCGCTGCAGCGGCTGAAGGAGGCCGCGGAGAAGGCCAAGATCGAACTGTCCTCGGCCAGCCAGACCGAGATCAACCAGCCGTTCATCTCGATGGGCCAGAACGGCCAGCCCCTGCACCTGGTGATGAAACTCACCCGGGCGAAGCTGGAAAGCCTGGTGGACGACCTGATCAGGAAGTCGCTGAAGCCCTGCGAACAGGCGCTGAAGGATGCCGGCGTGTCGAAGGGCGACATCGATGAAGTGGTGCTGGTCGGCGGCATGACCCGGATGCCGAAGGTCATCGAGGAGGTGACGAAGTTCTTCGGCAAGGAACCGCACCGCGGCGTGAACCCCGACGAAGTCGTGGCGCTGGGCGCGGCGATCCAGGCGGGCGTGCTGCAGGGCGATGTCAAGGATGTCGTCCTGCTCGACGTGACCCCGCTCAGCCTCGGGATCGAGACGCTGGGCGGCGTGTTCACCCGGCTGATCGACCGCAACACGACGATTCCGACGAAGAAGAGCCAGATCTTCTCGACCGCCGAGGACAACCAGAACGCGGTGACCATCCGCGTCTTCCAGGGCGAGCGCGAGATGGCCGCCGACAACAAGCTGCTCGGCCAGTTCAATCTCGAGGGGATCCCGCCCGCGCCGCGCGGAATGCCGCAGATCGAGGTGACCTTCGACATCGACGCCAACGGCATCGTCAGCGTCTCGGCGCGCGACAAGGCGACCGGCAAGGAGCAGAAGATCACCATCCAGGCCTCGGGCGGATTGAGCGACGAGGAGATCGAGAAGATGGTGAAGGATGCCGAGGCCAATGCCGAGGCCGACCGCAAGCGCCGCGAGCTGGTCGAGACCCGCAACCAGGCCGAGAGCCTCGTGCATTCGACGAAGAAGTCGCTCGCCGAGCATTCCGACAAGGTCGATCCGGCGACGGTCGAGGCGATCGAACTGGCAGTCGCCGCGCTCGAGGACACGATGAAGGGCGAGGATGTCGGCAAGATCCGTTCGGGCATCCAGAACGTCACCGAGGCCGCGATGAAGCTGGGCGAGGCGATCTACAAGGCCAGCCAGGGCGCGGCGGACGGATCGGACGGGCCGCGCGGCGTTGACGAGGACATCGTCGATGCCGACTTCGAGGATCTCGACAAGCGCAAGCGGAACTGATCCCGCGATGCGAGACTGTGGGGCCGGCCTGCGCCGTTGCAGGCCGGCCGCTTGCGCGGCGTGAGGGCCGGGAGCGATGGCGAAACGCGATTTCTACGAGGTGCTTGGGGTCAGTCGCGGCGCTTCGGCCGAGGAGATCAAGAAGGCCTATCGCAAGAAGGCGACGGAACTCCACCCCGACCGCAACAAGGACGATCCCAAGGCCGAGGCCGCGTTCAAGGAAGTGAACGAGGCCTATGACGTCCTGAAGGACGATCAGAAGAAGGCCGCCTACGACCGCTTCGGCCATGCCGCCTTCGAGGGCGGCATGGGCGGCGGCGGGCCGGGTCGCGGCGGCGCGCGCGCCCACGCAAGCGGCGATTTCGCCTCGGCCTTCTCGGACGTCTTCGACGATCTGTTCGGCGACTTCATGCGCTCGGGCGGCGCCGGCCCCGGCGGCCGCGGCCGCGCCGCGCGCGGCTCGGACCTGCGCTACAACCTGCGGGTGACGCTCGAGGAAGCCTATCGCGGCGCGCAGAAGACCATCACCGTGCCCTCGGCGGTGACCTGCTCGGCCTGCGGCGGGACGGGCGCCGAGGGCGGGGCCGAGCCGGTCGTCTGCCCGACCTGTTCCGGGGTGGGCAAGGTCCGGGCGCAGCAGGGCTTCTTCACCATCGAGCGGACCTGCCCGACCTGCGGCGGGGCGGGGCAGATCGTCAAGAACCCCTGCAAGGTCTGCCAGGGACAGGGCCGCATCCACCGCGAGCGGCAGCTCTCGGTCAACATCCCGCAAGGCGTCGAGACCGGCACGCGGATCCGGCTGGCGGGCGAGGGCGAGGCGGGCCTGCGCGGCGGGCCGGCCGGCGACCTCTACCTCTTCATCGAGGTGATGGAACATCCGATCTTCACCCGCGACGGCGTGAACCTCTACTGCCGCCTGCCGGTGTCGATGACCAAGGCGGCGCTGGGCGACAAGGTCGAGGTGCCCACGATCGACGGCGGCCGCAGCCTGGTGACGGTTCCGGCCGGGGCCCAGAGCGGTCTGCAGCTGCGTCTGCGGGGCAAGGGCATGCCGGCCCTGCGCGGCGGGCCGCCGGGCGACATGTTCGTCGAGCTCTTCGTCGAGACGCCGGTGAACCTGACCCCGCGGCAGAAGGAGCTGCTGCGCGAGTTCGAACGCCTGAGCGAGGAGAACAATCCCGAATCCTCGAGCTTCTTCGGCAAGGTCAAGGGATTCTGGGAGCGCAGGGGCTGAAGGCGCCTGCGGCGGGGGGGCTGTCTGCCCCCCTCTTGGCCCGTTCCGGGCCAATTCACCCCCCGAGGATATTTCCGGACCAGACATGGGCCCGCCTGCATGTTCGGTCCGCAAATATCCCGGGGGGAGTCCCCGGCGCTGCCGGGGACGGGGGGCAGAGCCCCCC
>CALDYW010000054.1 GCA_937944395.1 uncultured Paracoccaceae bacterium | reverse complement strand
GCCCGCGGCCTGCCGCCCCGCTGCGCCCGCGAACGGCCCCCGGCCGGGCCGCCGCAGGCCGGTCTCCGGCGGCTGCCGGCCGTCGGCGCGCGCGCCGCGGCTGCGACCGCCCCTGTGCGCAGGCCGGCAGGCCGCGGGCGGCCGCGGTCCGCACCGGTTTCCGCGGCGCCCTCCGCGGCCCGGCCGAACCGCGCCACCGCGGCGCCGGGGAAGCCGGCGGAGGAGGGGGCGTCGGCCCCTGCGCCGGACACCGCCCCCGCGGACCGGCGGGCGCCCTTGCGCCCGGTCGCGCTCAGCCGCCGAGCAGGAACCCGACGGTCGTCGCGGTCGCGCCGGCGCCGGCGCCGAGAGCCACCGCCAGCGGCCAGCGCCAGCGGGAGGGCGGCGGCGGAGCGGGCCGGGGTTGCGACAGGCGGACCAGCGCCGCCTCGGCCAGCGCCGGCAGCCGCGGCCCGAAGCGGGCCACCACGCGCAGGGTCTGCGCCAGGTCGCGCGCCAGCGCCCGCGGGCCGACGTTCCGGCGGATGTAGTCCTCGACGATCGGCTGCGCGACCTTCCAGATGTTGATCGTGGGATTGAGGCTGCGCGCCACCCCCTCGACCACCACCATCGTGCGCTGCAGCAGGATCAGCTCGGTCCGCGTCTCCATTCCGAACCGTTCGGTCACCTCGAAGAGATAGGCCAGCAGCCGCGCCATCGAGATGCGGCTTGCGTCCATTCCGAAGATCGGCTCGCCGACCGAGCGCAGGGCGCGGGCGAATTCGTCGATGTCGCGGTCGGCCGGCACGTAGCCGGCCTCGAAATGCACCTCCGCCACCCGCCGGTAGTCCTTGCGGATGAAGCCGTAGAGGATCTCGGCATAGACGCGGCGGGTGTAGGCATCGAGCCGGCCCATGATGCCGAAGTCGTAGGCGATGATCTCGCCGTCGGCGCCGACCTTCAGGTTGCCCTGGTGCATGTCGGCGTGGAAATAGCCGTCGCGCAGCGCGTGGTTGAGAAACAGCCGCAGCACCCGCTCGCCCAGCTCGTCGGTGTCGAAGCCCGCGGCGCGGATCGCCGCGACATCGCCGAGCGGGATGCCCTCGGCCCAGCCGAGCGTCATCACGTTGCGCGACGACAGGAACCAGTGCGGCCGCGGCACGCGGAAGCCCGGATCCCTCGCGGTATTTGCGGCGAACTCGGCCGCGGCCGAGGATTCGAGGCGCAGGTCGAGTTCCCCCGTCACCACGCCCTCGAAATGGCGGATCACGTCGGTCGGCCGGAGCCGACGCGCACCGGGCGCGAGCGTCTCGATCGCCCAGGCGGCGAGGTAGAAGGCGTCGATGTCCTTGCGGAAGGCCCGCGCGATCCCCGGCCGCAGCACCTTGACCGCGACGTCCTCGCCGGTCTCGGCCAGCCGCGCGCGGTGGACCTGGGCGATCGAGGCGGCGGCGACGGGCTCGGAGAACTCGGCGAACAGCCGGTCCACCGGCACCTCGAGCTCGGCCTCGATCATCTTCCGCGCGACCGCGGTGGGAAAGGGGGGCAGCCGGTCCTGCAGGACGCGGAGCTGCGCGGCGAGCTCCTCGCCCACCACGTCGGGCCGGGTCGAGAGGATCTGGCCGAACTTGATGTAGGCCGGGCCGAGCGCGGTCAGCGCCCGCGTCACCGGCGGCATCGCCGGATCGCCCCGCAGCCCGAGCCAGGCGAAGGGCCAGCCCAGAAGCCGCGCGGCGAAGCGCAGACCCGCGGGCGCGCGGAACGCCTCGAGCACGACGCGCATGGCGCCGGTGCGCTCCAGCGTCGCCCCGGTCCGCACCAGCCGCCAGATATTGTGCGGGCCCCTCACCTAGAGCTTCCAGCCCGAGTGCAGCGCGGCGACGCCGAAGGTGAGGTTGCGGAAGGCCACCTGGCCGAAACCGGCGGTGCGGATCATCGCGGCGAAGCGCTCCTGGTCGGGGAAGCGGCGGATCGATTCCACCAGATAACGGTAGCTCTCCCGGTCGCCCGCCACCACCTGCCCCATCGCCGGGATGACGTTCATCGAATAGCGGTCGTAGGCCCAAGCCAGCGCCGGGTTCGCGACCCGGCTGAACTCGAGCACCATCAGCCGCCCGCCGATCCGCAGCACCCGGAACGCCTCGGCGAGGGCGGCGTCGATCCGGGTGACGTTGCGGATGCCGAAGGCGATGGTGTAGGCGTCGAAGCAGGCGTCGGGAAAGGGCAGGCGCATGGCATCGCCCGCCACCCAGGCGAGCCGGTCGGAAAGCTGCCGGGCGGCGGCGCGGCGGCGGCCCTCCTCGAGCATCGCCGGCGTCATGTCGAGCACGACCGCGGTAGAGGCCGGGGCCCGGCGCAGGAAGCGGAAGGCGATGTCGCCGGTGCCGCCGGCCACGTCGAGCAGGCGCTGGCCGGGGCGGGGCGCCAGCCAGTCCATCATCGCGTCCTTCCACAGCCGGTGCACCCCGCCCGACATCAGGTCGTTCATGATGTCGTAGCGCCGGGCGACGCGGGTGAAGACGCCCTGCACGAGCCCCGCCTTCTCCGCCTCGGGCACGTCGCGGAAGCCGAAGTGCGTCGTCCGCCGATCTTCGTCGTCTGCCATCTGCCCTTGCCGCCGCGCCGGAAACGTTCCTTCTTATAGGCCGCGCGCGAGGGGCTGCAATGCGGCCGCCGCCCGCACCGCCGGCCCCGGCCCGCCGCCGCCGGCTGCCCGCAGACCCGGGGGGAGTGCCGCCTTGCCCGAACTTCCCGAAGTCGAGACCGTGCGCCGCGGCCTGGCGCCGGTTCTGGAGGGCCGGCGGATCGCGAGGGCCGAGGTGCGCCGGCCCGACCTGCGCTGGCCTCTGCCCGAAGGCATGGCCGGGCGGCTGGCGGGCGCGCGGGTGCTCGCGCTCGCGCGGCGGTCGAAATACCTGCTCGCCGATCTGTCCACCGGCGAGACGCTGCTGATCCATCTCGGGATGTCGGGGCGGTTGCTGGTCTCGGGCCGGATGCTCGGCGATTTCGCCCATGCCCATCCCGCGCCCGAGCGTCACGACCATGTCGTGCTCGACATCGAGGGCGGCGCGCGGATCACCTTCAACGACCCGCGCCGCTTCGGCCACATGGACCTGATGCCCACCGCCGCGGCCGGCGCGCATCCGCTGCTGGCCGGGCTCGGGCCCGAGCCGCTGGGCAACGGCTTCCACGAGGACTACCTGATCGCGCGGTTGCGCGGTCGCGCGATGCCCGTGAAGTCGGCCCTGCTGGACCAGCGCCTGGTGGCCGGGCTCGGCAACATCTACGTCGCCGAGGCGCTGTTCCGCGCCGCAATCGCCCCCACCCGCCCGGCGGGGCGGATCGCGGCGCGGCGGGTGGCGCGGCTGGTGCCGGCGATCCGCGACGTCCTGACCGAGGCGATCGCGGCCGGCGGCTCGTCGCTGCGCGACTTCCGCCAGACCGGCGGCGAGCTCGGCTATTTCCAGCACGCATTCCGCGTCTACGGCCGCGAGGGCGCGCCCTGCCTCGGCGAGGGCTGCAGCGGGACGGTGCGGCGGATCGTGCAGTCGGGCCGGTCGACCTTCTTCTGCCCGCGCTGCCAGCGCTAGGCCGATCCTGCCTTGATCGCGCCCGGTCAGGTGCTAGGAGTCGCGCGGCGCGCGGCGCGCGGCGCGCGGCGCGGGCGAGGAGGAAGGGCGCATGGCCTACCAGACGATCGTCGTCGAGATCGAGGACTATGTGGCGGTGATCCGTCTGAACCGCCCCGAGGCGCTGAATGCGCTCAATTCGAAGCTTCTGACGGAGCTCGCCGACGCGGTGCGCGCCGCCGATGCCAACGAGCGCGTGCGCTGCCTGATCCTCACCGGTTCCGAGAAGGCCTTCGCGGCCGGCGCCGACATCCGCGAGATGGCCGACAAGACCTTCGTCGAGGCCTTCACGGACGACCTGTTCACCGAGCAGAGCGAGCAGATCCTGCGCTGCCGCAAGCCGATCATCGCCGCCGTGGCCGGTTACTGCCTGGGCGGGGGCTGCGAACTGGCGATGATGTGCGACATCGTCATCGCCGCCGACACCGCGAAGTTCGGCCAGCCCGAGATCAACCTCGGCACGATGGCGGGCCTCGGCGGCACGCAGCGGCTGACGCGGATCGTCGGCAAGTCGAAGGCGATGGACATGCACCTGACGGGGCGTTTCATGGATGCGGCCGAGGCCGAGCGCTCGGGGCTCGCAAGCCGCGTGGTGCCGGCGAAGCGGCTGATGGAAGAGGCGATGGCCGCCGCCCAGAAGATCGCCGAGAAGTCCACGCTCACGGCGATGGCGGTGAAGGAGGCGGTCAACCGCAGCTACGAGACCACGCTGCGCGAGGGCCTGCTGTTCGAGCGGCGGCTGTTCCATGCGCTGTTTGCCACCGAGGACCAGAAGGAGGGCATGAACGCCTTCCTCGAGAAGCGCGAGGCGCAGTTCCGCGACCGCTGAGCGGGCCGCGCCGGGATGCGGGTTCGGGTGCGGGTTTGGCGGTTGACTTGCCCCCGACTCGCGCCTAGAAGCGCGGCTTCAGATCGCCCGAGCCCGATTTCGCGGAACACCACGCCATGGCCAACACGCCCCAGTCGAAGAAGCGCGCCCGCCAGACCGAGCGGCGGACCGCCGTGAACAAGGCGCGCCGGTCGCGCATCCGCACCTTCCTCAAGAAGGTCGAGCTGGCGCTGGCGGCGGGCGACCGCGAGGCCGCGGCCGAGGCGCTGAAGACCGCCCAGCCCGAGCTGATGCGTGGCGTCAGCAAGGGGGTCGTGCACAAGAACACCGCGTCGCGGAAGATCTCGCGCCTTGCGGCGCGGGTGAAGGCGCTCGCCGTCTGAACCCGTCCCGCGCGCCCCTGAGCGCCCTGCCGCCGCGCCGCCCCTCGGGGCGGCGTTCGCGTTTCGGCCCGCGCGGCGGCGGCAGGGCGGCGGGGGCGGTGCGGCAGGGGCGGTGCGGCAGGGGCGGTGTGGCAGGGTGGTGCGGCAGGGGTGGTGCGGCAGGGGCGATGCGGCAGGGTGGTGCAG
>CALDYW010000053.1 GCA_937944395.1 uncultured Paracoccaceae bacterium | reverse complement strand
AGAGGGGGGCAGACGGCCCCCCTTGACCCCCACCCTGCGGCGGACCGCCGCCGGGCACCGCGCCAACCGCCCGCCGCCCCCTTCCGCCGCGGCAGCGCGCGCCTATCTGAACGGGGGAAAGGACGGGCCATGCTGAGCATCCTCGAGGAGATCCGCTTCGGACTGGGCCCCGTCGGACCCGAACCCGTTCCCCGCCCCGCGGGCTTCGACCCCGACCGGGTGCTGGCCACGCTCGAGGCCCCGGACGACCCCGACCCCGCCTTCCGCCGCCCGGGACTTGCCGAGCGCCTCGTGCTGATCGAGCGCGGGCGCGCCGAGCAGCGCGCCTACCGCCGCGACCCCGAAACCCCGCGTCTCGCCCGCGAGGAGTCGCGGCGGATCGCGCGCGAGGACGAGGAGCTCTGGATCCCGCGGCTCGTCGGCGCGCGACAGGGCTTCCGCGAACGGCTCGCCGGCTACTGGGGCAACCGCTTCACCGTGGTGATGCGTGGCCTCGCGCTGCAGCTCATGGTGCAGCCGTTCCACGAGGAGGCGATCCGGCCGCGCCTGACCGGCCGCTTCGCCGACCTGCTGCGCGCGGTCGCCCTGCATCCGGCCATGCTGCTCTATCTCGACCAGTCCAGCTCGGTCGGTCCCAATTCCCCGGTCGGCCGCAGCCGCGGGCGCGGTCTGAACGAGAACTTCGCCCGCGAGCTGATGGAACTGCACACCATGGGCTCGGGCTACACCCAGGCCGACGTGACCGGGGCGGCGCGGCTGCTCACCGGGCTCGTGGTCGGCCCCGAGGGCACCGCCTTCGATCCGCGGCAGTCCGAGCCGGGCGTCTTCACGATCCTCGGGCGCGACTACGGCCGTCGCGGACGCGAAGGGTTCGACGAGATCGAACGCTTCCTTGACGATCTCGCCGCCCGGCCCGAGACCGCACGAAGCGTCGCCTTCGGACTGTGCCGGCATTTCCTGGCCGACGAGCCACCCGAGGCCGCCGTCGCGGCGGTGGCGCAGGCCTTCCTGTCGAGCGAGGGCGACCTGATGGCGACCTACCGGGCGCTGCTGACCCGGCCCGAGGCCGCCCGGCCCGAACTCGGCAAGGTCCGGATGCCGGCCGAATACGTCGTCGCGGCCTGCCGCGCCCTGGGACTGACCGGGGCCGAGCGCGACGACAAGGACGCGCTGCGCGGCACCATGCGGTTCGGCCGCATCCTGCCGCGGATGGGCCAGGTGCCGTTCCGCGCGAACGGCCCCAACGGCTGGCCCGACGTCGCGACCGCCTGGATCTCGCCGCCGCTCCTCGCCCAGCGGATCGACTGGGCGGCCGACCTCGCGCGCGCCTTCGCCGGACGCATCGAGCCCGGCATGCTGACCGATGCCGTGCTCGGACCGCTCGCCGACGCGGGCCTGCGCTTCGCCGTCGGGGCGGCGGAACAGCGCTGGGAGGGGGTGGCGGTGCTGCTCGCCTCGCCCGCCTTCATGCGCCGCTAGGAGGACCTGCCGATGACCGCGCCGATCCAACGCCTTGCCGGACCGCGCCTCGGCCGCCGGGCCTTCCTGATCGGCTGTTCGGCGGCGGCGAGCCCGCTCTTGACGCGCGTGAGCTTCGCCGCCGTTCCGGGCGAGAACCGGCTGGTGGTGATCCTGCTGCGCGGCGCGGTGGACGGGCTCGACCTGTTGCGCCCGATGGGCGATCGGGCGCTGCGCGGCCACCGGCCGGGTCTGCTGGCACCCGGCGCGGGCCCCGAGGGGATCGACCTCGACGGGTTCTATGCGCTGCATCCGGCGCTCGGCGGTCTGATGCCGCTCTGGGAGGCCGGCGAACTCGGCTTTGCCCATGCCGTCGCCACCCCCTATCGCAACCGCCGCAGCCACTTCCAGGGGCAGGATCTGCTGGAGAACGGCTCGGGCGCGGAGACCGGCGAACTCACCCCCGACCGCCACGGCTGGCTGAACCGGGCGGTGGGCTTCCTGCCGGGCGCCGACACCCGAACCGCGGTCGCGATCGGCACCGAACCGTTGCTGATCCTCGAGGGGCCGAACCCCTCCGGCCACTGGCTGCCGGTGTCGCGCAACGCGCTGTCGGCGCAGGCGCAGCTTCTGCTCGAGACGGTCTATGCCGAGGATCCCCTGTTCGCCGGCGCCTATGCCGGGGCGGCAGAACTCGTGCGCGAGGCCGAGGCACGGGCGGCCGGCGGCGGCGGGGGCGAACGCAGCCTCGGCACATTCGTGGCCGAACGGTTGACGGGCGACGCCCGCATCGCCGCCTTCTCGATGGGCGGCTGGGACACCCACCGCCGCCAGGCCGCCGTGCTGCCGCCCCGGCTCGAGGCGCTGGCGCAGGTTCTGACCGACCTGCGCAGCGGCCTGGGGCGCGCCTGGGACAGCACGCTGGTGATGGCGCTCACCGAATTCGGCCGCACCGTGCGCGAGAACGGATCGGGCGGAACCGACCACGGCACCGGCGGCGCGCTGCTGATGGCCGGGGGGGCGTTGCGCGGGGGGCGCGTGATCGGGCGCTGGCCGGGGCTCGACGAGGCCGACCTCTACCAGTCGCGCGACCTGATGCCGACCGCGGACCTGCGCGCCCATGCGGGCGCGGCGCTCGCCGGCCTGTTCGGGCTGGACCGCGCGGCGATCGAGGGGACTGTGTTCCCCGGTCTGGACTTTTCCGACCCGCCGCCGATCCTGCGCTGAGGCCTGCGCCGGTCAAGCGGTATCGCCGGAACGGGGCCTCCGGCGCCGGTTCCATCCGCCCGGTGACATCGGGCACGGCGGCCCGGGTCGCACGGGGAAGTCATCCCGCTTCACCGGGGAAGGGCAGTTCGCGGCGGAAGGGCAGGTCGTCGGCGCCGGCGCCTGTGTCGAGGTTGCGGGCGTAGAGGTGGCCGGCGAAGACCGCGTGCGCGATCGTCCCGGGCGCCAGCGCGTCGCCGATCACGGTGACGCCGGCCACTCCGTGATCCGCCCATTCCCCCCGCCGCGCCTGCAGCTCGGCCGCCAGTCCGTCGCAGGGCGCGCGGGCCGTCACCGCGACCACGGCATCGGCGGGCAGGCTGTCGGCCGCACCGGTCACCTCGTCGCGCAGGATCGCCGCACCGGGGTCGATCCGCACGAGAGCCGTGCGCGTCCGCAGCCGCACGCCGAGGCCGACCAGCCGCCGCTCGACCGCGGCCTGCTCCAGGGTGTGCACGGTCCAGGCCGCGACGAGAGGGGCGGGGGTGACGAGCGTCACCGCCGCCCCCTGCCCGGCCAGGAGCTCGGCCAGCGCGCTGCCCATGACGTAGTGCTCGTCGTCGTAGATCAGCACGCTGCCCCCGGGCGCCGCACCGTCGAGCAGGTCGTCGGGCGTCAGCACGCTCGCGCCTTCGGCGACGGCGATGCCCCGGGGGTGGCGCCGCCCGCGTCCGTCGCGGCGCCAGCGGGCGCCGGTGGCCACGACCACATGCGCCGCCCCGAAGTCCAGCACGTCGGCGGCGGTCATCGGGCTGCCCGGAAACACCGCGACATGGCCCATCCGGGCGATCTCGCCCAGCCGCCAGTCGGCGACGCGGGCCCAGGTGGACAGGCCCGGCAGCCGCGCCTCGCGCACCGCCCGCCCGCCCGGCCGCGCCCCGGCCTCGGCCAGCGCCACCTCGTACCCCCGCGCGCCGAGCGCGCGCGCCGCCTCGAGCCCCGCCGGCCCGCCGCCCACCACCAGCACCCGCGCAGCGCTGCCCCGGGGCGCGATCCGCTCGGGGTGCCAGCGGCGGCGCCATTCCTCGCCCATCGTCGGGTTCTGGGTGCAGCGGATCGGGGCGGCGAGGTTGTCGCTGGCGACGCAGATGTTGCAGCCGATGCATTCGCGGATGCGGTCGGCCTCGCCCGCCTCGATCTTGCGCGGCAGGAACGGGTCGGCGATCGACGGCCGCGCTGCGCCGACGAAATCCATCAGCCCGCCGCGCACCTGCGCGGCCATGGTGTCGGGCGAGGTGAAGCGGCCGACCCCCACCACCGGTTTTGTGGTCAGGGCCTTCAGCCCGCGGATCGCCGCCTCCTGGAAGCCCTCGGGCGCCAGCCGGGCGGTGGGCGAGTCGCGTTCCCAGCTGCCCATGCAGAAGTCCCAGAGGTCGGGCGCCTCGGCCACCATGCCGACGACCTCGGCGATCTCCTCGCGCGTCAGCCCGTCGTCGATGTCGGGCTCGGCCATCGCGATCCGGACAGCCACGGCAACCCGGCCCGCCGCCTCCTCGAGCGTCTCGGACAGGATCTCGCGCAACAGCCGCGACCGGTTCGCAAGCGAGCCGCCGTAGGCGTCGCTGCGGTCGTTGGTGGCGCGCGACAGGAACTGCTGCAGCAGCGACAGCCCGTGCCCGGCATAGACATAGACCAGGTCATAGCCCGCCCGGATCGCCCGGCCGACCGCGGCGCGATGCCAGCGGCGGACATCGCGCAGGTCGTCCGCATCCATCGCGCGCGCCTGCCAGGGGTCGATCCCGCCCGAGCCCACCGGGCCGGCCCGCACGCCCATCGGCACCAGCCGCGAATCGTGGTTGGCGCGCGGGGTGGGAAAGACCAGCTCGATCCCGGCCAGCGCGCCATGCGCCTGCACCGCCTGCACCATGCCTTCGTGCGCGGGGATGTCGGCATCGCTCCAGATCCGGCCCTCGATGCTGGGCGAGACCTCGGCGGCGGGGTGGACCTCGACCTCCTCGGTGCAGACCACGGCCCAGCCGCCCTCGGCCTTCGCCGCGCGCATGGCGGCCAGCGCCCGCGGTGCGCGATGGCCGAGCCCGTTGCAGTGCGGAACCTGGTAGAAGCGGTTGCGCGCCACCCTCGGACCGATCCGCACCGGCTCGAACAGGATGTCGTGGCGGGGATCGCGGGTCATGGCTGGGCCTCGCCGGTCAGGCCGGGCCGCCGGGGCGCGCGGCGCACCGGCAGAACCCGGATGGAAACAGGCGATAACAATTTGACAGTCCGGGATCAATCCGTATCGTCCGTTCCGTCCGCCGTTCCGGAGCGCCCGTGCCGCAGTCCACCCTCGACGCCACGCTGACCGACCGGCTTCGCCAGGCGACGGTGGGGCTGGCCGCGGCCGAGGCACGGGTTGCTCGGCTTCTCACCCGGACCGGAATGCTCGCCGGGCTCGATACGGTTGCGAACCTCGCCGGGCGGGCCGGAGTCTCGGGGCCGACCGTGCTGCGGCTGGTCGGCAAGCTCGGCTTCACGAGCTACCCCGAGTTCCAGCGCGCGATCCGCCAGGAGCTGGAGGCCCGCCATTCCTCGCCGCTGACGCTCTACGACAGCGGCCGCCCGCCCTCGGACAGCGCGCTTCTGGACCACTGCCGCACCACCTTCGCCGCCGCGCTCGACGACAGCTTCGCGCGCCTGTCCGGCGCGGATTTCGAGGCCGCGGTCGAACTTCTGGCCGACCCGGCGCGGCCCGTGGTGACCGACGGCGGGCGGTTCACGCGGCTGATCGCCGACATGCTGTTCCTGCACCTGTTCCTGCTGCGGGACCGGGTCGGCCGCCTGCGCGGCGACCTGCAGCCGCGCGAGGACCGGATCGTGGACATCACGCGCCGCAGCGTCGTCGTGCTGTTCGACGTGCGCCGATACGAGGCGCGCACCGTGCGCATCGCCGAGATGGCCCGCCGGCGCGGCGCGACGATCATCCTGTGCACCGATCCCTGGCTGTCGCCGATCGCCGATTGCGCGCGGATCGTGCTGACCGCCGAGGTGCGCTCGCCCTCGGCCTTCGATTCGCTGGTGCCGATGACGGCGCTCTGCGAGGCGCTGATCGCGGGGGTCGCCGCGCGGCTGGGCGAGGCGGGGCTTGCCCGCATGCGCAAGGTCGAGGAACTGCGCGCGGGCTACGAATGGACCGGCGGGCGCCCGGCGGCCTGCGGAGGCAAGGGGGAAGGGTCATGAGGGCATGACGACGGCGGCGGACGAGATCATCCACCTGTGCTGGTCCGATTACGTGGGCGTGACGCGCTGCCGCGCGGTCCCCGCCCACCAGTATGCCGCCCGGCGCGAGCGCGGCCTGGGCTGGGCGGTCGCCGGCCAGGCGTTGACCCCCTTCGACGACATCGCCGACAATCCGTGGGGCCCGATGCTGGAGGTCCGCCAGACCCCGGCGCCCGAAACCGAGGTGCGGCTCGACCTCTGGCCCGGCGTGCCGCCGTTCCACATCGTGCTGTGCGAGTCCAACACCGCCGACGGGCAGGGCTGGGAGTGCTGCGGACGCCGCTTCCTCCGCGACGCGCTGGACCGGCTCCGGGCGGAAACCGGGCTCGGCTTTGCCGCCGCCTTCGAGCACGAGTTCCTGCTGACCGGGCCGGGCGCACCGCGCGAGACGCCCTTCTCGCTCGCCGCGATGCGCGAGGCTGCCGGCGTCGCCGGCATGATCGCCCGCGCGCTGACCGAAGCCGGCGTCGAACCCGAAACGGTCGAGCCCGAATACGGCCGCGGCCAGTACGAGGTCTCCACCGCCCCGGCGGCCGGGCTCATGGCCGCAGACCGCGCCGTGCTGACCCGCGAGGTGATCCGCGAGGCGGCGCGGCGGGCGGGCCTGTGCGCCTCGTTCACCCCGAAACCCGCGCCGGGGGCGGTGGGGGCCGGGGCGCATGTGCACTTCAGCCTGCTGGACGACGCCGGGCGCAATGCCGCCTACGACGCCGCGGCGCCGGCCGGCGCCTCGGCGGTCGCCGCCGCCTTCTGCGCCGGCGTGCTGCGCCACCTGCCCGGCCTCTGCGCGCTCTTCGCGCCCTCGCCGGTATCCTACTTCCGCCTCGGTCCGCATCACTGGTCCTGCGGCTATGCCGCCTTCGGGGTGCAGAACCGCGAGGCGGCGCTGCGCATCTGCCCTTCGCCGCATGCCGATCCCGAACGCCGGCGCGCCGGCTACAACATCGAGCTGCGGGTGCCCGACGGCACCGCGAACCCGTACATCGCCCTCGGCGCGCTGATCCGCGCCGGGCTCGAGGGGGTGCGCGCGGGCCTGCCGCTGCCGCCCGCGCTCGACCGCGACCCGGCCGATCTGACCGGGGCGGAACGCGAGCGCCTGGGAATCCGGCCGCTGCCGGGGTCGCTGGCCGAGGCGATCGCCCTGATGGAGGCCGACGCGACCGTTGCGGGCTTCCTGCCGCCGGTGATGCGCCAGTCCTGGATCGCCGTGAAGCGCAAGGAGATCGGGATGATGGAAGGGCTCGACGATGACACCGTCTGCGCGCGCTACCGCGAGGCCTACTGACATGCTCGCCGAGCTGATCGCGACGATCCCGCTGATCGACCATCACTGCCACGGGATCAGCGACCGCGACCTCGACGACACCGCCTTCCAGGCGCTGTTCTCGGAAAGCTACCGCCCGCCGCCTGCGGGCACGCACGAGTTCCAGAAGCCGCTCGGGCTGGCGATCCGGCGCTTCTGCGCGCCGCTCCTCGACCTCGAGCCGGGGGCGCCCGGCCCGGCCTACATGGCGCGACGGCGCGAACTGGGCGCGGCGGAGGTCAACCGCCGCCTGATGCGGGCGGGCGGCTTCGGGCATCTGATCATCGACACCGGCCACCGGGCCGAGATCATCCTCGGCGTGCCCGCGATGGCGGCGATCGCCGGCTGCCCGGCCTCCGAGGTCGTCCGGATCGAGGCGGTGGCCGAGGAGGTGGCGCGCTCGGGCGTCGCGGCCGCGGCCTTCGCCGATGCCTTCGCAGCGCGCCTGCGCGAGGTCTCGGCCGCGGCGGTCGGGCTCAAGACCATCGTGGCCTACCGCATCTCCTTCGCCTTCGACCAGACCGCGCCGGCGCAGGCCGAGGTGGCCGAGGCGGCGGGCCGCTGGTTCCGCGCGGCCGAGGCCGCCGGGCGCTGGCGCATCGCCGATCCGGTGCTGCTGCGCCACATCCTCTGGGTCGGCGCCGACCTCTGCCGCGAGCGGCGCTGGCCCCTGCAGGTGCATGTCGGGATCGGCGACCCGGACATCCTGATGCACGCCTGCGACCCCACCCGTTTCACCCCCTTCATTGCCGCACTGGAAGGCTGGGAGGTGCCGGTCACGCTCCTGCACAACTACCCCTTCATCCGCGAGGCGCAGTGGATGTCCGAGGTGTTCCGGAACGTCTACTACGACACCGGGGTGGTGCTGAACTACGGGGCGGGCAACTACGACGGCATCCTCGCCGAGGCGCTGGAGATGGGGAAATTCACCAAGTACCTGTTCTCGTCGGACGCCTTCGGGCTGGCCGAGCTCTACTACCTCGGCGCCTTCCTCTACCGCCGCGCGCTCGGGCGGGTGATCGACCGCTGGCTGGCCGACGGGCTCTGCTCGGCCGCCGACGCGGACGAGATCGTGCGGCTGTTCGCCGAGGGCAACGCGCGGCGGATCTATCCCGGGATCGGCTGAGCGCCGGTTCCGGGCCAGTGGTGCTCGGGCCGGCGGAGCCGCGGATCGCCGAGCAGCGGCGCCAGCGCGTCGGCGAAACGGTCGGCCCAGACGCGGGCGCCGCCGGCGCCGGACACGAGATCCTGGCGGAACTCGACCTGCACATGGGCAAGACCCCGGCGCATGGCGTGTTCGGGCACGGTGTAGTCCTCGCCCGGATCGAGGCCGTAGGGCTCGTTGTCGCCGGCGGCGATCCCGCCGGCGCGGAGCGCCGCGATCAGCGCCGGCGCCAGCCGGCCGTCGAGCCGCCAGGACAGCGCCACCGGCCAGGGCCGGTCGCGCCCGCCGAGGCGCGGGGTCATCGTGTGCACCGACAGCAGCACCGGCACCACCTGCGCCGCGGCGAAGCGGTCCAGCCGCGCCGCGATGGCGGCGTGATAGGGTCGGAACAGCGCGGCAAGCCGCGCCTCGCGCGCCGCCGGCTCGAGGTCGCGGTTGCCCGGAACCGGCGTGCCGTCGCTGACCTCGGGCATGCTGGCGGGATCGTGCGGATAGCGGTTGCAATCGACGACCAGCCGGGAATAGCCCGACAGGATCGCGGGGGCATCGAACCGGGCGCTGAGGTGGCGGGCGATCATCGCCGCCCCGGGATCCCAGGCGATGTGCGCCGCACGGGCCGCGGCCGGCAAGCCCAGATCCCCGAGAGCCGCGGGCACGCGGTTGGCCGCGTGGTCGCAGACGATCAGCAGCGGCGCCGCGCCGGCCGCGTTCGCGACTTCGACCGGCGGCGGATCCGAGGGGCCGAGCAGGCTCATCGCACCGTCTCCCTGCGCCCGAACAGCCCCTGGGGCCGCACCAGGAGCACGAGGATGATCAGCGCCAGCGCCAGCGCCTCGCGGTAGGGCAGCAGTTCGGGCGGCAGGAGCGCCCGCAGGCCGACCTCGATGAAGGCCAGCAGGAACGCCCCCACCACCGCCCCGGAGAGGCTGCCGAGGCCGCCGACGATCACCGCGATGAAGGCCTTCAGGACCGGCAGGAAGCCCATCATCGGATCGACCGACCCCCGCTGCGCCACCCAGAACACCGCCGCGATGCCGGCGAGGAGTCCGGACAGGCCGAAGGCCGCGGCGATCACCGCATCGGCGCGGATGCCGACCAGCCGGGTCATCTGGAAGTCGATGGCCGCGGCCCGCATGGCAATTCCGACCCGGGTGCGGCGCAGCACCAGCGCCAGGGCGGCCAGCAGGATCCCCGTGCCGAGGATCGTCGCGAGCGGCAGCACGCCCACGCGCAACCCGCCAAGGTCGAGCGTGCCGGCCAGCGCCCGCGGCACCGCGACCGGCAAAGGGCGGGCAGCGATCAGGTTCTGGAACAGCACCTGCAGCACCGCGCTGACCGCAAAGCTCGTCAGCAGGAGCGTGGCCGCCGAGGCGCCGCGGACGGGGCGGAAGGCGATGCGCTCCATCGCCATCGCGGCGAGACCGGCCAGCGCCACACCCAGGATCACGGCGGCCCCGAAGGGCAGGCCCAGCCCGGCGCCGAGGATCAGCCCGTAGGCGGTGATCGTCATCAGTTCGCCGTGGGCGAAATTGATCAGCCCCATGATGCTGAACACGAGCGCAAGCCCCAGCGCGAGGAGCGCGTAGATGCCGCCGAGGCTCAGCGCATTGACGAGGTTCTGGAACAGAAGATCCATGGCGGCCTCACGCCCCCGACAGGCCGAGGAAGGCGCGCTCGACCCCTTCCGAGGCGGCAAGCGCCGCGGCCGGGCCGTCCAGCACCATCTCGCCGCCGACCAGCACATAGCCGCGGTCGGCGATCTCGAGCGACAGGTCCACGTTCTGCTCGACCAGCAGGATCGTCAGGCCGCGGTCGCGCAGACCGGCGATCAGGTCGAAGATCTGGTCCACGATCTGCGGCGCGAGCCCCAGCGAGGGCTCGTCGAGAAGCACCATCCGCGGCCGGCCCATCAGGCAGCGCGCGATGGCAAGCTGCTGCTGCTCGCCGCCCGAGAGGGTGCCCGCCTGCTGGGTCCGCCGCTCGGCGAGCACCGGGAAGAGCGCGTGCATCTCTTCGAGGTCCGCCGCAAGTTCCGACCTTCGGCGACCGGGCGGCGCGGCGACGACCAGGTTCTCGGTCACCGTCAGCGGCGCGAAGATGCGCCGCCCCTCGGGCACCAGCGCCATGCCCGCGCGGACCAGGGCTTCGGGGGCCAGCCCCGAGACATCGCGCCCCTCCAGGCGGATGCGCCCGGCCCGCGGCGGCACGACGCCCATGATCGCCATGAGCGTCGAGCTCTTTCCCGCCCCGTTGGGTCCGAGCAGGGCGACGATCTCGCCCTGCCCCACGCGAAGGTCGATGCCCCTGACGGCCCGGATCGCGCCGTAGGCAACCTCCAGTCCCGTCACTTCGAGCATCGCCCCGGCGCTTCCGGTCAGGGCTTCGGGGTCGTTTCGGGTGCCGGCCGCGCCTGCAGCACGAAGTGCTGCTCGCCGTCGCGCACCTCGACCAGGGTCACGTCGCGCAGCGCCACGCGGTTCTGCCCGGCATAGGTGATCGTCGTGCCGGTCACGCCGGGAAAGTCCACGACCGCATCGAGCGCGTCGCGGATCGCGGCCCCCTCGATCGAGCCCGCCGTCTCGATCGCCGCGGCGAGCAGCTTGACCGCCTCGTAGCCGGTGGCGCTGAAGGCGAAGGGCAGATCCTCGCCGTAGCGCGCCTCGTAGGCGTCGTAGAAGGCGGCGAGCGTTCCGCCCTCGACCGGGAAGCCGGCCATCGAGAACACCACCCCGTCCGCCGCCGGCCCGATCCCGAGCGTGGTGGGCGAATCGATTCCGTCGCTGCCCAGCACCGGAGCGGTGACACCGGCATTGCGCAGCTGCTGGATGAAGGCGGGAAAATGCGGCTCGTAGGCGGCGGTCATGATCACGTCGGGCTGCGGGTCGAGCGCCGCGATGCGCGTGGCTTCCACGCTGAAGTCCTGCTGGTCGAAGGCGTAGGTGTCGATCGCCGCCACCCTGCCGCCGAGGCTCTCGAAGGCCTGCGCGAAGTAGCGCGGCAACAGGTCGGTATAGGGCGTGTCGGGCGACAGCAGGATGTAGGCGGTCTCGTAGCCCTGGGCGCGGGCGTATTCCGCCAGCACCGCCGCCTGCAGGTTGTCGGCGGTCTTGAGGTTGAACAGGTAGTCGCCGACCAGGCCCGGCAGCGTCGGGGTCGAGGCGCAGGCGGCGATCATCGGGATCCCGGCCTGCTGGCCGATCTGCCCCGCCGCGATCGCCGGATCGACGTCGCAGGGCACCAGCAGCGCGCGCACCCCTTCGGCGACCAGATCGCGCGCGGCGATCACCGCCGCCGGGGTCTCCGACCGCATGTCCTTGACCGACAGGGCCAGGGTGTACCGCCCGTCGAGCACCCCGCCGGCGGCGTTGATCTCGTCCACCGCCATCTCGGCGCCCTGCATCACCATGCCGTCGTAGAAGGCCAGATAGCCGGTGAGGCCCGCGGCAAAGCCGACCGTCACCGTCTCCTGCGCCTGGGCTGCCCCCGCCGCGAGGGCGAGTGCCACGGCCGTGGTCGTCGTCGTCGTCCGAAGTGCCGTCGTCATGGATCCCTTCTCCTTTCGTGCTGGTCCGTCGTCTTCTGCCCCGGTGCCCCGGAGGTGGCGGCCGACCGGGCCGGCCCTCGTCCGTCGCCGGCGTGACGCCGCCCGAGATAGGCCTCGATCACCAGCGGATCCCGGCTGACCGCCTCGGGCGGTCCTTCGGCGATCACCTGCCCCTTGCCGAGCACCGCCACCCGGTCGCAGAGCCTGAGGATCAGCCGCAGGTCGTGGTCGATCACCAGAAGGCCGATGCCGTCGTCGCGGCGCAGCCCCTCGAGCAGGTCGAGCAGCGCATCGGATTCGGCCGCGTTCATGCCCGCCGCGGGCTCGTCGAGCAGAAGGTAGCGCGGCGCCCGCGCCACCGCCCGCGCGATCTCGACCCGCCGCTGCGGCCCGTAGGCCAGCGTGCCCGCGGGGCGCGCCGCAAGCGCCGTCAGGTCGAACCGGTCCAGCAGCGCCCAGGCCCGCGCCGTCGCCTCGGCCCGGCTCCAGGGCCCGCCATCGGCGGCCACCCGGACGTTGTCGAGCACGCTGAGGTTGCCGAACAGCCGGATGTTCTGGAAGGTCCGCTGCACGCCGCGCCGCGCGATCCGGTGCGGCGGCAGGCCGGTTGCATCGGCACCGTCGATCCGCACGCGGCCCGAGGTCGGCGGGACCGAGCCCGCGATCATCGACAGCAGCGTGGACTTGCCGGCCCCGTTCGGCCCGATCAGACCGAGGATCTCGCCGGGGCGCAGCACCAGCGACGCCTCGGACACCGCGATCACTCCGTCGAAGCGGCGGGTGAGCCGCTCGGCACGAAGCTCGCCCGAGCCGGCCTCGATCCGCGCCGGCGCGGGCGGCGGCACGGCAGGGCGCGCGGGCGGGCGCAGCACCTCGTCGGGCTCGACATAGGGCAGAAGCCCGCCCTGCCGGCGGTAGAGCACCGCGAGGATCGCGAGGCTCAGCCCGATCGTGGTCAGGCCGTAAACCGGCGGCAGCGTCAGCGGACCGAAGGTGCCCCCGTCGGCCAGGCGGCGCAGCACCTCGACCAGCACCGAGACCAGGACCGCCCCGAGCGCCGCGCCCGCGATCGTCGTCATGCCGCCGACGATCAGGATCGCGAGCAGCGCGAAGGTCAGGTCGAAATAGAACGCCCGGGGGGTGAGCACGCCGATGAAATGGCCGTAGAGCGCGCCGGCCAGTGCGGCGATGACGGCCGAGAGCAGGAAGGCCGCCTGCCGGGCGCGGACCACGTCGGCCCCGACGGCGGCGGCCGCGGCGGCGTTCTCGCGCGCGGCCCTGAGCGCGAGCCCCATGCGCGAGTCTCGGAACGCCCGCGCGGCGAGGATCGCAAGCACCACGAAGGCCGCCGCCACCGGCACGGTCACGGCGATGGGCAGGCCGAACAGCGCCTGACTGCCGCGGGTATAGTCGCGCGCGCCGACCAGCACGCCGTTGACGATGAGCAGAAGCCCGAGCGTGGCGATCGAGGCCGACGAGCCCTCGAGCCGCCCGATCAGCAGGGCCACGGGCAGCGCCACCACCCCGACGACCGCGCAGGCCCCGAGGATCGCCGCAACCGGCGGCAGATGCAGCGCGATCACCGCATCGGGAAGCGCCGGCAGCAGCCGCGCCTTGTCGTCCGGCGCGATCGTCATCATCGCCGAGGCATAGGCCCCGAGCGCCATGAGGGCGGTATGCCCGAAGCTCACGATGCCGCTGTTGCCGCTGTAGATACCGATCCCGACGACCGCGACCATGCTGACCAGCATCAGGATCAGCGGACCCTCGAAACCGGCCGGGAGCACGGCCCAGAGCATCAGCGTGCCCAGAGCGACGACAGCGGCGGTCGCGCCGCCGCGCAGGGCGGCGGCCGGACCGGACCCTGTCGCGACCTGAGGCCCGCCTCGTGCCAAGCCGCCCTGCCCCCCTTGTTCGGACGGCTCGAGCCTAGGGGCGCGGAAAGGCGGGCGTCAATAACAGATGATATGCTTTCGCCGGATCCGGACGATTCTCTTCCATCTGTTCCGGCTCCTGCCCAGGCATGCACCTGATCGGGGTGGCGGCGTCCGGCAGGCGGCGCACGAGGCGGCAGGGCCCTTCGCCGGATGGGGACGCCGGCACCCGGTTCAGATCGCGTCCGTGCCGCCTCCGCGATCGCCGACCGCTGCGGGCAGGGTCCGACGATCCCTTCCCGCACCCGGCGCGGTTCGGGAGTCGGCGCCGGTCGGCCGGACAGCCACCGCAACAGGGCCTCCCGCGGCGGCGCGGCCGGCAGGTCCGACCGGCGTGGCCCGCGCCGGGGGCGGGGTTTCGATCCGCGCACCGCGGGCGAAGGCAAGGACCGCGGGCGAAGGCGTCGTGTTCGTCGCAGGTGCCGAGGCCGGCCGCCGCCCCCTTCCGGCGCGGAACCGCCGCACAAGGTCCGGCGAGGCGGATACCGGCCGGGGGGACCGGCGCGGCGAGGATGCGCAGGCTGCCGCCGTCGCTGCGCGGCGTCTGCGCGTCGAAGCCGTGCCGGCGCTGGTGCGCCCAGACCCCTGCCGCGGCCGGAAGCAAGCGGCGGGCATCGGGCCCGTGACGGAGGTGACGGATCGTGTCGGGCCGCACCCGATCGAGACCGGGTTCAGCAGGTGCGCCAGCCCGACCGCGCGCGCGGCGGTTTCGGAGGCGAGGAAGGCGGCTTCGGCCGCGACCGCGGCATCGGCGGCGGCGGCACGCCCCCGGCGGAACACGGCCGGCTCCGGCGGCGGCCGGCCGACGGCCGCCGGCTCTCCGGGGACGGTGGCAATCCCTGCCGCTCCGGGATACCGATGACGGCGCGGACGGCCGGATCCCGGGCCGCGCCGGACGAGTGGGAGAGAGCCCATGCCGAACAGAAGTCCCGCGCACCCGACCGTCTGGCTCGGCGAGGACGACTGCGATCTCGGGGCCTTCCGCAGCCATGTCGCGCAGACCACGGCGGCGGCGGACTACCCGCTTGCCGCCGCGATCGTCGGAAACGTTCCGCAATATGACGGCGCCGCGGCACGGCGGGCGGCGGGAGACCCGGCCGCGGCCCGGGCGCTGATGGCCGAATGGAACCGCGCCTTTCTCGACGGGCCGGGAATCATCGTCATCCGTTCGGGCTACGGGGATCTTTCGCTGATCGACGCGGTGACGGAGGCGCTCGGGGCGATCATCGCCGAGGAGGCGCGCGCGGGCACCGGCCGGGGCGACCATTTCGCCGCGGCCGGCGCGAACAGCCGGCTGTGGAACGCCCACGAGAAGCTAAGCGCGAGGGATCCCGACCTCTTCCTGCGCTACAACGCCAACCCCGCGGTGATGCTGGCCGCCCGGTCCTGGCTCGGCCCGGCCTATCAGATCACCTGCCAGGTCAACGTCGTCCACCCGGGCGGGGCGGCCCAGACCGCGCATCGCGACTATCACCTCGGCTTCACCGACGCCGCGACGCTGACCGCCTACCCCGCCGTCCAGCACCGGCTTTCGGCGGCGCTGACGCTGCAGGGGGCGGTTGCGCACGGCGACATGCCGGTCGAGTCGGGGCCGACGAAGCTGCTGCCCTATTCGCAGAGCTTCCTTCCGGGCTATCTTGCCGTGCTGCGGCCCGAGTTCCGCGCCTTCTTCGAGGAGGCGCATGTCCAGATACCGCTGGAGAAGGGCGACCTTCTGTTCTTCAACCCCGCCACCTTCCATGCCGCCGGGCACAACCGCACCGCCCATGTCCGCCGCTTCGCGAACCTCATGCAGATCGGCTCGGGCTTCGGGCGGTCGATCGAGATCGTCGACCGGGCCCGGGTCGCCAAGGCGGTCTATCCGGTGCTGGCGCGTCGGGTCGCCGCCGAAACGCTGAGCGGGCCCGAGGTCGAGGCGGTGATCGCGGCCTCGGGCGAGGGCTATCCGTTCCCGGCGAACCTCGACCTCGACTCGCCGCTCGGCGGCATGGCCCCGCCCAGCCAGCAGGACGTGATGCGCCGGGCGCTGGCCGAAGGCTGGGACGCCGCGCGCTTCGACCGCGAGATCGACGCGAAGGCGGCGCGCAAGCGGTCGCACTGACCGGCCGGTGTCCGCGGCGCGGGCCCCGCCGCCGCCGCGCCCCCGGGGCGCCCGGGCGCGGCAAGACCCCCGGGCGCCGCCGGCGGCTCAGACGCGGCCGAGCGTGCGCCGCTCGACAAGCGTGCAGGGCAGGATGCGGACCTCGGGCGCAAGGCCCGGGTCGGCGATGAGCGCCAGCACCAGGTCGATCGCGGCGCAAATGATCTCGTCGAAGGGCTGGCGGATCGTGCTGAGGCCGATGCTGCGCCAGCCGGCCATCGCCACATCGTTCATCCCGATGAGCCCGACATCCCCGGGCACGCCGAGCCCGGCCTCGGCCAGCGCATCCATCGCGCCGATCGCCACCATGTCGTCGCCGCAGAAATAGGCCTGCGCAAGTCCGCCCCGCGCGATCAGAGCGGCCATCGCCTTCCGCCCGGCCTCGTGGCTGTAGGCCGAGGCGAAGGCGGCCTCGATGCCGACGCCCGCGACCGCCAGCGCCGCGCGCCGGAACCCAGCCAGCCGGTCCTCGGTCGAGGTGGCCGGTTCCGGCCCGCCGAGGAACCCGAGCCGCCGGTAGCCGCGGCCGATCAGCGCGGCTGCGGCGATCTCGCCGGCGCGGACGTTGTCCACGCCGACCACATGGGCGACCGCGTCGCCGGCGGTGCGGCCGAAGGCATGGACAACCGGGAGCCCCGCCTGCCGGAAGGCCTGCGCGAAGCTCTGCGGAAGGGTGGAGGAGGCGAGGATCACCCCCTCGACCGAGTAACGGGCGAGCAGCTGCACCGACGCCGCCGGATCGGTCTGTCCGGCAAGGTTCACCAGCAGCGGCCGGAAGCCGCGGGCATCGAGCGCGCGGGTGAAGCGGTCGATGACGCCGAGGAAGGCGGGATTGGTGAAATTGTCGGCGACCAGCCCGATCAGCCGGGTGCGGCCGGTGGTCAGGCTGCTGGCCAGCAGGTTCGGGCTGTAGCCGAGGTCATGCGCCGCCTGCAGCACCTTCCGGCGGGTTTCCTCCGAGATCGGCGCCCCCTCGGTGAAGGTCCGCGACACCGCCGAACGCGAGACGCCCGCGCGCTGGGCCACCTCGCGCAGCGTCACCCGGGCGCCGGCCGGGCGCGGTTGCGTGCCGCGCCGGGCCCCGGCCGCGCCGGGTTGCGCCGCGCCGGGGTCCGGCGGTCCGGAAGGCCTGCGGGTCACGACCCGGCCCCCTCGCCGGCACCCGCCGGGCGCGGGTCGCCCGCGACGGTCTGCCGGTTGCCGCTCCGGTTGCCGACCTGCATCGTCCCGCCCGCCCGACGCCCGCGCCGCGACCCCTTCCGGACGCGCGCCGCCCCGCGATCAGCCGGTTCGGAACATCGGCGGCCGGGCATCCACCCAGCAGCCCCCGCCCCGGCCCGATGCGGCCATCGCATGGACGGCCGCGACCGAGCGCAGGCCATCCTCGGCCCGCGGGTAGAGATCGACCGAAGGATCGGGCGCGCGCCCCTCGGCCCGCGCCCGGATCGCCTCGGCGATGTCGCGGTAGATGTTCGCGAAGGCCAGCGGCATGCCCTCGGCGTGGCCGACGGTCACGCGCGAGGCGCGCTCGGCCTCGGGCGACAGGCCCGGTTCGCCCCGCTCGATCACCTCGAGCCGCCCCCCGAGCGGCATCCAGTAGAGCTGGTTCGGCTGCTCCTGCGCCCAGCGCAGCCCGCCCCTTTCGCCGAACACCTGCAGCGTGAGCCCGTGCATCCGCCCGATCGCCACCGCCGAGGTCCAGAGCCGGCCGACGGCGCCCCCGTCCATGCGGAAGTTGATCATCGCGTCGTCCTCGAGCCGGCGCGAGGGCACGCAGGAGACCGGATCGGCCGCAAGCCGGGTGACCTCCTGTCCGGTGACGAAGACGGCGAGGTGCAGCGCATGGATCCCGGCATCGGCGAATACCGCCGAGACGCCGGCCTCGGCCGGGTCGTAGCGCCAGCGCACGCGGGGATTGCGGTCGTCGTCGCCGGCGGCATGGTGCCCGTGGGCGAACTCGGCCACCACCAGACGAATGCGGCCGAGGTCGCCGCGCGCCACCATCGCGCGCATGTGCCGGACCAGCGCATAGCCCGTGTAGCCGTAATTGACCGCGCAGATCCGCCCGGTCGCGCGCGCCAGGCGCACCAGATCCTCGGCCTCCTCGACCGTCGTCGTCATCGGCTTCTCGCAGAGCACGTCGAAGCCGGCCTCGAGGAAGGCGCGTGCGATCGGGTAGTGGGTGGCATTGGGTGTCGCCACGGTGACCAGGTCCACCCGGTCGGGCCGGTCGCGCTCGGCCGCCAGCATCTCGCGCCAGTCGCCGTAGGCGCGGTCGGGCGCCAGCCCGAGCCGGCGGCCGAAGGCGCGCCCGACCTCGGGGCGATGGTCGAGCGCACCCGCCACGAAGGCATAGAGCCCGTCCACCGCCGCCCCCAGCCGGTGCGCCGGGCCGATCTGGCTGCCCTCGCCGCCGCCGATCAGCCCCCAGTTCAGTCGCCGCATGAAACGCCCATCCTAGTCGAACCCGATGTGTCGGAGGTATTTGCGGTTGGCCCGGGCATCGTCGGCCGGCCGCACCTTGAGCTGCGGATCGCAGTCCTGCTCGACCGTGCACCAGCCGTCGAACCGGGCCTCGAGCAGGACCTGCCGCACCGCGGGAAAGTCCACCTCGCCGCGCCCGAGGTTGCAGAAGATGCCCTGACCGCAGGCCTCGTAGAAGCCGGTGCGCTCGGCCACCGCGCGCGCCTTCACCGCCGGGTCGATGTCCTTGAAGTGCAGATAGCGGATGCGGTCGATGTGCCGGCGCAGGAAGGCGACGGGGTCGTAGCCGGCGTAGGAATGGTGGCCGGTATCGAGGCAGATGCCGAGCACGGCCGGGTCCACCTCGTCGAGCAGGCGCTCGAGCTCGGGCTCGAAGTCCAGAAACCCCGCCGCATGCGCGTGGATACTGGCGGTCAGCCCGTATCCCTCGGCGGCCATCCGGGCGACGGCGGCGATGCGGTCGCGGAAGGCGGACCACTCGGCGGCGTCCATCTGTTCGGCCTCGGCGGGGCGTCCGGCGGTCGCCGCCCGCCGCGGCGAGATCGAATCGATGATGACGAGGTGCCGCGCCCCGTGCGCCGAGAGCGCGCGGCAGGTGCGCCGCGCGGCCTGCTGCACGGCGTCCCACATCGCGGGATCGTGGAACGGCTGGAACACCACCCCGCCGACCAGCGTCAGCCCGTGTTCGGCCAGTAGCGCGCCCAGCAGGGCGGGATCCTCGGGCATGTAGCCCACCGGGCCGAGCTCGATGCCGGCGTAACCGGCCGCGGCGCATTCCGCGAGCACCCGGCGCCAGGGCGGGTTGCGCGGGTCGTCGGCGAACTCGACCCCCCAGGAGCAGGGCGCATTGGCGATGCGGATGGTCATCCCCGCCCCTCCCTCAGACCTGCGGAACCGCGGCCCAGCGGCGGCCCTCCGCCGACCGGCGCGCCGCCGCGATCACCGCGTTCACCGCGGCCCCGTCGCGGAAGGTCGGCCAGACCGGGGTGCCGGTCTCGATCGCGCGCAGGAAGTCGCGCGCCTCGATGATGATCTGGTCCTGATAGCCGGTGCCGTGACCCGGCCCCTGGCAGAACGGCAGGTAATCGGGATGCTCGGGCCCGGCGAGGATCCGCGAGAAGCCGCGCGTCGCCGCCGGCCCTTCGGACCGGTAGAGCCAGAGCGTGTTCTGGTCCTCCTGGTCGAAGCGGATCGCCCCGGCCGTCCCGTGCACCTCGTAGGCATAGCCCATCTTCCGCCCGGTCGCGATCCGGCTGAAGAACAGGTGACCCATGATCCCCGAGGCGAAGCGGCACATCATCTGCGCCTGATCGTCGTTGGTCACCGGCTCGGTTCCAGAGGCGCCCGGCCGCAGCGCATGGACGGTCTCGATCTCGGAGGAGACCTCGGCGATCGGCCCGAGCAGCGCCAGCGCGCAGTTGACCATGTGCGGGGCGAGGTCGCCCAGCGTGCCGTTCGCCGCCCCGCGCGTCCGCCAGGTCGCGGGGCTTCGGGGGTCGGCGAGGAAGTCCTCGGTGTGCTCGCCGCGGAACCAGGTGGGCGTGCCGATCGCGCCCTCGGCGATCAGCCGACGCGCGAACTGCGTGGCGGGCGTGCGGACGTAGTTGAAACCGACCATGTTGGCGACCCCCGCCGCCTCGGCCGCATCCGCCATCTCGCGGCTTTCCTCGAACGACAGGCCCAGGGGCTTCTCGCAGAAGACCGGCTTGCCCAGCGCGACGGCGGCCAGCACGATCTCGCGGTGCAGCGCCTGCGGTGTCGCCACGACCACGGCCTCCACCGCCGGATCGGCCACGAGCTCCTGCCAGTCGGCGGTCGCCCGCGCGAAGCCGTAGGCCGCCCGGTAGCGTTCGGCCGAGGCGGGGGTCGCGGCGCAGATCACCTCGAGGCGCGGCCGCAGCGCGGTGTCGAACACCGCCCCCACCGCGGCCATGGCAACGGCATGGGCCTTGCCCATGTAGCCCCCCCCGACGATGCCCACTCCGAGCGCGCGCATGTTGATCCTCCGCGGGGCACCGCGTGTCGTTGCAACCGGTTTCATACCTGTTATCCTCGGCCGGGAAGAACCGCAAGTCCCGCCCCCGGACAGAGGAAAGGAGAAACACGGCATGGCATCCGCTGCCGCGTGGATCGGGCCGATCCCGGCCCGGAGGGCCCGCCGGAGGCAGCAGGGTCGCGGCACCGGCCGCGCGGGGCACGCGCGCGGCCCGGCACCCGCGGCGGCGGGTGCCGCCCGCCGCCCGGGGCTCGGGGCCTGATGGCGGACTTCCGTCGCCTCGCGCGCGCCCCCGTGCTCGTCCTCGGTCGGGCCGGGATGGACCTCTACGCCGATCCGCCGGGCACGCGCACCGTGCAGGCCGCGCGGTTCTTCGCCTGTCTCGGCGGCTCGTCGGCCAATGTCGCGGTCGCCCTCCGCCGGCAGGGGATCGGCGCTGGGCTGCTCTCCTGCGTGTCGGACGATGCCGTGGGCGCCTTCTGCCTTGCGGAACTCGACCGTCACGGCATCGACCGGCGGCATGTGCGCGTGGTCGGCGGGGACCGCCGAACCTCGCTCGCCCTGGTCGAGACGCGGCTCGAGGACTGCCAGTCGGTGATCTACCGCAACGGCGCGGCCGACCTCGCGCTCTGCAAAGCGGATGTGGCGGCGGTGGACTGGAACGCCTGGTCGGCCCTTGCCGTGACCGGCACCGCGCTGGCCGCCGAACCCTCGCGCGGCGCCACCCTTGCCGCGCTGGCGGCCGCCGGCGCCGCGGGGCTCGTGCGCATCCTCGACATCGACTACCGGCCCTATTCCTGGACTTCGGAGGCCGAGGCCGGCGCGGTCTGCGCCGAAGCGGCGGCGCTCTGCGAGGTCGTCGCGGGCAACGACCTCGAGTTCGGCGTGCTTGCGGGCGCCGGCGGCGACGGGCTGGCACGCGCCCGCGACCTCGCCGACCGCGGCGCGGCGGTCGTCGTCCACAAGATGGGCGAGCGCGGCGCGATCACCTTCGCGGGCGGGGCCGAGTTCCGCACCGGCACCTATCCGACCCGCGCGCTCAAGCCCACCGGGGCGGGCGATGCCTTTCTCGGCGGACTGATCGCGGGGCTGGCCGCCGGTCAGGAGCCCGAGGCGGCGGTGCGCCGCGGCTCGGCCGCGGCCGCCATCGTGGTCGGCCGGGTCGGCTGCGCACCGGCCATGCCGACGACCGGCGAGATCGACGCGCTCCTGGCCCGCGGCCCGGCGCCTGATCGCAGCTGAGGGACAGGAGGACGGCACAGATGCACATCCCGCCGCACGACAACCGCAACCGCCCGATCGTCGATGCCGACCATCCGCTGGTGCCGCTCAACTATTTCAACATCGTGCGCCTCGGTCAGGGCGAGACCTTCGACTACCGCGTTCCCGGTTACGAGACCTGCGTCGTCCCCGCCACCGGCACCGTGACGGTGGACGTCGGGGGACTGGCCTTCGAGGACATCGGCAACCGCGTCCGCGACGTCTGGGACGGCGAGCCGGAAGGCGTCTATGTCCCCGCCGGCGCTGCCGCCCGTCTGACCTGCCGGAGCGCGGCCGCCGAGGTCTTCGTCGCCGGGGCGCGGTTCGACCGGACGCTGGACCCCTTCGCGGTCCGCGCGGGCGATCTCGACATCGTCCAGTACGGCTCGGACGACACCAAGACGCACCGCAAGATCAAGCACATCCTCGGGACGAAATATCACGGGCGGGTGGGGCGCCTGCTGGTGTCGGAGCTGTTCACCGTGGGCGCGGGCGGATGGTCGGGCTTTCCCTCGCACAAGCACGACACCGACCGACCGCCGGTCGAGACCCGCCATGACGAGACCTACAAATTCCGCTTCCGCCCCGGCCACGGCTCGGGCCTGCAGATGCTGCAGCGCGCCGAGGACGCGCCCGGCGAGGCCTATCACGTCGTGAACGGATCGACGGTGCTGATCGACCGCGGCTATCACCCCTGCTGCGTGCTGCCGGGCTACGAGATGTACTACTTCACCATCCTCGGCGGGCTGTCGCAGCGCAGCCTGATCCAGTACTTCCAGCCGGCCCACGCCGACCAGCTCCACACGATCCCGGGCATCATGGACATGGTGGCGAAGTTCCGATGACGCTGGCCACCCTGTCGCAGGTGCTGACCCCGGCGCTGCGCGACGGCTACGCGGTCGCGGGGCTGGTCTGCCTGGGCTGGGAGGACGCACGCGCCTATGCGCAGGCGGCCGAGGCCGAGGGCGCGCCGGTGATCCTTCAGGCCGGGCCCGGCTGCCGCGACCATACGCCGCTCGCCGTGCTCGGGCCGATGCTGCGGCACCTTGCCGAAAGCGTCGTTGTGCCGGTGGTGGTGCACCTCGATCACGGCCGCTCGCCCGAGGAATGCCGCGCGGCCATCGACCACGGGTTCACCTCCGTCATGTTCGACGGCTCGGCGCTGCCGCTCGAGCAGAACATCGCCGCAACCGCCGCGGTCGCCGCGCTCGCCCATGCCGCGGGCGTCTGCTGCGAGGGCGAGATCGGCGTCGTCGGCCATGCGGGCGGGAAGCCGTCGCAGGGCACCGACCCGGCCGAGGCCGGCCGGTTCGAGCGCGAGACCGGGGTGGATGCGCTGGCCGTCTCGGTCGGCAACCTGCACCTGCGCTCCGCGGCCGACCTGCCGATCGACGAGGCGCACCTTGCGGCGATCGAGGCGGCGACGCGGGGGCCGCTGGTCATCCACGGCGGGTCGGGCGTGCCGCCGGCGCAGCGGGCGCGGCTCGCACGCGACAGCCGCATCTGCAAGGTCAACATCGGCACCGAACTGCGCCGGGTCTTCGGCGCGGCGCTGCGCGCGGCGCTCGCGGCCGATCCGCATCGGTTCGACCGCATCGCCCTTCTGCGCGAGACCGAGGCACCGCTGCGGGAGGCGACGCGGCTGGTGCTGCGCGGGCTGGGCTCGTCGGGCCGTGCCTGACCGGCCGGTGGGGGGGGCCGGGCCGGCCGCCGGCCCCGGTTCGCCCGCGCTCTTCCCGCGCGTCCCGTCGGTCCGGGTGCGCTTGCGACGGACCCGGAACTGCGGCACGAAGGGCCCGTGCCGCGGCATCGGCGCAGGCGGCGCGGGAAGGGGCGGATGCGGCTCGCGGTCATCTCGGACATCCACGGCAATTCCGCCGCGCTCGACGCCGTTCTGGCCGATATCGCCCGGCGCGGCGCCGACCTGACGGTGAACCTGGGCGACAGCCTCTCGGGCCCGCTCGATGCCCCGGGCACCGCCGAGCGGCTGGTCGCGCTCGGGCTGCCGAGCGTCCTCGGCAACCATGACCGCGCGCTGATCGACCGGCCGCCTGAGCGGATGGGAAGCTGGGAGGCCCCCGTGTTCCCGCGGCTGCGCCCGGAGCACCTCGACTGGCTGCGCGGCCTTCCGGCAACGCGGCCGGTGGCGGGGCTGCTGCTCTGCCACGGCACGCCGTCCTCCGACCTCGCGCCCTGGCTCGACCGGCCGGGCCCGGACGGAGCGCTGGAGCCCGCCCCTGCGTCCGGAATCGAGGCCGAGGCGGCCGGCCATCCCGATGCCGAGGGGTTCCTCTGCGGCCACACCCACCTGCCGCGGATGCTGCGCCTTGCCGACGGGCGGCCGGTGGTCAATCCCGGATCGGTCGGCCTGCCGGCCTGGGCCGACCGGCGGGATCCGGCACGGACCCTGCGCGCCGAGACCGGGGCGGCGGATGCCCGCTATGCGATCCTCGAACGGACGGCGGCGGGCTGGGCCGCGGCCCTGATCGCCGTGCCCTACGAGACCGCGCCGATGGTGGCGCTGGCCCGCGCGGCCGGGGCCGACGACTGGGTGGCGGCGCTGACGACCGGGCGGGTGCCCTGACCGCAGGACCGGCGGGCTCAGGGGGCGAGCGACAGCGCCTGCCGCAGCCGCCCCTCGGCCGCGTCGAACACAAGGATGCGCTGGTCGGCGGTCACCACCGCCACCCATCCCGGGCCGAAGGTCACCGCCTGCGCCACCGCGCCGTCGGGCAGCACCAGGCCGGCCGGAAGCTCGGGAAGGGCAGGCGCGGGCGCCGCGCCCGGCCCGAGGCGGATGACAAGCAGGACGACGATCGCCACTATTCCGGCGATCATCACCGCCGTCAGGGCCAGCACCAGCCGGCGGAGGAAACGCAGATCGCCGGGAGGGGGGGCCTCGGGCCCCGGTGGACCGTCCATGACCGAGGAACCTTCGCGCCAGATCGCGGTGCGGATCGGCGCCGACCCGCCGCCGCGACTTGATAGGGCGCTTTCGCGCGACCTGCCAGCCGCAGCCGACCTGTCGCGCACGCGGATCGCGCGGCTGATCGCCGAAGGCCGGGTCAGCCGCGGCGGCAGCCCGCTCACCGACCCTTCGGCGCGCGTCGCGGCGGGCGAGGAGATCCTCGTCTCCGTCCCCGCCCCGGCACCGGCGCGCGACCAAGCCGAGGCGATCGCGCTCGACGTGCTGTGGGAGGACGACGATCTCGCGGTCATCGACAAGCCCGCCGGCCTGGTCGTGCATCCCGCCCCCGGAGCGGCCTCGGGCACGCTGGTCAACGCCCTGCTGAACCGGTTCGGGGCGCGGCTGTCGGGCATCGGCGGCGCGCGGCGGCCCGGGATCGTCCACCGGATCGACAAGGACACCTCGGGCCTTCTGGTCGTCGCCCTCTCCGACCGCGCGCATCACGGCCTTGCCCGCCAGTTCGAGGCGCATGCCGTCGAGCGGAGCTACCTCGCGCTCTGCCACGGCGTTCCCGACGCCGGCGACCCGCGCCTGCGCGGACTGCCCGGCGTCACGGTCGAGCCCGGCGGGACGATCCGGATCGCCACGCGCCTCGGCCGCCACCCGACCGACCGGCAGCGCCAGGCGGTCCTGCCCGCGGGCGGTCGTCCTGCGGTGACGCGGGTCCGCGTGCTGCGCAGCTTCGGCCGCCCGCCCGCCGCGGCGCTGGTCGAATGCCGGCTCGAGACCGGACGGACGCATCAGATCCGGGTGCATCTGGCGCATGCCGGTCACGGCCTGATCGGCGATCCGGTCTACGGCGGGCGGCGGCGGCTGGCCGCTTCGGCGGTGGGCGCGGCGGCGGCCGAGGCGGCCGCCGCCTTTCCGCGCCAGGCGCTGCACGCCGCCACGCTGGGATTCGTCCATCCGGTGACCGGCGCGCGGCTGCACTTCCACACCGACCTGCCCCCGGACCTGGCGCAGCTTGCCGCCCGGCTCGAGGCGGGCGCGGGTTAACGCGCGCTGCACAACGACGTGATAGGTCCGACACATCGCCCCACGGGCGCGGCAATCCGGCGCATGATCGCTTCGGAGGCAGGAACCGGCAGAAACTTGAACAAGACCGTTCAGTTTGCCATATTGACGGAGCGCCGCCCCGACGCGGCGTCACCGGGAGGCATGTGATGACGACCTACGCCAATCTTCCCGCGCCATCGCCCGAGCAGGGGCTGAACCGCTACCTGCAGGAGATCCGCCGGTTCCCGATGCTGGAACCGGAGGAGGAATACATGCTGGCCAAGCGCTGGGTCGATCATCAGGATACCGAGGCGGCGCACACGCTGGTCACCTCGCACCTGCGTCTGGCCGCCAAGATCGCCATGGGCTACCGCGGCTACGGGCTGCCCCAGGCCGAGGTGATCTCCGAGGCGAACGTCGGCCTGATGCAGGCGGTCAAGCGGTTCGACCCCGAGCGCGGCTTCCGTCTGGCCACCTATGCCATGTGGTGGATCCGCGCCGCTATCCAGGAATACATCCTGCGGTCCTGGAGCCTCGTGAAGCTCGGCACCACCTCGGCGCAGAAGAAGCTGTTCTTCAACCTGCGCAAGGCCAAGGCCCGGATCGGCGCGCTGGAGGAGGGCGACCTGCGCCCCGAGAACGTGGCCCGAATCGCGCATGACCTGAACGTGACCGAGGAGGAGGTGGTGGACATGAACCGCCGCCTCTCGGGCGGCGATGCCTCGCTCAACGCGACGGTGGGATCGGACGGCGACAGCTCGACGCAGTGGCAGGACTGGCTCGAGGACGAGGACGCCGACCAGGCCACCGCCTATGCCGAGCGCGACGAGCTGAGCGCACGGCGCGAGCTTCTGGTGCAGGCGATGGACGTGCTGAACGACCGCGAGCGCGACATCCTCATGCAGCGCCGGCTCGAGGAGAACCCGGTGACGCTCGAGGAACTCTCGACACGCTATGACGTCAGCCGCGAGCGGATCCGCCAGATCGAGGTGCGCGCCTTCGAGAAGCTGCAGAAGCGGATGCGCGAACTCGCACGCGACCGCGGGCTGCTGCCGGCCGCCTGAGGCGATCGGCCGCCCGGGCTCCGGGCGGGCGCGCAACCGGCCACAATCAGGCTGCCCCGAACCGCATCGGCAGCGCCACCTGGCCCGGAAGGGACGGCCGCGCGCACGCCATGCGCCCCGCACCGACCGCAAGGGCGGGCCCCTGCGGCCGGTGACGCGACATTCGTCCGGAACTGCGGGTCGGGACGGGCCCTCGCCGCCCGAGGGATCGCAGGGGGGCCGCGGCGGCGGTGCCGAAACGGTCGTCCTCGGCCGAGATCGTCAGCGTCGGGGCCGCGATCCCCGCAAGATCCATCGCCGGAGGGTCGCCGGCCCAGCGGGCATCGTTGAGAAGCCCGCGCGCCCGCAGGCTGACCGGCAGGATCCCGTGCAGGATCGCGCGCACCCGCGCCCGTTCGGCCGGCCCGGCGGCGCGCACCAGCGCGGGGTCGGTGGCCAGAAGGCTGGCGATCATCAGGTCCTCGGCAAGGGCGACGCCGGCATCGAACAGCAAGTCCGACCGCAGACCCCGGCGGAGGATCGCCGCCGCCACGGCGTCCGGCGGGGGCGGCGCAGGCCGGCCGGGAACGTGCGCGACCGGCACGACAGGAAGCAGCGCGGCCGTCCGCGACGGGTGGCGCAGGGCGAAGGCGATGGCAGGGATCGCCCCGGCCGAGCCGCCGATCACCGGCAACCGCGCGATCCCCAGAGCATCGAGCAGTGCCGCCAGCGCATCGGCCTGTGCCTCGGGACCGGCGTCTGCGGGGAAGCCGGAGCCGAGATACCCGAAGCGCGACGGCGCGATGACCTGCCAGCCCGCGGCGACGAGAGGGCGCGTGAACAGGAGCGCCTGGTCGAACCCGCCCCCGGTGCCGTGGATCATCAGCACCGGCGGCCCTGCGCCCGCGACGGCGTATTCGACCCTGCCCCATGGACTGTCGATCGCGCGCGGCTCGGCATCGGCGGTGATCGCCGCACGCGCCCGGCCGAGGCGCCGGGCATGACCTGCCCAGAGCACGCCGCCCCCCGCCGCGGTTGCGGCCGCAAGCCCTGCCAGAACCGTCCGGCGCCGCATTGCCCACCTGATCGACCGAATCGCCTCGGCCATCCTGTCACGGCCGGGGCGCGGCCGGCGATGACCCGGATCAGTCCCGTTCGCCCCGGCCCCCCCGGCAACCCGATCGCCGAGGCGAGGCAGGCGCGGGGGGTTCCCGGACGCGACACGGGGCGCTAGGAACGCAGCATGAACGGACACGCATTCACACTCGCCGGTGCCGGCCTGGTCGCCCGGCCCGCGGGCACGCTCTGGTGGCCCGAGGCCGGGCTTCTGGCGGTCGCCGACCTGCATCTCGGCAAGGCCGGGCGGCTGGCGCGGGCGGGCGCCGCCCTGCTGCCGCCCTACGAGACGCAGGACACGCTGGCCCGCCTCGCGGCCGAGATCGCCGCGACCGGGGCGCGCACCGTCGTCTGCCTCGGCGACAGCTTCGACGACACGCAGGCCGCGGGCGAGATGACCGAGGCAGCATCCGGGTGGCTGCTGCGGCTCGTGGCCGGACGGCGCTGGATCTGGGTCGCGGGCAACCACGACCCCGCACCGAACGGGCTGCCCGGCTCGCAGCGCGGCGAACTGCGCGAGGGGCCGCTGACCTTCCGCCACGAGGCGCAGGCCGGGGCGGCGCCCGGCGAGGTCTCGGGGCATTTCCACCCGAAGCTGCGGGTCGGCGGCCAGTCGCGCCGCTGCTTCCTGGTCGATTCCCGGCGGGTGATCCTGCCCGCCTTCGGCACCTACACGGGCGGGCTCCGGGCCGGGTCGGCCGCACTCGCCGCGCTGATGGGGCCGGGGGCGCGGGCGCTTCTGACCGGGACGCGCGTGATCGAGGCGCCCTACCCCGGCCGCGCCGCCTGAGCCGCGGCGCGCCGGGTCAGGCGGTCAGCCCCTCGGGTTCCGGCAGTCCTCGCGACCGGCAGAAGGCCGTGAGCGTGTTGGCCAGCAGGCAGGCGATCGTCATCGGCCCGACCCCGCCCGGCACCGGCGTGATCGCCCCGGCGACCGCCGCGACCGAGGCGAAATCGACATCGCCGACCAGCCGCGCCTTGCCGTCGCGCTCGACCCGGTTGATGCCCACGTCGATCACCGTGGCGCCGGCCTTCACCATCTCGCCGGTGATCATCTCGGGCCGGCCGACCGCGGCAACCAGGATGTCGGCGCGGCGGCACACCGCCGCCAGGTCGCGGGTGCGGCTGTGGGCGACCGTCACCGTCGCGCTGTCGCGCAGCAGAAGCTGGGCCATCGGCTTGCCGACGATGTTCGAGCGGCCGATCACCACCGCCTCGGCCCCGGCGAGGCTGCCCAAGCGGTCGCGCAGCAGCATCAGGCAGCCGAGCGGCGTGCAGGGCACCATCGCCTTCTGTCCGGTCGCGAGCAGCCCGACGTTCGAGATGTGGAACCCGTCCACGTCCTTGGCCGGGTCGATGGCGTTGATCACCGCATCGGCGTTCAGATGCGCGGGCAGCGGCAGCTGCACGAGGATGCCGTGCACGGCCGGGTCGGCGTTCAGCCGGCCGATCAGGGCAAGCAGCTCGGCCTGCGTCGTCGCCGCCGGCAGCCGGTGCTCGAAGCTCGCCATGCCCGCCTCGACCGTGGCCGCATGCTTGCTGCGAACATAGACCTGGCTTGCCGGATCCTCGCCCACCAGTACCACCGCCAGCCCCGGTGCCGTGCCGGTCGCGGCCCCGAGGCGGGCGACATGGGCCGCAACCTCGGTGCGGATGCGGGCGGCGAAGGTCTTTCCGTCGATGATCCCGGCGGTCATGGCGCGTCCTTCCTGAGCGTGTCAGGGCCGAGCGCGGCTTCCTCGCGCGCGATCGACCAGTCGATGAGCCGGCGCCAGAGCTTTTCCACCAGGTCGGGCGGAAGCCCGTGCGCCGCGGCATGGCGGCGGACGTTCGCCACCACCTGTTCCACCCGGTCCTCGATCCGCGCCGGCAGGTCGAGGTCGGACTTGAGTTCGACCGCGCGGTCGATGTAGGCGGCGCGTTCCCCGAACAGCCGCACCAGCGCCTCGTCGATCCGGTCGATCTCGGCGCGGAGTTCAGCCATGGTGCGGCACTCGGCGGGCGGTTTCATTCGCATCTCCGGGTCGGCTGGGGTCCGCCGCGCGAGGTAGCGCCCCATCGCCGGCCCCGCAACCGGGCGAAGCGCCTCAGAACAGCCCTTCGATCCGGCCGGCGGCATCGAGGCGGATCACCTCGGCCGAGGGCACCTTGGGCAGGCCGGGCATGGTCATGATCTCGCCGCAGATCGCCACCACGAAACCGGCGCCGGCGCTGAGGCGCACCTCGCGCACCGGGATCGTGTGGCCGGTGGGCGCGCCGCGCAGGTTCGGGTCGGTCGAGAAGGAATACTGGGTCTTGGCCATGCAGACGGGGAAATGGCCGTAGCCCGCCGCCTCCCAGGCCTTCAGCTGGTCGCGCACCGCCTTGTCGGCGATCACCTCGCCGGCGTGGTAGATGCGCTTCGAGATGGTCTCGATCTTCTGGAACAGCGGCATCTCGTCGGGGTAGAGCGGGGCGAAGTTCGCCGTCCCCGCCTCGGCGAGCTGGACGACCTTGTGCGCGAGCTCCTCGATGCCGGCCGAGCCCTGCGCCCAGTGGCGGCAGAGGATCGCCTCCGCCCCCTGTTCGGCGCAGTAGGCCTTGACGGCGGCGATCTCGGCCTCGGTATCGGTGCCGAAGTGGTTGATCGCCACCACCACCGGCACGCCGAACCCCTTGGTGTTGGCGATGTGCCGGCCGAGGTTGGCGCAGCCCTTGCGCACCGCCTCGACATTCTCGCTGCCAAGGTCGGCCTTGGCGACCCCCCCGTTCATCTTCATCGCCCGGACCGTGGCGACGATGACCGCGGCGGCGGGCTTCAGCCCCGCCTTGCGGCATTTGATGTCGAAGAACTTCTCGGCGCCGAGGTCGGCGCCGAAGCCGGCCTCGGTCACGACGTAGTCCGCAAGCCGCAGCGCCGTGGTGGTGGCGATCACCGAGTTGCAGCCATGCGCGATGTTGGCAAAGGGCCCGCCGTGGACGAAGGCGGGGTTGTTCTCGAGCGTCTGCACCAGGTTCGGCTGCATCGCATCCTTCAGAAGCACCGCCATCGCCCCGTCGGCCTTCAGGTCGCGGGCATAGACCGGGCTCTTGTCGCGCCGGTAGGCCACCACGATATCGCCCAGCCGCTTCTCGAGATCGGCGAGATCCGAGGCGAGGCAGAGGATCGCCATCACCTCGGAGGCCACCGTGATGTCGAAACCGGTCTGCCGGGCAAATCCGTTGGCCACCCCGCCGAGGCCGACGACGATGTCGCGCAGCGCCCGGTCGTTCATGTCCATCACCCGGCGCCAGGTGATGCGGCGCTCGTCGATGCCGAGTTCGTTGCCCCAGTAGATGTGGTTGTCGATCATCGCCGCGAGCAGGTTGTGCGCCGAGGTGATGGCGTGGAAGTCGCCGGTGAAGTGGAGGTTCATGTCCTCCATCGGCACGACCTGCGCCATGCCGCCGCCGGCGGCGCCGCCCTTCATCCCGAAGTTCGGGCCGAGGCTGGCCTCGCGGATGCACACGGCGGCGCGCTTGCCGATCCGGTTCAGCCCGTCGCCCAGGCCCACGGTCGTGGTGGTCTTGCCCTCGCCCGCCGGCGTCGGGTTGATCGCCGTCACCAGGATCAGCTTGCCCATCGGCCGGTCGGCCAGACCCGCGATGAACCCTTGCGCGATCTTCGCCTTGTCATGGCCGTAGGGCAGAAGCTGCCCGGCCGGAATGCCGAGTTTCGCGCCGATCTCCTGGATCGGCAGCTTTCTCGCCTCGCGGGCGATCTCGATGTCGGTCTTGTGGGCCATGGCTTTACCGTCCTCTTCGCCAGGTCGCGCGGCTGGGCGACTCGTGCTGGCCGTCTCTTAGCCGGACGGGCGGCGGCGAACAGGGGCGATTGCGACGCAATTGCCTCCCCTTGCGCCTCGGGTCGCGCTCAGGGCGCCCAGGGGCGCTGGGCGGGGACGAACAGCCTCAGCCGGTCCCCCAGGCGGATCGTCCCCTCGCGCTCGACCCAGGCGGTCACCCCCCGCCGCCCCTCGGCCGCTGCACGGAAGCGGGCACCGTATCCCGGCCGGTCGGTCTCGATGGGTCGCGCCGGCAGGCGGCAGGGCAGGTTCTCCATGTCCACCACCAGCGTCGCGCCGCCCTCGGCCTGCAGCCGCGACGACGGCGGCAGATGGGTGAGGTCCGGGATCCCGGAGACGACAAGGGTCGCCCCCGCCCAGGCCGGGTCGAAAGCCTCAAGCCCCATCGCCGCGGCGATTGCCGCCAGGTCCTCGGCCGATAGGACCGACAGCTGCCGGGTGTTGCGGATCTCGGTTCCGCGCGGGTGGAGCGCCGCGACGCGCGAACAGGCGGGGCGGGTGAGCCCGGCATGGGCCTCGCCCTCGGGTCCGGCGAAGCCGAGGGCCAGCGCCTCGACCGGGGTCGAGCGCAGTCCCCGGGCGCGCCGTTCCACCCGGCCGAGCCAGACGACGCGGCCCTTGTGACCTGTGGGAACGAGGGCCGGCATGGCACCCTCCGGACGCTGCGCGGTCCTTCCTCGCCCCTCCGCGCATCGGGCGCAAGGGCCGGGTCGGGCCGGACACCCGCGACGCTCGCCGCGCGGCGGCAACCCCGCCCCGCGCGGAGCGAGCCCGGGGCAAGGGCAGCGGCCGCGAGCCGGCCCGGACGCGCGCCGGACCCCCGGAACGCCCGGTCAGGCCGAGGGTTCGGGTTCGGGCGCCGTCTCGCCGTCGCCCTTGCGCTTCTTCGGTCGCGCCTTCCTGGGGATCGAGGCGACCGAGGGCACGCGGCCCGACGGGGGCGGGACGCTGCGGCTGCCGCCGTCCTCGTCGCGGCGGACCGGTTCGCCCGCGATCACGCGGGTGATTTCCGAACCCGTCAGCGTCTCGTATTCGAGAAGCCCCTGCGCCAGGCGGTGCAGGTCGTCGATCTTCTCGGTCAGGATGCGCTTGGCGGTCTCGTAACCCTCGTCCACGATCCGCTTCACCTCGGCGTCGATCTTCTGCTGCGTCTCGGGCGAGATGTTCGAGGGCGCCTGCCAGGCGCCGAGGTAGCTCTCGCGCTCGTTCGCGTAGTCGATGTTGCCCAGCTCGTCCGAGAAGCCGAACTGCGTGACCATCGCGCGCGCGATCCGCGTGACCTGCTGGATGTCCGAGGCCGCGCCCGAGGTCACGTTCTCCTTGCCGAAGATCAGCTCCTCGGCGACCTTGCCGCCCATCGCCATGGCGATCTTCGACTTGTACTTGGTGTAGGTGACGCTCAGCTGGTCGCGCTCGGGCAGACTCAGCACAAGCCCGAGCGCCCGGCCGCGCGGGATGATCGTCGCCTTGTGGATCGGGTCGTGCTGCGGCACGTTCAGCCCGACGATCGCATGTCCCGCCTCGTGATAGGCGGTCAGCTTCTTCTCGTCCTCGGTCATCACCATGCTGCGCCGTTCGGCGCCCATCATGACCTTGTCCTTGGCGTTCTCGAAGTCGTCCATGGTGACGAAGCGCCGCCCGACGCGCGCTGCCATCAGCGCCGCCTCGTTGACGAGGTTGGCGAGATCGGCGCCCGAGAAACCGGGCGTGCCGCGGGCGATGATGCGCAGGTCCACGTCGGGCCCGAGCGGCACCTTGCGGGCGTGCACGCCGAGGATCTTCTCGCGCCCCTTGATGTCGGGGTTCGGAACCTGCACCTGCCGGTCGAAGCGGCCGGGACGCAGGAGCGCGGGGTCGAGCACGTCGGGCCGGTTCGTGGCGGCGACGATGATGATGCCCTCGTTCGCCTCGAACCCGTCCATCTCGACCAGCAGCTGGTTCAGCGTCTGCTCACGCTCGTCGTTGCCGCCGCCGTAGCCCACCCCGCGCGAGCGGCCGACCGCGTCGATCTCGTCGATGAAGACGATGCAGGGCGCATTCTTCTTGGCCTGTTCGAACATGTCGCGCACGCGGCTGGCGCCGACGCCCACGAACATCTCCACGAAATCCGACCCCGAGATGGTGAAGAACGGCACCCCCGCCTCGCCGGCGATGGCGCGGGCCAGCAGCGTCTTGCCGGTTCCGGGGGGGCCCACCAGCAGCGCGCCCTTCGGAATCTTGCCGCCAAGGCGCGAGAACTTCTGCGGATTGCGCAGGAACTCGACGATCTCCTCGAGCTCGTCCTTGGCCTCGTCGATGCCGGCCACGTCGTCGAAGGTGACGCGGCCGTGCTTCTCGGTCAGCAGCTTCGCCCGGCTCTTGCCGAAGCCCATCGCGCCGCCGCGCCCGCCGCCCTGCATCCGGTTCATGAAGAAGATCCAGATGCCGATCAGCACCAGGAACGGCAGCCAGAGCGACAGCACGTTGAAGAAGCCCGACTGCTCCTGAGGCCGCGCCTCGATCGTCACCCGCCGGTCGATCAGACGCGGGGTCACGTTCTCGCCCGCGGGCAGGATCGTCATCACCTGCTGGCCGTCGTTGGTGCGGGCAAGGACGCGCTCGCCGTCGATCGTGACGCTCGCGACCTCGCCTGCGTCCACCCGCTGGATGAAGTCGGAATAGGGGATCGAGCGCGAGGCCATCGTGCTCTGTCCGCCGGAGAAGAGGTTGAAGAGCGCCAGGATCAGCAGGAAGAGGACGACCCAGAAGGCGATGTTGCGGATGTTGCCCACGCGAAGCTCCCTTCGGCGGGGCCAGGGCGGCCCGGCCGGTCTTGGCCTAACATAGACGTTCGCGGCCTGCGTTCAACACGCCTCGTCGGCGGCGAAGGGATGCGTCCGGCCGGGCAGCAGCCGGACCGACCAGGTGCCGGACCCGTCGATCAGCGGCGCGGCCACCAGCGCAGACCCCCGCCAGACCGCCGGCGCCGCCAGCAGCGCCGCGCGGGGGGTGCGCGTCGCCCGCCAGTCCGGCCGCAGGGCGATCCCCGCCGGCCCCAGCGCACGGATCGTGCAGCCGGTGTCCGGCGGTCCGTCCACCTGCCAGCGGCCGTCCCACCGCCCCGGCGCCGGAGCCTCGAGGCCGGCCACGGCCGAAGGCTCGCGCAGGATCACAACCTTCCCCCCGGAGGCGACCGACCAGCAGCCGTGAAGCGTGGCCCCCTGTCCGGCCAGCACGGAAGCGATGAACCGCTCCAGCGCCGCGTGGCGCGGGGCATAGCCGCCGCCCGCAACCCAGGTCAGCACCCGCGCGACGATCCGCCGCCGCAGTTCGGGATCGAGCGTCGCAAGTCCGGCGGCATCGATCACCGCCTCGCCCGCCCGCCCGACAGCGACGATGCCCGCGGCCGCGGCGGCCGCGGCACCGTCGAGCGCCCGGCGCGCATCGCCCAGCCGGGCCGCCGTCGCGGCGATCCCCGCCGCGTCGCTGCCGAGCGCAGCCAGCGCCGCCAGCGCCGCCCGCGCCCTGACCCGGTCGTAGCGCGGGTCCGCATTGGTCGGATCCTCGGCCC
>CALDYW010000052.1 GCA_937944395.1 uncultured Paracoccaceae bacterium | reverse complement strand
CCGCCGCTGCTGGCCCGCGACGGCGGCTTCGTCGCGCCGGGGCAGGACGCCGACCTCGACGCCGCGCGGCGGCTGCGCGACGACGGGCGCGCGGTGATCGCCGCGATGGAGGCCGCCTACCGCGACAGGACCGGCATCGCCGCGCTGAAGATCCGGCACAACCACGTGCTGGTCTACTTCGTCGAGACGCCCGACACGCACGGGCCGCGGATGCTGGCCCCGCCCTTGTCCGACCTCTTCCGCCACCGCCAGACCACGGCGAACCTGTTGCGCTTCACCACCGCCGAGCTGGCCGAGACCGAGACGCGGATCCTCAACGCCGGGGCCGAGGCGCTCGAGCGGGAACTGGCGCTGTTCGAGGGGTTGCGCGCGGCGGTGCTGGCCGAGGCCGGCGCGCTGCACGCCACCGCCGAGGCGCTGGCCAAGATCGACGTGGCCGCCGCGCTTGCGGAGATCGCGGCCGAGGCGGGCTGGTGCCGCCCGGTGGTGGACGACAGCCGCTCTTTCCGCATCACGGGCGGCCGCCATCCGGCGGTGGAACGCGCGCTCAAGGCCGAGGGCCGGCCCTTCGTCGCCAACGACTGCGAGCTCAGCCCCGAGGCCGACGGCGCGGCGATCCGCCTGGTCACCGGGCCCAACATGGGCGGCAAGTCCACCTATCTGCGGCAGAACGCGCTGATCGCGCTGCTCGCCCAGGCCGGCGCCTTCGTTCCGGCCGAGGCGGCGCAGATCGGGGTCGTCACCCAGCTGTTCAGCCGCGTGGGCGCGGCCGACGACCTTGCCCGCGGGCGTTCGACCTTCATGGTCGAGATGGTCGAGACCGCCGCGATCCTGAACCAGGCGGGGCCGGGGGCGCTGGTGATCCTCGACGAGATCGGCCGCGGCACCGCCACCTGGGACGGCCTGTCGATCGCCTGGGCGGTGCTCGAGCATCTGCACGGGGTCAACCGTTGCCGCGGCCTCTTCGCCACCCATTACCACGAACTGACCCGGCTTGCCGGACGGCTGCCGGGGGTGACGAACGCGACGGTCGCGGTGCGCGAATGGGAGGGCGAGGTGGTGTTCCTGCACGAGGTGCGCCCCGGCGCGGCCGACCGCAGCTACGGCGTTCAGGTCGCGCGCCTCGCGGGCCTGCCGGCGTCGGTGACCGAGCGGGCGCGCGAGGTTCTCGCCGCCCTCGAGGGTGCCGGCCGCGAAGGCGTGGGCCCGGCCGCGGTGCTGGACGACCTGCCGCTGTTCGCCGCCCGCCCCGTCGCCGCGCCGGCGCCGTCGGCGGCCCCGGTGCCGCCCGCCCTGGCCGAGATCGCCGCGCGCCTGGCCTCGGCCCATCCCGACGAGATGAGCCCGCGCGCGGCGCTCGACCTGATCTACGAGCTCAGGGCGCTGCTGCCGCCCGGGCCGCCCTGACGGGCGCCGCGCTGCCGATCGCCGCCGCCTTCACGTCGGCATCGACATGGGGCAGATACTGCGCGAAGTTCTCGGCGAACATCGCCACCAGCCGCGCGGCCTGAGCGTCGTAGTCGGCGGGGCTCTGCCAGGTGCCGCGCGGATCCAGCAGGAACGGGTCCACCCCCTTCACCGTCACCGGCACCTCGAAGCCGAAGTTGGCGTCGGTGCGGAAGGTGGCCTCGCCGAGGCTGCCGTCGAGCGCCGCGGTCAGCAGCGCGCGCGTGGCGCGGATCGGCATCCGCCGGCCGGTGCCGTAGGCGCCCCCGGTCCAGCCGGTGTTGACCAGCCAGCAGGTGGCGCCGTGGCGCGCGATCTTCTCGCGCAGGAGGGCACCGTAGACCTCGGGGCGGCGCGGCATGAAGGGCGCGCCGAAGCAGGTGGAGAAGGTGGGCTCGGGCTCGGTCACCCCGCGTTCGGTGCCGGCGACCTTGGCGGTGAAGCCCGACAGGAAATGATACATCGCCTGCGCCGGGCTCAGCCGCGCGATCGGCGGCAATACGCCGTAGGCGTCGCAGGTCAGCATGATGATGTTCTTCGGATGCCCGGCAAGGCCCGTGGCCGAGGCGTTCGAGATCGCCTCGAGCGGATAGGCGCAGCGCATGTTGGCGGTCAGCGAGGTGTCCTCGAAGTCGAGCGCGAAGGTCTCGGGGTCGAACACCATGTTCTCGATCACCGTGCCGAAGCGGGTGGTCGTGGCGTAGATCTCGGGCTCGGCCTCGGGGCTCAGGCTGATCGTCTTGGCGTAGCAGCCGCCCTCGAAGTTGAAGGTGCCGCGGTCGGACCAGCCGTGCTCGTCGTCGCCGATCAGGGTGCGGTCGGGATCGGCCGAGAGGGTGGTCTTGCCGGTGCCCGAGAGCCCGAAGAAGATCGCCGCATCGACCGGATTGCCGCGGGCGTGGTTGGCCGAGCAGTGCATCGGCATCACCCCCTTTTCGGGAAGGAGGTAGTTCATCACCGTGAACACCGCCTTCTTGGTCTCGCCGGCATAGGCGGTGCCCCCGATCAGCACCAGCCGCCGCTCGAAGTGGATGGCGATGACCGTCTCCGACCGGCAGCCGTGCCGGGCCGGGTCGGCCCGGAAGGAGGGGACGTTGACGATGGTGAAGTCGGGGGTGAAGCCGTCGAGTTCGGACCGAGCGGGACGGCGCAGCAGGTGGCGGATGAACAGCCCGTGCCAGGCGAGCTCGGCGATCACCCGCACGTCGAGCCTGAGCGCCGGATCGGCCCCGGCATAGAGATCCTGCACGAAGACATCGCGGCCGGCCATGTGCCCGGTGATGTCGCAAAGCAGCCGGTCGAAGGCGGCCTCGGACATCGGATGGTTGTTCTCCCACCAGATGTGGGGGTCCACTCCCGGGGTGCGCACCACGAACTTGTCCTTCGGGGACCGCCCGGTGTGCCGCCCCGTGGTCACCAGCAGCGTGCCGCCCTGCCCCAGTCGCGCCTCGCCGCGGCGGAGCGACGCTTCGACCAGGGCGTTCTCGGGAAGATTGTAGGCCACCCGGCCAAGCCCGGTGAAGCCCTGGTGCCCAAGACGCATCCCGGGATTGACCCGTCCGCTCTCCATCCTGCGCCCTTCCTGTCTCGACCCTCGGGGAGCGCCTGGATCGGCCGTCTGGCGCGGCCTTCGTCGGCGCAGCGGGCCGCGGTGCCGGCCCGATAACGCGCCTATAGCACGGCGGTTCGAGGACAGAACAGCCGCGCGCCGGCAGGTTAGCGCAACCAGAACGGGTTTAGCGCAATCATCCTGCCTGGCAGGTGATACAATTTAGTCATCCGTTACGGATTTTCGTCTGCACTCGGACGGTGCGGCAGGAGTGATTCGCAGAAACCTGTTGATTCCCGGCGGCCCACACAGGACAATGTGGCAAAAAACAGGCAACCTGAGCATGTCAAGGACATTTCCCATGTCGCGGATCGCCCTCGTGGACGACGACCGGAACATTCTGACCTCGGTGCAGATGACGCTCGAGGCGGAGGGGTTCGAGGTCGAGACCTATCATGACGGCCAGTCGGCCCTGGACGCCTTCAACAAGCGTCTGCCCGACATGGCCGTGCTCGACATCAAGATGCCGCGGATGGACGGCATGGACCTGCTGCAGCGGCTGCGCCAGAAATCGATGCTGCCGGTGATCTTCCTGACCTCGAAGGACGACGAGATCGACGAGGTGCTCGGCCTGCGGATGGGCGCCGACGACTATGTGAAGAAGCCGTTCTCGCAGCGTCTGCTGGTCGAGCGGATCCGTGCCCTCCTGCGCCGGCAGGACGCGCTGTCGGGCGATGCCGGTCCGCTGACCGAGGAGAACAAGGTGATGGTGCGCGGCCAGCTCACCATGGACCCGCTGCGCCATTCGGTGACCTGGAAGGGGCAGGATGTCGCGCTGACGGTGACCGAGTTCCTGCTGCTGCAGGCGCTGGCCCAGCGCCCGGGCTTCGTCAAGAGCCGCGACCAGCTGATGGACGTGGCCTACGACGACCAGGTCTACGTCGACGACCGCACCATCGACAGCCACATCAAGCGGCTGCGCAAGAAGATGCGCAGCGTCGATCCGGACTTCTCGGCGATCGAGACGCTCTACGGCATCGGCTACCGCTACAACGAGGAGTGAGGGCAGCCGCGGAGGACCGGGCCATGCGCGACACCCGGGTGACGGCGGCCGAGGCGGCGGCGGTGGCGGCCGGAGCCGAGGCCGCGCATCCGCCCCCCCGGCGGGCGCGCGGGCGTCGCGGGCCGTTCGCCATGCACAGCTCGCCGCTGGCGCGGAAGATCATCACCTTCAATCTTCTGGGCCTCGTCGTCCTGGTTGCCGGCGTGCTCTATCTGAACCCGTTCCGCGACAGCCTGGTGATCCAGCGCGAGGGCGCCGTGGTCGCCGAGGCGCGGCTCGTCGCCAGCGTGTTCGAGGCGATCCTGCCCGCGACGGGCCCGGTCAGCCTGGCGGCCGGCGACGGGATCGACGCGGCGGCCACGCTGCGGGCCATCGCCATCCCGCCCGGGGTGCAGGCCTATCTCTTCGACACCGCGGGCGTGCTGGTGGCGCAGGCCACAGGGCAGGAGAGCGCGCTGCCCGAGGGCGGCGCCCTGCCGCCGGGGCGCAGCACGGTGATCACCGACGCGCTGAACGCCGTCTGGGAGGCGATATCGGGCCTGTTCGGGCCGGCGCCGCCGCCCGCCCCGGACTTCGACGGCGAGGGCAGCGCGCGCGCCATCGTTGCCGCCGCCGCCGAAGGCCGCACTCTGGTGCAGACCGGGCAGGACGCGGCCGGCCGCACGATCTTCTCGGTGGCGACCCCGATCAGGCACCGCGGGGCAACCATCGGCGTTGTCGCGCTGGCCAGCGCGGCCGGCGAGAT
>CALDYW010000051.1 GCA_937944395.1 uncultured Paracoccaceae bacterium | reverse complement strand
GCCCAGGTGGCGATGTACCAGGCCAAGGAGGTCGATTTCCTGGTCGCGACCGACGCGATCGGCATGGGTCTGAACATGGACGTGAACCATGTCGCCTTCGCCGGCCTCGCCAAGTTCGACGGGCATCGCGCGCGCGGGCTCTTCGCCACCGAGGTCGCGCAGATCGCCGGGCGGGCCGGGCGCGGCATGGCGGACGGCTCCTTCGGCACCACGGCCGAGGCGCCGGGGCTGGCGGCCGAGATCGTCGAGGCGGTGGAGGCGCACCGCTTCGATCCGCTCGACCACCTCGTCTGGCGCAACAGCTGCCTCGACTTCCAGAGTATCGGCGCGCTGCTGGCCGCGCTCGACCGGCCGCCACCCGGCCCCGGCCTCGTGCGCGGGCCGGACGCCGCCGACCATCTGGCTCTCGCCGCCCTCGCCCGCGACCCCGACACCGCCGGGCGCGCCCGCGGCCGCGAGGCGGTGGCGCTGCTGTGGGACGCGTGCCAGGTGCCGGACTATCGGCGCCTCGGCGACGACTCCCACGCCCGCATCTGCGCCCGCATCTTCCGTTTCCTGCGCGAGGCCCCGCACCGGATCGATCCCGGCTGGGTGAACCGCGAGCTCGACCTGCTCGACCGCACCGATGGCGAGCTCGACACGCTGATGGCGCGCATCGCCTCGGTGCGCACCTGGTCCTACATCGCCGGGCGGCCGGGCTGGCTCGCCGAACCCGCGCCGCTGATCGAGCGCTGCCGCGCGCTCGAGGACCGCATCTCGGACGCGCTGCACGAGACCCTCACCGCGCGCTTTGTCGATCGCCGCGCCGCCCACCTGATCCGTCGGCTCGATGCCGCGTCGGACGCGGAGCTCCTTTCGGCGGTGACGCGCGACGGCACGGTGGTGGTCGAGGGCCACGCGGTCGGGCGGGTGGACGGCTTCGTGTTCCACCCGGACCCCTCGGCGGAGGGGGTCGGCCGCCAGGCCGTGCTGCGCGCCGCGCGCCGGGCGATGGCGGCCGAGGTGCCGCGGCGCGTCTCGACACTGGAGGCCGACGATGACGCCGCCTTCACTTTCAGCCGCGGCAGCGGGATCGCCTGGCGCGGTGCCGAGGTGGCGCGGCTCAAGCCGGGCGCCTCGGCGCTGCGGCCGCTGGTCGAGGTGCCGGGGGGCGAGTTCCTCGACGGCGCGCAGCGCGAGCGCATCCGCGCGCGCCTCGCCGCCTGGCTCGCGGCGCAGATCGCGGCAACGCTCGGGCCGCTGCTGGCACTCGGCCCGGCGGCCGCCGACCCGGCGCTGCGCGGGCTTGCGCATCTCCTGGAGGAGGGGCTCGGCGTGGTCCCGCGCGAGCAGCTCATCGCGACCGGGCTCGATCGCGGCCGGCTGACGGCGCTCGGTGTGCGGCGCGGCCGGCATGCGGCCTTCCTGCCCACGCTGCTGCGCCCGGCCGCGACCGCGCTCAGGGCCCGGCTCTGGGCCGTTTGGCACGGGGTCGTCCAACCGCCGCTGCCGACGGCTGGCACCGTCGCGGTACGGCCTGACGGGTCCTGGCCCGAGGGCTGGGTGGAGGTGCTCGGTTTTCTGCGCCTCGGCCCGGTGGCGGTACGGCTCGATGTCGCCGAGCGGATCGGCGCCGAACTGGCCCGCCTGACCCGCGCCGGCGCCCAAGCGCTGCCGGCCGGCTTGCCGAGCCGGCTCGGCTGTCGCGCGGGCGAACTGCCCGCTGTGCTGCGCGGCCTCGGCTTCGCGCTCCGCCCGGGCGAGGACGGGGCGATCATGGTGCGCGCCCGGCGCCGCGCCCCCGCCGCACCGCCCACCGGGTCGCGGGGCGGGGGTGACGGGCCGTTCGCCGCCCTTGCGTCCCTCCGCGCCAAGGCGTGAGCGCGGACGACCCGGAGGACGGTGCGCTCGGCTGGCAGCGGCTCGACCGCTGGCTCTGGTGCGCGCGCTTCATCAAGACCAGGGCGGCGGCCGCGCGGCTCGCCGAGCAGGGGCGCATCCGCATCAACCGCCAGCGCACCGAGAAGGCGCATGCGCGCGTCCGGCCCGGCGACGTGCTGACCTTCGGCATGGGTCCCTCGGTGCGCGTTGTGCGCGTGCTGGCGCTCGGCCACCGCCGTGGCCCGGCCGAAGAGGCGCGGCAGCTCTATGAGGACCTCGACCCGCCGCCGGGCTGACATGCTGCCGCGCTCTTGCGCCGCAGCACGGTTTGCCCCAAGTGCAACCCGGCCCGATCTTCGCCTGCCGAAGGCTGAACCTCCGGCAGGGGCGGATCCCGCGCGGGGCTGGTGGGGCGGCCGCGCGCGAACCAACCCCCTGATACCGGTTCGCCGAAGGTCCGACCTTCGGCGGGCCGGTATGACCGGAGCGCCGCATGACCTACGTCGTCACCGATGCCTGCATCCGCTGCAAGTACATGGACTGCGTCGAGGTCTGCCCGGTCGACTGTTTCTATGTCGGCGAGAACATGCTGGTGATCCACCCCGACGAGTGCATCGATTGCGGGGTGTGCGAACCCGAATGCCCGGCCGAGGCGATCCTGCCGGATACCGAGCAGCGCGCAGCGGCATGGGTGGAACACAACCGTCAGTATGCACAACTCTGGCCGAACATAACCCGAAAGGGGGAACCCCCCGCTGATGCAGACGAGTGGAAGGGCAAGCCCGACAAGATGAGCCTGTTCAGTCCGGAGCCCGGAACGCCTTGAACAGATCGACCCCGCCATGCCCAGGCGGGGGCTGAAATCCGTCGCGATTGCTGCTATGTTTCAGTCCTGGCCGTGAGGGCCGCCATCACCGTCCGTTGACCACCTGTGCCGTCTGCGGCTGCCCGCCGCGGTGCGGGGGTTCTGTCTCCGGACCGGGATGGCGCCCGCGGGACTTCGAGCAGATTCCGGGCGATGGCGACGAAGACGACGGGAAGGACCAAAGTGACGGGGAAGGGTACGACCGCAAAGCCCGCGGCACGCAAGTCTGCGCGCCCGGCAACCAAGTCTGCGGCGAAGATGACGAAGCCGATGCCCAAGGCGGCCGCCAAGCCGCCCGTGAAACCTGTCCGGAACCCGGCGGCGAAGCCCGCTGCCAGGGGCTCTGCCAAGCCCGCGCCGGAGACAGCGGCGCCGGCCAAGCCTCGGGTGAAGGCGGCGAAGCCCGCTCCCGCGCCAAAGGCCGCGGCGGCGAAGCCGTCCACTGCACCGACCGTCAAGCCCAGGACAGCGGCGGCGGCGAAGCCCGCGCCGGCCGCGCCGCCCCCTCCTGCGCCGCCGGCACCGGCGCCGGCCGTGGCGGCCACCGCCGCTGTCGCCGCCGCGCCGGTCGCCGCCCCGGTGGCTGATCGGCCACTGCCGCCAAGGAAGCCGGTTCCCGCCAAGCCGCCGGGCGCAGCCAACGCCAATGCCGCCCCCGCCGGTGAGCTCTCGGCAGCGGCCCCGCAGCCGGAATTCGCCGTCGGCGATCACGTGGTCTATCCGACCCACGGCGTGGGTCGCGTCACCGGCATCGTCACCGAGGAGATCGCCGGCCACCGGCTCACCCTGATCGTGGTCGAGTTCGAGGAGAACCGGATGGTGCTCCGCGTGCCGGTCGCGAAGGCGAAGACCGCGGGGCTGCGCAAGCTCTCCTCGCGCAAGGCGATCGACCTGGCGCTCTCGACGCTGAAAGGCCGCGCGCGCGTCAAGCGCACGATGTGGAGCCGGCGCGCGCAGGAATACGAGGCCAAGATCAACTCGGGCGATCCGATCGCGATCGCCGAGGTGGTGCGCGACCTGCACCGCAACGCCGGCCAGCCTGACCAGTCCTTCAGCGAGCGGCAGATCTACGAGCAGGCGATGGACCGCCTCGCCGCCGAGCTCGCCGCGATCGAGCAGGTGGACAAGCCCACCGCGGCGGCCAAGCTCGCCACCGTGCTCAAGGCGGCCTGACCGGGTCTCGTTGACAAGCGGGGCGCGGTCGCGCGTCGGCGCAAGCCGGGGCATGATCGCGCCCGGATGACCCCGCCCGAAGCCGCTCCCGCCCCGGACCGTTTCGCCAGGCTCGCGCCGGCCCGCCGCGTCTGGGCAGTGGCGGCCGTGCGCGGCGAGCGCGCCCGGCTCTCCGCCCTGCACGCCGCGCTGGAGACGCGCGTCTGGCTCGGCGATCGGCTGGTCTATCTCGGCAACGTGCTCGGCATCGGGCCGGATGTCGCGGGCACGCTCGACGAGATCCTGCTGTTCCGCCGCGCCGTGCTCGCCCGTCCGGGATTCGAGCCGGAGGACGTGGTTCTCCTGCGCGGCGCGCAGGAGGAGATGCTGCATCGCTTGCTGCGGCTGCAATACGCGCCAGGGCCGGCGACCGCAGTCGAGGCCGTGCGCTGGATGGCCGATCACGGCATCGGCGCGACCCTCGCGGCCTATGGCGCGACCGTCGCCGAGGGGCTGCGCGCGGCCGGGCAGGGGGCGGTCGAGCGGGCGCGCTGGACCGCCGGGCTGATGGCATCGATCCGTGCCCGGCCGGGCCACGAGAACCTGCTGACGACGCTGAAGCGCGCCGCCTTCACCGTGCCGCACGACCTCGCCGGCGAGGCGCCGGGCGTGCTGTTCGTCGCCGCCGGGCTGAACCCGGACCGGCCCTTCGATGCCCAGGGCGACTCGTTCTGGTGGGACGATCCCGGCTTCGAGCGCGCCGCCGCCGGTGTCGTCGGCGAGGACGGCGAGGCGCGCGGCTGGGGCGGCTTCGCGCGCCTGGTGCGCGGCTTCTGCCGGCGCGCCGACGGCCCCGTCGAGCACGGCTTCGGGGTGACGCTGGATGCCGGCTGCGGCCTTGGCGGCCGACTGGTCGCCGCGTGTTTCGCACCGACCGGCGAGATCCTCGAGGTGCTCGAGGCCTGATCGCACGCCCGGCACAGCTCCGGCAGGTGCCTGTCATCGAACTGTCATATACTCGCCCGGTTGAGGAGGACCTTGCCTGATGTCAGGGCAGATGCTGCTGCTGAACCTGCTCGGCGGTGTCGCCCTGCTGATCTGGGCGACCCGCATGGTGCGCACCGGCGTGCTGCGCGCCTTCGGCGAGCGGCTGCGCGGGCTGATCGCGCGCACGACGCGCAACCGCGCTGCTGCCTGCGCGGCCGGAATCGCCACGGCGGCGACGCTGCAGAGCTCGACCGCGGCGGCGCTGCTGCTCACCTCCTTCGCCGAGCGCGGGCTGATCGCACTCGCGCCCGCGCTTGCGGTGCTGCTCGGCGCCGATATCGGCTCGACGCTGGTGGTGCAGGCGATGTCGTTCGATCCGCGCCCGCTGATCCCGGCCCTGGTGCTGGCGGGCACGCTCGCCTTCATGATCTCGGAGAATGCGATCGTGAAGCAGCTC
>CALDYW010000050.1 GCA_937944395.1 uncultured Paracoccaceae bacterium | reverse complement strand
GGAGACAGGCCTGCCAGGATCGCGCAGATGAGCGCGACCCGAACCAGCAGAACCCGGATGCCCATGCTCATGGCCCCTCCCCTTCGGGCGCCTCGTCATCTGCAGCGGCGCCGGGGCGCGCCGCCTTCCCCGCCGGTGCCGAACCCCGTGAGCGCCACGGAGAGGCCGAAATCGGTGGTCGGCCGCAGACTAGTCGAGGATGCGAAGCGACGCGAGAGGGAAAGATCGACCGTCAGGCACTCGCTCACATAACCCAGCCCGAAGGCGGCCAGCGTCGTGCGGCTGCCCTCGATGTCGTAGGTCCAGCCCGATCGCACGATCCAGTTCCGGTTGATCCGCCAGTCCGCATCGAGCGTCCATTCGGCGATCGGGTCCGGGCGCTCCTCGGCGGGCGATGCCTCGAGCAGGGTCAGGCCGGTGCCGAGGTCGAGCCGTCCGGTGGCCAGCGTCAGTCCGAAATCGGTGCGGCTGAGGGCGAGGTCGTCGTCGAGCAGGGCGCGCCCGGACAGGGCGAGCCCGGGCGGCAGGTCGAGCCGCCCGGCCACCAGCCAGTCCGACCGTGCGCCGGCAAGCCCGGTGCCGGCGGCGAAATCGCCGCGGTCGGCGTCGCGCAGGATGCGGCCGAAGGTCAGTCCGGCGGTCCAGCCCGCGGGGTCGTGCCGGCTCCAGGCCAGCCCCAGCGCAAGCCGCGCGCCGCGCTCGCGCGCGTCGCGGCCGGGGAAGCGGGTCAGCGCGAGGAGGTTGCCCTCGTCGAACTCGACCAGCCGGCTGTCCTCGTTCGGGATCGCCTCGGGGTTCTCGGGCGCCCAGGCGAGCATCAGGAAGGGCTCGAGCACCTGCCGCGCGCCATCCGCCCCCCGGCGCATCAGCGGCCAGCGCAGCGTCACGCCCGCCTCGGGGTAGAGCCGCGCCACCCTGTCGGCGAAGGCGCTGTCCTGGTTCACCCCGTAGCTCTCGGCCGTGGCGACAAGATCCACCGTGGCCAGAACCCCCGGACCGAGGATCTCGGTCCGGTTCCAGGCCGCCCGGGCCGTGGCGCGCGCCAGGTCGCGTCCCGCGCCGTCGGCCGTGGCCGCCCGGTAGACCGTGAGCGCGCCGAACGACAGGGTGGCGATGCCGCCGAGTCCCCGCGGGGCGAAGCGGCGGGTGAAGGCGAGTTCGGTGACAAGCCCGGGCTGGGTTGCACTGTCCTCGCCGGCGCGCAGCGAGCGGAAGGCCCAGGCGGCGGCCTCGAAGCTCATGTCGCGGCGGGTCCGGTCGAGGATCACGCTGCTCTCGAGCCGGTCGGTTCCCGAGGAGCCGTAGTCGAACAGATAGGCGGGGTCCGAGACCTCGCGCAGTTCGAACCGCAGCCGATAATCGGCGGGCAGCAGGAAGGCGCCCCGGCCCAACAGGTGGCCGCGGGTCTCGCCGGGCAGCAGGTCGTCCCGGGTGACCGCGCCCTCGACGTCGATGATGCCGCGACGGAAGGCCTGACGCCAGCGCAGTTCCAGCGTGCGGGTGGCGGGCGAGAGGTAGGGGGTGAGCGTCAGGTCGGCGGAACGGCCCACGGGCAGGAAGTAGGGCAGTTTCAGACCCGCGCCGAGTTCGGTGGTGGTCCGGACCGAGGGAAACAGGAACCCGGTCGCGCGGCGGTTGGTGGGGTCGGGGATTCGCAGCCGCGGCAGGTAGGCCAGCGGCACGCCGCCGAGGCGGAACTGGGCGCCCTCGAACCAGATCTGGCGCGCCTCGGCATCGTGGATCACGCGGCGCGCGCGGATTTCCCAAAGCGGTGTCGGGTGCGCCGCGCAGACCTGGCAGGACGAGGCGACGACCTGCGACAGTTCCGTGTAGCGACCGCCGACCCGGAAGATCTCGGCCGCAGCCAGTTGCAGCTCGCGCTCGAGCACCAGCCGCGCGCTGACCAGCAGGCCGTCCTGAAGGTCGGCGGAGAGTTCGGCGAAATCCGCGAAGACCGCCACGCTGTCGCCCTGGGTCAGGATGATCGGGCCTTCGACGGTGATGCGGTCGGTGCGCCGGTCGTAGCTGATGCGGCGCGCGCGCAGGCGCGCGCCCTCGTAGAACACCTCGACCGCGCCTTCCGCGACCAGCACCGCATCGGCACGGATCTCGACCCGGTCGGCGATCAGCGTGGCCGGGGCCGCGTCGGCGGCCGGGGCGGGCGCGGGCACGGCCGCGAGGACGGCCAGCGCCAGCGCGGCGATGACGTCGCGCGCCGCCCTCATCCGTCCTCCAGGTGCAGGAGCACCCCGAGCGAGAACAGGATGCCGACGATCGGCGGGCTCCAGGCGGCAAGCGCCGCGGGAATCTGGCCGTTCTCTCCGAGGACAAGGGCGAGGTTGCGCAGCATGTAGAGGCCGAAGCCGAGGATCAGCGCGAGAAGAACCAGCTGCCCGCTCTGGCCGAAGCGGGCATGGCGCATGGTGAAGCCGGCGCCGACCAGCACCATTGCCAGCAGGAACAGCGGGAGCGCGAGCTCCTTCTGGAACCAGACGCGGTGGCTGCGCGCCGAGAAGCCGGCTGCCTCGAGCTGGGCGATGAACGCCGGCAGATCCCAGATCGGCACCGCCGAGGGGGTGCCGAAACTGTCGCGGATGCGTTCGAGCGTCAGGTCCGTGGGCAGGCGTAGCGTGGCATGCAGGGTGGCGTCGCGCTCGGGGTTCTCGGCCGTGGCCAGCGGCCAGTCCTTGGCGCCCACGATCTCCCAGGCGCCCGGAACGAGCTGCGCCTCGTCCGCCTCGATCCGGCGCAGCGGCACGCCCTCGGGCGAGAAGTCCAGGAACGTCACGCCGAACAGCCGCGTGCCGTCGCGCCCGGCGCGGGCGGCGCGGATCACGGTCTGCCCCGCCTCGCCGCCCTGCCGGAGCCAGAGCCCCTCGTCCGACACCGACAGCACGCTCGCATCGCGGCCCGAATAGGCCGCCGAACGTGCCTCGTAGGCGATCGAGGTGGCGGCGACGATCGGGTTGAGCGCCGCCACCGCCAGCGCACCCAGAACCAGCGCCGCGGCGGCCGGACCGACGAGGCTGACCAGCGCCGAGCGCCCCGAGGCGCGCGCGACCACGAGTTCGCTCGACCGGGCCAGACCGAGGCACAGCACCAGCGTGGCCAGAAGCGTGATCAGCGGCAGGATCGAATAGAAGTTCTCGGGCGCCGACAGCGCCGCGAGTTCGAGGGCCTCGCCGAGACCCAGCGCCGAGGTGTCGAAGCGGCGCACCTGCTCGACCGTCTCGAGCATCACCAGAAGCCCGGCGAAGGCGCCGCCGACGATCAGGAAGGCGCGCAGGAAGCGCCGCGCGAAGTAGAGGTCGAGCGTCATGCCGGCACCGTCCCGGCCGCGGCCGCCCGCCGCCGGCGCCGCGTCCGCCCGGCCCAGGCCAGCAGCGCCGCTGCTGCCGCGAGCCCCGCGAAGGGCGTCAGATAGACCGCAGGCAGCCAGGCGCTGTCCGACAGGGCGCGGTCCGCGACCAGGTTCTCCACGGCCTGCAGGATCACCAGGATCACCACCGCCAGCCCGACCTGCCGCCACGGCCCCAGCCGCGAGAACCCGCCCGACAGCATCGCCGCGAAGCCGACGAGCGGGCCGACCAGCCCCATCAGCGGCTGCGCGAAGCGGGCATGGGCCTCGTAGCGCAGCACCGCGCGCGGCTTGCCCGTCCGCTCCTGCGCCGCGGCGTCAGCCCTGAGCAGGGTGGCGGTTGACAGCTGGTTGGGGTCGACCCGGTTGCGTCGCCCCTGCCCGATCAGCGCGGCGATGTCGTAGGTGAAGTCCGAGAAACGCGTGGTGCCCAGCCGCCGCGTCGCCGGGTCGTAGGTTTGCGCAAGGCCCTCGAACATCACCAGTTTCGGTCCCGTCTCGGCCCGCACCAGCAGCGCCCGCGCCGCCGTGTAGGTGGTGCGCGCCTCGGGGCGGCGGTTGTCCGACAGGAACACCCCGCGCAGTTCGCCCGTGGGCGTGATCTCGCGGATATAGACGGTCACCCCCCTGGCCGGGTGCTGGAAGCGGCCTTCCACGAGGAACCTTGCGGTGATGTTCTCGGCGATCTCGGCGCGGCGCTCGGCCAGCGCGGCGCGGCTCATCGGCACGAGCAGATGCGCCAGCATCGACAGGATCAGCGCCACCACGAGGCCGAACAGCGCGACCGGGCGGATCAGCCGCGCCGGCGACAGGCCGGTGGCCTGCACCACCACCATCTCGCTTTCCACGATCATCCGGTGGGCCACATAGACCGCAGCCGCGAAGGCCGGCACCGGCAGCACCACGCGGATGACATTCGGCAGCGTCAGGGCCGTCAGTTCGAGGAACACGCCCGCCGACTGGCCGTCGGCGATGATCTGGTCGAACAGCGCCACCGCCCGGTTGATCCAGTAGACCCCGACCAGGACAAGGGCGAAGAATCCGAACAGCGTGAGCAGAAGGCCGAACAGGTAGCGGTCGAACCGCGTCACGCCGCACCCCCTCCCTCGCCGTGCGTCCCGCCCCGACCGGCCGGGGCCACGGCCGAGCCTATCCGAAAGCCCCGGGGCCGGGAACTCCCCTCTGGCCGCCCGACTTCCCGCGCGCTAGGCTCCGCCGGTCCGTCGGGGAGACCGCGCATGACCGAGACCGCTGCCATCGCCTTCGTGCCCCCGGACCTTTCCGTCCTGGCGGACCACCCGGGCCGGATCGTGCTGTTCGCGGGCGAGGGCGGGCGTCTGGATACCGGCGGCCGCCGGGTGGGGCGGCTGATGCGCGGCTCGCTCGGCCGGTTCCTGGCCTCGCCCGCCTTCGCGCGGATGAAGCCCGGCGATGCCGCCGACCTGACCGCCCCCGCGGGCCTTGCGGCCGAGGCGGTGCAGGTCGTCCGGCTCGACCGGAAGGCGAGCCTCGAGGAGGCGCGCCGCGCCGGGGCGGCGATCGCGAAGGGGCGCGGTCAGGGGGACGTGCTGGTCCTGGCCGGGGCGCATCCGCGCGCCGCCGACATCGCCTTCGGCGTGGCGCTGCGCGCCTACCGCTTCGATGCGCATCGGACGAAATCCGACGAGCCGCCGCCCTCGGGCACCGTCGCCTTCCAGGTCGCCCGTCCCGAGGCGGCGCAGGCGGCCTGGGCGCCGCTCTCGGCTGTGGCCGAGGGCATCCGGTTCTGCCGCGACCTCGTCAACGAGCCCGCCAACGTGCTGACGACCCAGGCCTTCGCCGACCGTCTGGCGGCGATGGCCGGCCTCGGGCTTGCGGTCGAGGTGCTCGACGAGGCGCAGCTGGCCGAGCTCGGGATGCGCGCGCTCCTCGCCGTCGGGCAGGGATCGGCCGCGCCGTCGAAGGTCGTGGTGATGGAATGGCGCGGCGGGGCCGAGGGCACGGCGCCGCTGGCACTGGTCGGCAAGGGCGTGGTCTTCGACACCGGCGGCATCTCGATGAAGCCCGCGGCGGGCATGGAGGAGATGACGATGGACATGGGCGGCGCGGCGGTGGTGGCGGGCGTGATGCGCGCCCTCGCGCTGCGCCACGCGCGCGCCAATGTCGTGGGCCTGGTCGGGCTTGTGGAGAACATGCCCTCCGGCACCGCGCAGCGTCCCGGCGACATCGTGCGCTCGATGAAGGGCGACACGATCGAGGTGATCAACACCGATGCCGAGGGCCGGCTCGTGCTCGCCGACGTGATGTGGTATGCTCAGGAACGGTTCCGGCCGCGCGCGCTGATCGACCTCGCCACCCTGACCGGCGCCATCATCATCGCGCTCGGACACGAAAACGCCGGCGTCTTCGCCAACGACGAGGCGCTGGTGGGGGCGTTTCTCGCCGCCGCCCGCGCGGAGGGCGAGGGGGCCTGGCGCATGCCGCTGGCGCCGGCCTACGACAAGGCCCTGAAATCGACCTTCGCCGACATGAAGAACGTGGGCGGAAGGCCCGCCGGGGCGGTGACCGCGGCGCAGTTCCTGCAGCGCTTCGTGCAGGAGGGCTGCGCCTGGATCCACCTCGACATCGCCGGCGTGGCGAGCCTGCAGACCGACACCGACCTCGGCCCCAGGGGTGCGACGGGCTGGGGCGTGCGCACGCTCGACCGGCTGATCCGCGAGCGGTTCGAAGGCTGAGCGCCGCAGTCCGGCCGGGCGATGGGGGAGGTCTATTTCTATCACCTGACACGGCGCCCGCTCGAGGCCGTCCTGCCCGAGCTCCTCGGCCGCGCGCTTGCGCGCGGCTGGCGCGTGCTCGTGCGCGGCACCGATCCCGCCCGGATGGACTGGCTCGACCGCCGGCTCTGGCTCGGCCCCGAGGAAGGGTTCCTGCCGCACGGCCTCGCCGGGGGGAAGCACGACGCGCGCCAGCCGGTGCTGCTCACCGCCGCGCCCGGGCTGCCCGAGGGGTTCGCCTGCCTCCTCGCGGTGGACGGAGCCGAGATCGGCACCGACGAGGCGGCGCGGGTCGCGCGCGCCGGGGTCCTGTTCGACGGCGCCGACGCCGCCCGCCTCGAGGCTGCCCGCGGCCTGTGGCGCCGCCTGACCGGCGCCGGCCTTCCCGCCGCCTACTGGAGCGAGGAGAGCGGACGCTGGGAGAAGAGGGCCGAAAGCGCCGGTCGCTGACAGCCCCCGCGCGGCCCCGCGCGGCCCCGGCCCCGGACCCGCGCGGCCCCGGCGGCCCCGGCCCCGGACCCGCCGCGGGCGGTCAGCGCGTCAGCACCATCCGGTCGCGGGTGATCTCGATCCGCTCGAAGCGGCTGAGGAAGCTCATGCCCAGCAGCGACTCCTGCATCGGCGCCTCGTTCACCTGGGCGCGCACGCCGGTCTGCACGATGTCGCCGATCGCCACCTCCGACAGGCGCACCGGCGCGGTGCGCACCTCGCCGTTCGCCGTGTTCGCGCGGCCCGAGAACACCAGCGTCGCGGGGTCGATGCCCACCCGCTCGGCATCGGCGCGCGTCAGCACGAGGTCGGTCGCCCCGGTATCCACCACGAAGCGCACCGGAACGCCCTCCACCTCGGCGATGACGTAGAAATGCCTGTCGGGCGCGCGGGGCAGCTCGATCCGCCCCTGCGCGGCGATCACCGTCTGCCGCGGCATCACCGTCGAGCGGATGTCGCCCCAGAGCCCGACGGCAGCGATCGCGCCGAGGAAGATCAGCGCCCAGGTCATCGCGTGCCGCAGCATTCGCCCCAGCCCGCCGCGGTGCTGCACGACGAATACGGCCACGAGCGCCCCCCCGAGGAGCGCGAGGTAGAGAAACCTGCCCCAGTCGTCGCCGCTCACGCCCGCCTCCTGTCTCTGCACCCGGCTGAAGGTAGGGCCCGCCCTGCGGCGATGCAAACCCGCCCCTTGTCATGTCCGGTCCGGAAATATCACGGGGGGGCGCCG
>CALDYW010000049.1 GCA_937944395.1 uncultured Paracoccaceae bacterium | reverse complement strand
TTCCGCTCGGGCGGCTTCAACAACGGCGGCAACCCGCCGGTGCCCTTCTATGGCCCGCAGACGGTGACCGCCTATGAGATCGGCTCGAAGAACCTGTTCCGGGCCGCCGGCCTCACGCTGAACCTCGCAGCCTTCTACAACGACTACAACGACATCCTGTCGAACACCTTCGTGCAGGTGGGGCCGACGAATGTCGTCGCGCGGTCGAACAGCGGCTCCGCCCGGGCCTATGGGGTCGAGGCGGAAGTGGTGTGGCGGCCGGTCGAGGCGCTCACCATCGACGCCAATGCGACCTGGCTGAACGCGCGGTTCGAGACATTCCAGGCAACCCGGCCGCTGGCCCAGGCGACCGGTTTCCGGCTGGTGCCGGGCACCACCAACCAGCTCGACCTGTCGGGCAACCGGATCCCGCTGTCGCCCGACTTCACCTTCACGCTGGGCGCGAGCTACAAGATCGGGCTCGGGGGTGCGGGCAGCCTGACGCCGGAGGCGCGCTTCTTCTGGTCCGACGACTATTTCGTGAACGAGTTCAACTATGACGCCGGAATCCCGGGCCGCGCTGTCGGCCGGCAGGGCAGCTACACCCAGACCAGCCTGCGGCTGACTTGGCTGTCGGCGGACGAGCGCTTCACGCTGCAGGGCTTCGTCGAGAACCTCGAGGACAAGGCCGTCCTGAACCGCGCGGTGATCGGCGGCCAGGGCGCGATCTTCCAGAACTATGCGCCGCCGCGGATCTTCGGGGTGAAGGGCGGCTTCCGCTTCTAGGTGCGTGCCTTCAGCTCGGCCTCGACGCGGGCGTGCACCGCGTTCGAGACCGGGAAGAAGGCGATGATGGCCGCCGAGACGAGGAAGCCGGCTGCGGGCACAAGCGTCATCCACAAGGAAATGGCGGCCAGCGCCTGCTGCGTCTGGCCGCCATCCGCACCGCCGCTGACATAGCCGGCGGCATCGAGGCCCAGGCCGAGCGCCCAGGTGCCGAGCCCGAGCGAGACCTTGTTCGCGAACGAGACGCAGCCGAACAGCAGCGCCTCGACCCGGACGCCGCTCTTCCACTCGCCATGGTCAGCCGCGTCGGCGACGGCGGCGAAGAAGGTCATGAGGACGGCGTGGATCCCGACCCCGGCGGCGAGGAAGAGCGCCGTGCGCGGCCACAGCGGCAGATCGGACAGGTACCAGATGAGGGCCAGCGCCAGCGCCCCGACGAGGCAGCCCGCCATCCAGACCGTGCGCTTCGACGTCCTGCGGCTGAGCGGCACCCAGAGGAGCGGCGAGAGGATGCCCGCGAGCGCGATCGCCGTCAGCGGATAGCGGGCGAGCGTGCGGTCGCCGAGGTTCCACTGCGCATCATAGACGATCGACTTGTTGATCATGGTGTAGCAGCCGGTGAACGCGATCACGCCGAAGAAGATGAGCCAGAAGGCGCGGTTGGCGACGAGCGCCGACAGCGTCGCGGACAGCGGCGGGCGCGCGCCGGCCTCGCGTGGGGGCAGCGGCGGCTCGGCCGTGCGGGCAAAGCACAGCCACAGCGCGGCGACTGAGACGGCGGCGATCAGCATGGCGGTGATGCGGAACCCCCGGGCATCGTCGCCGCCGCCGAACCAGGCGATTGCGTCGAAGGCGAAGAAGGAGATGGTGAGCGCCGCGCCGGCCGTGAACATGTTCTTCACGCCGGCGAGCTGGGCGCGTTCGCGCGCGCTGGTCGACAGCCGGGCGATCATCGCCGTGTAGGGCATATAGACGGCCGTGTAGGTGGTGCGGAACAGGAGATGCAGCGCCAGCGCCAGTGCGAACAGCGAGGCTGGATCGGCAACCGGTGGGGAGGCGAACATCGCCAGGAAGGCAAGCGCGAAAGGCGGCGCGGCGAACAGCAGCCACGGCCTGTAGCGGCCCCAGCGCGTCCTGACCCGGTCGTTCAGCCAGCCCATCACCGGGTCCGTCACGGCATCCCAGATGGAAGCGACGAGGAAGATGGTGCCGGCCTGGGCCGGGCTGAGGCCGAGCACCTCGGTGTAGAAGTTCATGAGGGTGACGGCCGTCATCATCCACGCGAGGAAGATGCCGTAGACGCCGACGCCATAGCCGATCTGCCGGCCGAGCGGCAGGCCCGCAGCCGCCGGGATCACGGCATCCGGTTTCATGATCGCGCGCGGGTCCATGCTGACCTCCCGCGCCAACTCGTATTGACAAGTGGAGCGGCTGCCAAGCCGCGCGGGCGTCAGTCGGCCGTCCAGCCGCCGTCGACGAGAAGGCTGGTGCCGGTGACGAGGCCGGCGGCGTCGGATGCGAGGTAGAGGATGGCGCCCGTCACGTCGCGGGGCGTGCCGATCCGGCCGAGCTTGATCCGCGCCTCGACGTCGGCGCGGAAGGCGGCATCCTCGAACATGGGCCGGGTGAGCGGGGTCTCGATGAAGGTGGGGGCGACCGTGTTGGAGCGAATGCCCGAGGGCGCGAGATCGAGCGCAAAGGCCTTGCTCATCCCCTCGAGCGCCCATTTGGAGGCGCAGTAGAGCGAGCGGTTGCGACCGCCGACATGGCCCATCTGCGAGGAGAGGTGGATGAGGCTGCCGGCGATCTCCTCGTCGCGCATCCGCATCGCCACCGCCTGGGCCACAAAGAAGGCGGCACGCAGGTTGAGATCGAGGACGGCCGCATAGTCCGCCTCGGTCACGTCCCACACGGGTTTCGGCCGGTTGGTGCCGGCGTTGTTGACAAGGATGTGCGGGGCCGGGCGGGCAGCGAGGAAGGCGCGGACGGCGGCCGTGTCGGTCACGTCGAGCGCCTCTCCCTCGGCCTTTCCGCCTGCCGCGCGGATGGCCTCGGCGGCGTCTGCCACCTCGGTGCCGGTGCGCGCCACCAGCCAGACCTCGGCGCCGGCGCTGGCGAGTGCCGAGGCGGCCGCAAGGCCGATGCCGCGCCCGGCGCCGGTTACGAGCGCGCGGCGGCCATCCAGCCGGAAGGAGGGCGGCGGCGGCAGGATCACGCGACGCGCTGCGAGCGCACCGGATCGGCGGCCCCGGCGTAGGGGATGTTGCGACCGCCATAGCGGCGCACGCGCAGGTTCGCCTGCTCGCCATGGCCGGCGAAGCCCTCGAGCGCACACAGGCGCGAGCAATATTCGCCGACGAGGGTCGATGCCTCGTCGGTCAGCACGCGCTGGTAGGTGCAGGTCTTCAGGAACTTGCCAACCCACAGGCCGCCCGTGTAGCGCGCCGCGCGCCGGGTGGGCAGGGTGTGGTTGGTGCCGATCACCTTGTCGCCATAGGCGACGTTGGTGCGCGGGCCGAGGAAGAGCGCGCCATAGTTGGTGAGCCGCGCCAGGAACCAGTCGGGGTCTCGCGTCATGACCTGCACATGCTCGAAGGCATAGTCGTCGGCGACGGCGCGCATCTCCTCGTCGCTGTCGCACAGGATCACTTCGCCGTGCCGCTCCCACGCCCTGCCGGCGATGTCGCGCGTGGGCAGGATCTCGAGCAGCCGCTCGACCTCGTGCAGGGTCTCCCGGGCGAGCCGCTCGGAGGTGGTGATCAGGACCGCCGGGCTGTCCGGGCCGTGCTCGGCCTGGCCGAGCAGGTCGGTTGCGCACATCTCGGCATCGACCGTCTCGTCGGCGATCACCATGGTCTCGGTCGGGCCCGCGAACAGGTCAATCCCGACCCGCCCGAAGAGCTGCCGCTTGGCTTCGGCGACAAAGGCGTTGCCGGGGCCGACCAGCATGTCGACGGGCTGCATCGTCTCGGTGCCGATGGCCATGGCGGCCACCGCCTGCACGCCGCCGAGGCACCAGATCTCGTCAGCCCCGGCGAGCGCCTGCGCGGCGACGATGGCGGGTGCGGGCCGGCCCTCGAACGGGGGCGCACAGGTGACAATGCGCGGCACGCCGGCGACCTTGGCCGTCACCACGCCCATGTGCGCCGAGGCGAGCAGCGGATATTTGCCGCCGGGCACATAGCAGCCGGCCGCGTTCACCGGGATGTTGCGGTGCCCGAGGATGACCCCGGGCAGCGTCTCGATCTCGATGTCGGTGATCGCAGCGCGCTGCGCCTCTGCGAAGCGGCGGACCTGCGCCTGCGCGAACTCGATGTCGTGCCGGGCCTGCGGGTCGAGTCGGTCGAGGCAGGCGGCGATCTCGTCTGCGGTGAGGCGGTAGCAGTCCCGGTCCCAGCCGTCGAAGCGGATGGAGAGCTCCCGCACGGCGGCGTCGCCGCGCGCGGCGATGTCCTCGATCAGGCGTTCGACCGTCTCGCGGACGCTGCGGTCCGTCTCGGCCCTTGCCTTGCTTTCGGGCGCTGTTTTGAGCCAGCAGGGCATGGCAGTCTCCTCAGTCGGGGGGAATGGCGGCCGGGCCGAGCGCGGCCATGCGGGCAAACACGTCGACCCCGAGCTGGCGGAGCAGATCGACGATGTCGACGAACACCCAGTTCTCGCGCAGCAGCGCGCCCTCGCGGCGCCAGATATCCATCACCCGCATCGTCACCGGCTTGCCGGTGGCCGGCAGGGCGAGGAAGCCGCTGCCAAGGTGGGTGGCGCGGATGCTGGGCCAGCCGGCCGAGGCGATATAGCAGCGCTCGGCGAGGCGGGCGCGGTGGTGGCCGCCGACGCGGTCGGGGAAGGCGTTGAGGAACGGGCCCTGGTGGCCGCGCTCATAGTCGGCGTGGCCGCAGAAGGTGCCGATGGGCGCCGGGCCGAACCACCAGAAGAAGGGGTGCCAGAAGCGGCGCATGCCCATGGAGGCAAGCGAACGGCCATCATAGGCCATGAGGCCCTCGATCATCGCCTCGACCAGCGCAAGGCTTTCGCGCGCCTCCGCCGGGTCGCCGGCGCCCGGCACCACGCCGTCGCGGGTGGCGGGGCCGGGCGGGCGGATGAAAGGCCCAAGCGGCCGGTTGAGCGGCCAGGCGCGGGCCTGCATCATGAGATCGGGCAGATCGAACAGCAGCAGAAGCTCGGCGAGCCGGCCGTCCTCCCAGCGGTCGAACCGGCAGTAGCGCAGGAAGGCGGGCAGGCCGGTTGCCGGGATGTCCCACAGCGGCTCTTCGAACAGGCCGGCGACATGGCCGGTCGATGCCGTCCACAGCCGACCTTCGAAGCTGCCGCCGATCAGGATGTCAAGCCGCTCCTCGCCGTGGCGGAAGGCGCGGCCGACGGGGTCGAGGAGGCGGGCAGCCACCGCATCGGCGCCGTCGAGATGATCGACCGGCGCCGAGATGTCGGCCGCCATGTGCGGCGCGGCATGGCGGGCCCATGCGACCCCGGCGCCCACGAGGGGCAGCAGAAGGCGGCACCCCTTGGCGGCCCCGATGGCGGCTTCGTCGCTCACCCGGCCCGCAAAGCAGGAAATGACTTCGAATGCAACGGGCCGCCCCGCGCCAGATGCCAGCCCTCAGCCAAGCGGCGCTGTCGCGCCCGGCACCAGCGCCCCGGCAAACAGCAGCTGCTCGGCCGGCCGGCCCGGCTCGGCGATCCGCGTGAGTAGCAGGCGGACAGCCGCATCCGTCATCGCCTCGACCGGCTGGCGCACGGTGGTGAGGCGATAGGCGGGCCAGGCGGCCGGCGCCACCCCGTCGAAGCCGACGACGGCGACATCGGCAGGCACCGCAAGCCCGGCCTCGTGGCGAAGAACGTCGAGCGCGCCCAGGGCCATCACATCATTGGCAGCGACGATCGCATCGAGGCGATGCGCGGCGATGATTGCCCGGGTTGCGGCCAAGCCGCTGGCGTGCGAGAAATCGCCCCGCTCTTCGGCCACCGGCAGGAGCCCGGCCGCCTCGAGGCGTGCGCGTGCCGCGGCGATCCGCGCCTCGCCCACCGCAGAGTCGGCCGGGCCGGCAATCAGGCCGAACCGGCGCCGGCCGGCGCAGAGCAGCCCGTCGATCAGCAGCTGCTCGCCACTGGCGGCCTCGCAGCAGACGCTGCTGGCGATGCCGTCGTGGCCGGGCCGGTTGTAGAGCACGAGCGGCACCCCTTCGTGCACGAAGGCAGCCTGCTGCTTCGCCGACAGGCGGGCTGCGACGATGGCGCCATCCACCCGGTAGCGCCAGATCTGGTCGAGCACGGCGTCGATCTCGCTTTCGGTCGAAAGCGTGAACAGCAGCACGCGCAGCCCTTCTGCCGAGAGGCGGCGGGTGAGTTCGGCGAGCACCTCGGGATAGTGGAGGTTGGTGAGGTTGGAGATGACCACGGCCACGAGGTTCGAGCGGCGGGTGATGAGCGAGGCGGCGATCGCGTTCGGGCGGTAGCCGACGCGGGCGGCTGCCGCCATCACGCGGGCGCGCGTGGCCGGGGCGACCGAGGTGCCGGGGCGGAACACCCGCGACACGGTGGACTGGGAGACGCCGGCCTCCCGCGCGACATCGTAGGAGGTGCCGCACTGCCGGCCGCCGTGGTGGCGTGAGGGGTTCATGCGGCTGCACGATGGCACGGGGCAGGCGCGCGCGCCAGATGCGGAACCGGGGCCGCCCACCCCGGATCGGGCGGACGGCCCTGGCCGCGTTCCAGCTCGTCGGCTGCGTCAGGCCGCCCGATGGGCAAGCGTGGCGCGTCGGCGGCGTGCCGCCAAGCCGACGAGGCCGAAACCGGCGATCAGCATCGCCCAGGTTGCCGGCTCGGGGATGGCGCCGGCCGTCACGCGGATGATCAGATCGTCGTGGTTGTCGTCGGCGTTCTGCGGCTGGTCGTCGAAGCCGAGGTAGAGCACCCTGGAGCGGAAGATGTCCCCGGCCAACGCCGCTGCCGCGGTGACCTGCTGCCCGTGTCCTGGACCGTTTTGAGCCGGAAAATTCCAGTTTTGTCAACGGCGGTCGGACTCCAGGCCAGCATGGCGGAGTAAAAGCAGGCCACTTTTGGCGCGGCGGGGTTGTTTGCAAGTAGGCCCCCGATCGGGGCCTTCTTGCAAATCGACTTCGGCCTTGGGGGTCAGGCCTGGGTAACTTCGCCCGTTTCCGGGTCGACGTTAGTGGCCTCGTTTTGCTCTGCCCCGGCTTTACTGGCCGCGGCGCGGCGGCGGCCGGCGGATTCCTTGAGGCGGTAGCTGTCACCGTTCATGGCGAGGATGCTGACGTGGTGGGTCAGCCTGTCGAGCAAGGCACCGGTCAACCGCTCCGACCCCAGCACCGAGGCCCCGTCCTCGAACGGCAGGTTCGAGGTGACGATCGTCGAACCGCGTTCATAGCGCTGGGAGAAGGCCTCGAACAGCAGCTCGGCGCCGGTGGGCGATGCCTGCTGACCTGACCCCCTGATTTTCCTCCACGAACGATTAGGGTCTGGCCTGAAGAAAGGACAGACGATGAGGCGTGCAAGGTTTTCAGAAGATCAGATCATTGGGGTGCTGAAGGAGGCAGAAGCGGGCGCGAAGACCGCTGATCTTGCCCGGCGGCACGGTGTGTCTGAAGCGACGATCTACAACTGGAAGGCCAAAGTATGGCGGGCTGGAGGTATCCGAGGCCCGGCGGCTGCGAGAGCTCGAGAGCGAGAACGCGAAGCTCAAGCGGCTGCTGGCCGACACGATGCTGGACAACGTTGCGCTGACCCGAAGGGCGGCGAAGCCAACGATCTGCTGG
>CALDYW010000048.1 GCA_937944395.1 uncultured Paracoccaceae bacterium | reverse complement strand
CTGCCCTGGAAGCCCGAGGTCGCCTGGGTGCCCTCGGTCGCGACGATGGACGGCAAGGTGGTCGCGCAGGCGCCGCGCGACGTGCTGAAGGCGGTGATCGCCGAGGCGGCGAAGGACGGTCTCAGGGTGCGCACCGGCGTGGAGTGCGAATTCTTCCTGCTCACCCCCGACGGGCAGAAGATCTCCGACCCCTGGGACACCGCCGCCAAGCCCTGCTACGACCAGCAGGCGGTGATGCGCCGCTACGACGTGATCGCCGAGATCTGCGACCACATGATCGCGCTCGGCTGGCAGCCCTATCAGACCGATCACGAGGACGCGAACGGCCAGTTCGAGATGAACTGGGCCTTCGACGATGCCCTGGTCACCGCCGACCGGCATTCGTTCTTCAAGTTCATGGTCAAGTCGGTGGCCGAGAAGCACGGGCTGCGCGCCACCTTCATGCCCAAGCCCTTCCCCGGCCTCACCGGCTCGGGCTGCCATGTGCACATCTCGGTCTGGAACGCGGAGGGAACGGCGAATGCCTTCGCCGACGATGCGGCCGAGCTCGGCCTGTCCGACCGCGGCCGGCATTTCCTGGGCGGGATCATGCGCCATGCGCCGGGCATGGCGGCGATCACCAACCCGACCGTCAACAGCTACAAGCGCATCAACGCCCCCCGCACCGTCTCGGGGGCGACCTGGGCGCCGAACTCGGTGACCTGGACGGGCAACAACCGCACCCACATGGTGCGGGTGCCGGGGCCGGGGCGGTTCGAGCTGCGCCTGCCCGACGGGGCCGCGAACCCCTACCTGCTGCAGGCGGTGGTGATCGCCGCGGGGCTCGACGGGCTGCGCACGCAGACCGATCCGGGCCGGCGGCTCGACATCGACATGTACGCCGAGGGCCACAAGGTGAAGGGCGCGCCGAAGCTGCCGCTGAACCTGCTCGACGCGCTGCGCGCCTTCGACGCCGACCGGACGCTGAAGGCGATGCTCGGCGAGGAGTTCGCGGCCGCCTACCTCAAGCTCAAGAACGCGGAATGGCAGTCGTTCGTGTCGCACTTCTCGCGCTGGGAGCACGAGCACACGCTGGACATCTGACCTCCGGCGCGCCGGCCCCGGCGCGCCCTCGGGGCCGGGCGTCACTCGAGCGGCGTTTCGGGTCCGGCGATGTGGACGGCCAGCAGGCAGCCGGTGGGCGTGTAGGAATTGTGTTCGGTGCCGTCGCGATAGAAGACCATGTCGCCCGCGCGCAGGATGGTGCCGTCGCTCTCGTGCAGTTCGCCCTCGAGGATCAGGAACTGCTCGTGCCCGTTGTGGCGGTGGGCGCGCGTGGTCATGCCCGGGGGCATCCGGTAGACGTGGAAGCCTTCGCCAAGCGGGCGGCTGTCGTCGAGCTGGAGCACGCTGTCGCCGAGCTCGACCCCGTCGGAATAGACGAAGGGCCGGTACTCCGCAGAGTGGATGTTGACGACGCGGCGGTCATCGGGGGCGATCGGCTTCATCGGCGACTCCGTCCCTGGGCTGATATGGCGAGACCGGGCATCCGCGCCCGGGCCTCGGGCCGACTGTCGGGCCTTTGCATCGTGCATGTCAACCGGCCGGGCGCGGCCCGGCCCCGAGCCGCCTTCCCCGCGCCACCGCCCGGGCGCCGCGGGTGCCGGGCGCAGCCCCTGCCGGCGCAGGCAGGCCGCCGGCGGCACGCCTGATCGGTGCGAAAGGGGCCCGGAACGCGCGGATTCCCCGCAGGAAGGTGCCGCGGCTCGCGCAGATCCTGCGCGCAACGGTCCGATGCCGGCCGGAGCACGACCGCGGGCACCGAATGCAACTGTCGCGCGACGACCTGATCCGCGCCCGAGCTGTGAGTTCTCATGAGGGTGTTCACCCTTGAGAGGGGTGGGATGCCGGCGCGTGCGGAGTGTGGTCGCGATCGATCGAACCGGTCAACCCGGCGCGGCAGATCACAGTTGCGCGCGTCCGAAGTCGGGGATGCGGAGCGCGCGGCGACCGCGGCGCCGGAAGCTCTGGAGGGCGAAGGGACCGGGGCCGATGGCGTTCTCGGTGGCCGTTGAGGAACCCGCAAGCGCGAACGGGGCGCGCGCCGCGGCGCAGAGCGGTCGGGTGAGGGCGGGCATGGGCCGCATCTCCCGGCCGGCGGGCTTGGGCGGGTGCCGAGAGAGCCCGCGAAGGACGTGCCGCGGGCGGAGCCTCTGCAAAGGTTGGGGTCGAAACCTGCGGAAAAACTCGCGATACTCGCCGGGCAGCCGCCCGCATCCGGAGCGAAGGCCCTTGTCTGCGCAAAATCAGGCCAGATCGAACCGCCGGCGCAGGAACCCGCGCCCGCTCGATGCCTTCGATCTCGGGCTTCCGGCGCTCGTGCCGGAGAACGGCCGGCTGCCGGCCGAGGAACAAGCATCGCGGGCGAACCTGTCAGCTTCGGCCCGCCTGCGGCGGCGGGCGCGGCTGAGGGCGGACGGCATCATCGGGGCGGATGTTGCGGCGATGGCGCCGGAGGCCGCAGGGCCCGAGCTGATGATGATCGTCGACGTGACGCTGGACGCGAGCGCTCGGACATCTCTCGGAGTTCAAGGCCGCGATGCCGCGGCCGCCGGAGGTGATGCCGCGCGACGATGCGACCGGCGACACCGATTTCGTGCCGACCGTCACCGCGCCGTCGATGCAGGATTGCGAGGAAATCGCGATCCGGGTCTTGTTCAGCACCCTGCATGTGTCTCGATTCCGCACCCCGGCGGTGATGGACCGCGTGAAGGTCGGGCTGAAGGTGCCGCTCGACCGCGCCGGTGGTTGACGGGGCGAGCGAGGCAGCGGCAGGGACCGAGGCGATGACGCGGATCTGCGACGCGCTGGGACATGAGCTGACCGGGGCGGACCCCGCGGCGGCCGCGCTGTTCGATTCGGCGCTGGCCGAGCTCCAGTGCTATCGCGGCGATCCGCTCGGGGCGCTCGACGCGGCGCTGGCACGGCAGCCGGGCTTCGCCATGGCCCATGCCATGAAGGCCTGGATCCTGTTGCTCGGCACCGAACCGGCGCTGGCGGCGCCGGCGGCCGAGGCGGCGGCCGCGGCCCTCCGGCATGCGGCGACCGACCGCGAGCGTGGCCATGCGGTCGCGCTGTCGCATCTGGCCGCAGGGCGCTGGCGCGAGGCCGGGGCGGCGCTGTCGGCGCTTTCGGCCGCGTATCCGCGCGACGGCCTTGCGCTGCTGGCCGGTCACCAGATCGACTATTTCACCGGCGATGCGCGCACCCTCCGCGACCGGATCGCGCGCGCGCTGCCGTCGTGGCACGAAGCCATGCCGGGCTTTCATGCCATGCTTGCCATGCATGCCTTCGGGCTCGAGGAGACGGGCGACTACACCGCGGCCGAAGCGGCGGGCCGCCGCGCGGTAGCGCTCGAGCCGCGCGACGGCTGGGCGCAGCACGCGGTCGCGCATGTGTTCGAGATGCAGGACCGGCTTGCCGAGGGCATCGCCTGGATGCGGGGCAGCGACGCCTGGGCCGGCGACAGTTTCCTGCAGGGGCACAACTGGTGGCACCTTGCGCTCTACCACCATGAACTCGGCGACCAGGACGCCGCGCTTGGCCTTTACGATGCGCATGTCTATCCCGACCGCTCGCGGCTTGCGCTGCGGATGATCGACGCCTCGGCGCTGCTGTGGCGGCTCTGGCTGGCCGGCGCCGCGGTGGGCGGGCGCTGGCAGGCGCTGGCCGAGGACTGGGCGGCGGCGGGCGGGGCCGGCATCCACGCCTTCAACGACGTGCATGCGGTGATGGCCTTCGTCGGCGCCGGGCAGGCGGAGCGCGCGGCCGGGGTGCTCGAGGCGCAGCGTCGGGCGATGGCGGGCACGGGCGACAACGCGCGCATGACCGCCGAGGTCGGCCATCCGCTGGCCCGGGCGCTGATCGCCTTCGGCGCGGGCGACTGGGCAGGGGCGGCGGCGCTGCTCGAACGGGTGCAGCCGGTGGCACAGCGTTTCGGCGGCAGCCACGCCCAGCGCGACGTGATCGCGCTGACCCTGATCGAGGCGACGATCCGGGCGGGAGATTCGGCGCGCGCCCGCGCCCTGACGGCCGGCCGCCGGTTGCGGCGGCCGGCCAGCGTGCTCGCCGGCGCGCTTCAGGCGCGGGCGGCGGCGATGGCGGGGTAGAGCGCGATCCCCCCCGGGCGCACGCGTGCTTGGCGCCGGCGTCGGCCCGGCGTCGCACCAGCGTCGCACCGGGGACGTGCCGGGGGCGTGCCGGCGGGGACTGCACCGACAGCGCCCGACCGCGGCGTCAGGCCGATCACCGCGCCAGACCGGAGGCGTGCCGCAGCCGGGGGGCGGGCGGATTGTCCCCCCCCGCGGGCGGCCGCCGCCCGTGCCGCAAGGGGCGGGACGGTTGCATCAGATGCGCGCCCGCCGCGGGGGCGGCGGAGCTTCCCCCCGGCCCTACCGCGCGAACTTCTTGTACTTCACCCGCTTCGGCATCACCGAATCGGGCCCGAGGCGGCGGATCTTGTCGGCCTCGTAGGCCTCGAAGTTGCCCTCGAACCATTCCACCCGCGCCTCGCCCTCGAAGGCGAGGATGTGGGTGCAGAGACGGTCGAGGAAGAAGCGGTCGTGGCTGATGATCACCGCGCAGCCGGCGAAGGCTTCCAGCGCTTCCTCGAGCGCGCGCAGGGTCTCGACATCGAGATCGTTGGTCGGTTCGTCGAGCAGCAGCACGTTGCCGCCCGATTTCAGCAGCTTGGCCATGTGCACGCGGTTGCGCTCGCCGCCCGAGAGCAGCCCGACCTTCTTCTGCTGGTCGGCGCCGCGGAAGTTGAAACTGCCGCAGTAGGCGCGGCTGTTCACCTGCGCATCGCCGAGGTCGATCAGTTCCGCGCCGCCCGAGATCTCCTCCCAGACGGTCTTGTCGGGGTCGAGCGCATCGCGGCTCTGGTCGACATAGGCGAGCTTCACCGTGTCGCCGAAGGTGATCGTGCCGGCGTCGGGCGTCTCCTGCCCGGTCAGCATCCGGAACAGTGTGGTCTTGCCCGCGCCGTTCGGCCCGATGACGCCGACGATGCCGCCCGGCGGCAGGCTGAACGACAGGTTCTCGATCAGCACACGGTCGCCGTAGCCCTTGGTCAGCCCCTCGACCTCGATCACCTTCGAACCCAGCCGCGGCCCGTTCGGGATGACGATCTGCGCCCGGCCGACGCGCTCGCGTTCGGACTGGCTGGCGAGCTGCTCGTAGGCCTGGATGCGTGCCTTCGACTTGGCCTGGCGCGCCTTGGCGCCGGCGCGGATCCACTCGAGTTCCCGCTCGAGCGTCTTCGCCCGGGCCTTGTCCTCGCGCGCCTCCTGCTCGAGCCGCTTCGCCTTCTGCTCGAGCCAGGAGGAGTAGTTCCCTTCCCACGGGATGCCGCGGCCGCGGTCGAGCTCGAGGATCCAGCCGGTGATCTCGTCGAGGAAATAGCGGTCGTGGGTGACGATGAGGCAGGTGCCCTTGTAGTCGATCAGGTGCTTCTGCAGCCAGGCGATGGTCTCGGCGTCGAGGTGGTTGGTGGGCTCGTCCAGAAGCAGCATGTCAGGCGCCTCGAGCAGGAGCCGGCAGAGCGCCACGCGGCGCTTCTCGCCGCCCGAAAGGGTTGTGACATCGGCGTCGTCGGGCGGGCAGCGCAGCGCTTCCATCGCGACATCGACCTTGGAATCGAGATCCCACAGCCCTTCGGCGTCGATCTCGTCCTGGAGGCGCGCCATCTCGTCGGCGGTCTCGTCGGAATAGTTCATGGCCAGCTCGTTGTAGCGGTCGAGCTTGGCCTGCTTGGCGGCGACGCCCAGCATGACGTTGCCGCGCACGTCGAGCGCGGGGTCGAGCTCGGGCTCCTGCGGCAGGTAGCCGACGGTCGCGCCCTTCGCCGCCCAGGCCTCGCCGGTGAAGTCCCGGTCCCAGCCGGCCATGACGCGCAGAAGCGTGGACTTGCCCGCGCCGTTCACCCCGACCACCCCGATCTTCACGCCGGGAAGGAAGTTCAGGCGGATGTTCTCGAACACCTTCTTGCCGCCGGGATAGGTCTTGGAGACGCCATCCATGTGATAGACGAACTGGTAGCTGGCCATGGCTGCGATCCTGCGGCTGGGGGAACCCGACGCCATGTAGCGGCTCGGACCGCGCCTGGCAACGCGGCAGGCCGGCGGCGGCCCGGCTGCGGGCCCGGGGCCCCGCCGCCGCGGCGGGCGGCGGCATCCGTTGCGGTCGAGTGCCGCCGCCGTCCGTGCCGGGCCGGCCGGAGATTTGACGCCGCCGTCAGGTTGTGTCCTGGTGCGGATGCCGACCGCCTTGCCGGAGCCTCCGCGCCATGCCGCGCTGCCTGTTCCGAACGTCTCGTATGCGCGCGGGCGCATTCCCTTCCGGGGGGCAGCCGGGGCAGTCCGGGCTGGCGGCGCCGGGGGATCGATGACCCCGCGCCGGGGACTGCCGGTGGCGCGGCCGGGTCGGGCAGTGGGGCTGCTCGGCGGGTCGTTCGATCCGGCGCACGCGGGTCATGTGCACATCACGCGCGAGGCGCTGAAGCGGTTCGGGCTCGATGCCGTTTGGTGGCTGGTGAGCCCGGGGAATCCGCTCAAGGCACATGGGCCCGCGCCCCTGCCCGAGCGGCTGGCGCGGGCGCGGGCGCTGATGCGGCACCCGCGCGTCACGGTGACCGATATTGAGGCGCGGATCGGCACGCGATACACCGCCGAGACGCTGGCGGCGCTCGAACGGCTCTACCCGGGGGTGCGGTTCGTCTGGCTGATGGGGGCCGACAACCTGGCCACCTTCCACCGCTGGGAGCGCTGGGAATCGATCCTCGCCCGGGTGCCGGTGGGCGTGATCGCGCGGCCCGGCAGCCGGATCGCCGCCGGCATGTCGAAGGCGGCGGCGCGATTTGCACGGGCCCGCCTGCCGGCCGCGGCAGCCCGGCGGCTGCCGCGCCACGCTCCGCCGGCCTGGTGCTTGGTCAACGTGCCGCTGTCGTCGCTGTCCTCGTCGGAGATCCGCGCGCGCGGGGACTGGCTGCACGTCGCAGGCGACGACTGACGGGTTGCGCGCGCGGGCGCTTCGGGGTTGACTGCCCGGCATGGACCCGCCGCCCGCCCGCCCGACCCGCCGCACGATCCTGGGTGCGCTGGGGCTGATCGCCGCCGCCGGGCCGGCGCCGGCCAACGCCCCCGACCGCTCGCCTCGGCCGCGCCCGAGGGGAGCGTCTGGCGGTACGGCGGCGGTGGTCGCGGTGCCGCAACCGGCCCGGGCTGCTGCCGCCGCCGCCGACCTGATCGCGCAGGCGCGGCTCGGCGGCTCGGTCACCTTCGCGGTGGCCAATGCCCGCTCGGGCCTCGTTCTCGAGGGCACCGATCCGGGCCGCCCGATGCCGCCGGCGAGCGTGCTCAAGGCAATCACCGCACTCTACGGGCTAGAGGCGCTGGGCCCCGGGCACCGCTTCCGCACGCAGGTCGTGGCCGACGGCGCGATCCGCAACGGGCGGCTCGACGGCGATCTGATCCTCGTCGGCACCGGCGATCCGACGCTCGGCACCGATCAGCTGGCCGAGCTTGCCCGGGCGGTGAAGGCGGCCGGCCTGCGCGAGGTGCGCGGGCGGTTCCGGATGCACGAGGCGGCGCTGCCCTACATCCGATCGATCGACCCGGGCCAGCCCGACCACGTCGGCTATTCGCCGGCGATCTCGGGGCTCAACCTCAACTACAACCGCGTGCATTTCGAATGGCGCCGCGGTCAGGGCGGCTACCGGATCAGCGTGGACGCGCGCTCCGACCGCTACCGACCCGAGGTCGGGATCGCCCGGATGCGCGTCGCCGACCGGCAGGCGCCGCTCTACACCTACCGCGATGCGGACGGCATCGAAGACTGGACCGTGGCGCGCGCCGCCCTGGGCGAGAGCGGCAGCCGCTGGCTGCCGGTGCGCAGGCCGGGCGCCTATGCGGCCGAGGTCTTCGCCTGGTTCGCGAGGTCGCAGGGCATCGAGCTGCCCCGCCCCGAGGCGGCGCGCGGGCAGGTGCGCGGTACGGTCCTGGCCGAGGTCGCCTCGGCCGACCTGCGGACGGTCGCGGCCGAGATGCTGCGCTGGTCCACCAACCTCACCGCCGAGGTGGTGGGCCTCACGGCATCGGCCCGCGCGGGCGCGATGCCCGGATCGCTGGCGGCCTCGGGCCAGCGCATGGCGGGCTGGCTCGCATCGCGAGCCGGGGTGCGCGGCGCGCGGTTCGTCGATCATTCGGGTCTCGGCGACGCGAGCCGGATCAGCGCGGCCGAGATGGTGCAGGCGCTGGTGCGCTCGGGCGCCGACGGCGCGCTGCGCGGGATCCTGCGCGTGCACGAGATGAAGGATGCGAACGGGCGCAGGATCGGCAACCATCCGGCGCGGGTCGTCGCCAAGACCGGAACGCTGAACTTCGTCTCGGGGCTTGCGGGCTATGTCCAGACGCCGTCGGATACGGTGCTGGCCTTTGCCGTGTTCTGCGCCGACCTCGGCCGCCGCGGCGGGTTGTCGGCCGCCGAGCGCGAGCGTCCCGAGGGGGCGCAGGCCTGGACCGCCCGGGCGCGGCGCCTGCAGCAGCAACTGATCGAGCGCTGGACGGCCGTCTACGGCTGACGCAACCCGCGCCGGCCGGGCAAACCGCGGTGGGACAAGGCCGCCGGACCCGGCGAACCTGAAGGCGGTTCAGACCGTCAGGTGCCGGGCCCGCGCGCCGCGTTCGATCGCCGCGGCATGCAGGCGGTCGATGTCGAGTTCGTAGCGCATCTCCTCGAGCAGCCGCAGTTCGGCCTCGCCCAGCCGCCCGTCGGCTGCGGCGACGTCGCAGGCGAGCGCATAGGCGGTCTCGTGGAGCTTTTCGGGCAGCGCCTCGCGGATCAGCCCGAACAGGGCGTCGAGGCCGTCCTCCTCCTCGAACAGGTCGAAGACGGTCTGGGAGATCTGGCGCAGCCGGTCCTGGTCGTAGTCGCGGAAGATCGGCAGGTGGTTCACGATGCGCTGGATCGTCACCAGTTCGGTGGTGCGGATCGTCTCGTCCGAGGCCGAGACGGCGATCATCACGGCCACCAGCGCATCCTGCGGCGTGAGCGAGGGGGGAAAGTCGGACAAGGGGGAGCCGGCACCGAGGAGAGGAACGGGAGGGGACAATATTGACGCCCGGCCCACCCGGCAATAGGGAGCGGGCCTTGCCGGGGTGCGGCGCCCCGGCGCAAGGCATGGGGGGCGGGCATGTCGGACTTGCGCGCGGCGGGCATGCGGTCGAAGGCCTGGCCCTTCGAGGAGGCGCGCCGGCTGCTGCGGCGCTACGAGGCGGCACCGCCCGCGAAGGGCCATGTGCTGTTCGAAACCGGCTACGGCCCCTCGGGCCTGCCGCATATCGGCACCTTCGGCGAAGTTGCCCGCACCACGATGGTGCGCCGCGCCTTCGAGGCGATCTCGGACATTCCGACGCGGCTGATCTGCTTTTCCGACGATCTCGACGGGATGCGCAAGATCCCCGACAACGTGCCGAACCGCGAGATGCTGGCCGAGCATCTGCAGAAGCCGCTCACCTCGGTGCCCGATCCGTTCGGGACCCACGCGAGCTTCGGGGATCACAACAATGCCGAACTGCGGCGGTTCCTCGACACCTTCGGCTTCGACTACGAGTTCATCAGCGCAACCGACTTCTACCGCTCGGGCCGGTTCGACGCGGTGCTCCTGCGCTGCGCCGAGCGCTACGACGCGATCATGGAGGTGATGCTGGCCTCGCTGCGCGAGGAACGGCAGAAGACCTATTCCTGCTTCCTGCCCATCCACCCCGAGACCGGGCGGGTGCTCTACGTTCCCATCGCCCATGTGGACGCGCGCGAGGGCACGGTGACCTTCGACGACGAAACCGGGCGGGAATGGACCGTGCCGGTCACCGGCGGGCATGTGAAGCTGCAGTGGAAGCCAGACTTCGGCGCGCGCTGGGCGGCGCTCGGGGTGGACTTCGAGATGTACGGCAAGGACCACTCCTCGAACACGCCGATCTACGACCGGATCTGCGAGATCGTCGGGGGGCGGGCGCCGGAGCACTTCGTCTACGAACTGTTCCTCGACGAGCAGGGGCAGAAGATCTCGAAGTCGAAGGGCAACGGCCTGACCATCGACGAATGGCTGACCTATGCCGCGACGCCGACGCTGGGCTACTTCATGTACCAGAAGCCCCGGACCGCGAAGCGGCTGTGGTGGGACGTGATCCCGAAGACGGTGGACGAGTACCATCAGAGTCTGGCGGCCTTTCCCGGTCAGGATTCCGACGCGCGGCTGGCCAACCCGGTGTGGCATGTCCACGAGGGCCATCCTCCGGCCTCGACGATGCCGGTCAGCTTTTCGATGCTTCTCAATCTCGCCTCGGTCTCGGGAGCCGCGGACAAGGCGACGCTCTGGGGCTTCCTGCGTCGCTACGTCCCGGGCGCGAGCCCCGAGACGCACCCCGACCTCGATGCGGCCGCCGGATACGCGGTGCGCTATTTCGCCGACCATGTGAAGCCGACGCGGACCTTCCGGGCACCCGATCCGCGCGAGCGTGCGGCGCTCGAGGATCTCCGCGCGCGGCTGGCCGCCTGGGAGGGTGGGCAGGATCCCGAGGCGCTGCAGGCGATGGTCTATGCGGTGGGGCGCGACCATGGGTTCGACCCCCTGCGCGACTGGTTCGCGGCCCTCTACGAGGTGTTGCTCGGGGCCAGTCAGGGCCCGCGCTTCGGCGGGTTCATCGCCCTCTACGGTGTCGCCGAGACCGAGGCGCTGATCGGACGCGCGCTGGAGGGCGCACTTGCCGCGGCCTCGGCCGAGGGCATGGCCGGCGGCTGAAAGGGGGGCTGTCTGCCCCCCTCGGGCGCGCCGGGGCGCGCCCTCACCCCCCGAGGATATTTCCGGACCGGACATGAGAGCGTCTCCGGGGTTCGCCGGTCGGCGGGTCGCGATCCAAGCGCCGGCTCTGCAGCTCAGTCCCCGGCCTGCCAGACCTTCCACCAGCGTCGCCAGCGGCGGGTGAGGCATTCGGCCGATCCGGCAAAGAGCCGCAGGGCGAGGGCCGTCGCCTCGCCGAGGATCCCGGCCTGCTCCTGCGCCGCCGCAGCCCGGATCGCCGCTGCCGCTTCTGCGGGCGTGTCTCCGGCGGCGGCGTCGGCGGCGGCCAGCGCCGTCAGCACCGACAGGTCGTTGTGGCGGCCGAGGAGCTCGCCGAGGGCATCGGCCGCGGCGATGTGGGGGGCCATCGCCTCGGGCCAGATCGGCCGCAGGAGCCGGGCCTGATACCAGTGGTCCTTGACCCGCTTGCGCCATTCGTGCAGCGCCTCCGGGTCGGGCGCGCGCCGGGCCGCGCGGCCGGTGGCGCGGGCATCTTCCCAGGTGCGGGCGAGGCCGGGGGCGAGCGCGGAGAAGCCGTCGGCGGCGAGGGTCCAGTCTGCGGCGCGTTCCGCGACGCGCGCGAGTGCCGTGCGGTAGCCGCGGAGCGTCGCCTCGAGCGCCGCGTCGTCATGCGCGTTCTGATGACGACGGGCGAAGGGGATTCGGGCGGCCGCCAGAACCTCGGCCGGTGCCGCAGCCGCGGTGGCGAGGGAGTCGAAGGCGGCGAGCATCACCTCGGCGTCGCGAAGGCCCGAGATGCCGTGCCCGGCATCGGCCAGTGCCCGGTTCTCCTTCGCGAAGTCGGGGAACACCGGCCGCACCAGCCGGATCAGCCCGCGAAGCTTCTTCACCGACTTGCGCATGGTGTGGATACGTGGCGCGAGCGGCTCGGGCGAGGGTTCGGAGGCGGCGAGAGCCGCCTCGATCTCGCCGGCGGCGATGCGGCGCAGCCCCTGCGTCAGCGTCGAGTCCTTACGACTGAACTGGTAGGCCATGTCCCTTTCCCCGTTCCAGACGCTGGCGATCCTACTGCGGCGAGGGGTCCGGTGCCACGCCCGCCTTGTCCCGCACCCGCGGTGGACTATCCTCTCCCCTCGTGTTTGCAGCGGGGGTGACCGCCGATGCCACGGCTCAACGCAGTTCTTTCGCTGACCCTCGCCCTTGCCCTCGCCGGTCCCCCGGCTGCTCAGGACGGCCCCGAGGGCGCTATCCGGGGTGTGATCCAGAGCCAGATCGAGGCGTTCCTCGCCGAAGACTTGGCTGCGGCCTTCGCCTTTGCATCGCCCGCGATCCGGCAGATGTTCGGCTCGCCGGAAAACTTCGGGCGGATGGTCCGCGAGGGGTACCCGATGGTCTGGCGGCCCGCCGATGTGGCCTTCGGCGAGCTGCGCGAGGTCGGCGGCCGGCTCTGGCAGCAGGTGATCGTGACCGATGCGGCGGGGGCGGTACATGTGCTCGACTACCAGATGATCCCGGCCGGCGAGGGGTGGCAGATCAACGCCGTTCACATCCTGCGCGCTCCGGACCTGGGCGTCTGAGCCGGCCGGTCCGGCGGCCAGGGCCCCCCCCTCCATGTCTGGTCCGGAAATATCCTCGGGGGGTGCGGGGGGCAGACAGCCCCCCGCCGATCCGC
>CALDYW010000047.1 GCA_937944395.1 uncultured Paracoccaceae bacterium | reverse complement strand
TGTCCGGCGTCGCGTCGGGGGGGTACGTCCTTCCTTTGTCTCCGCTGCGATAAGGATCTGCACGCACCTTCCTGCGGGACTCTCCTGCGCTCCGGTGCTGCGGCTCTGGCCGTTCCCTCCGCCGCAGTGGCGCAGGGCGGTCCTCGGCCGTGTCGGGCAAGCGCTGTATCGAGCGAGGCCCGGGCCGCCGACGGCGCGGCCGCGCTTTCCCGAGCCGCGGCGGACCGGCGTCACAGGGTGTCGGGGGACCATGGCGCCGGCTTCTCCGACCCCTGGCAGACCGTGCACCGGACCGAGCGATGCGAGGCCACACGGGACGGGACCGGCGGGTATTCGCGCCAGGCCCCCGCCAGGCCCTGCCGGCGGACGCAAGGCGAGCCGGACCGGGCAGTCGCCCGGCCCGGAACAGGCCCGGTCGTCAGGCCGTCGCGGCCCGTGCCTGGGCGACGATGGCCCCGAAGGCCTCGGGCTCGTGCACCGCGAGGTCGGCCAGAACCTTGCGGTCCACCTCGATCCCGGCCTTCGCCAGGCCGTCGATGAAGCGCGAGTAGGTCAAGCCCGGGTCGATCGCCCGGACGGCCGCGTTGATGCGCTGGATCCAGAGCGCGCGGAACGTGCGCTTGCGCACCTTGCGGTCGCGGGTGGCGTACTGGTTCGCCTTGTCCACCGACTGGGCGGCCACCTTGAAGGTGCGCGAGCGCATCCCGTAGTGGCCCTTGGCGGCATCGAGAACCTTCTTGTGACGACGGTGGGTGACGGTTCCACCCTTCACGCGGGACATCGGTGCCTCCTCAGCGGTCGTAGGGCATGTAGGACTTGATGATCCTCGCGTCCGAGTCCGACAGCACCGTGGTGCCGCGGGCCTTGCGGATGAAGTCGTTCGACCGCTTGATCATCCCGTGCCGCTTGCCGGCCTGGGCAGACTTGACCTTGCCCGTGGCCGTCATCTTGAAGCGCTTCTTGGCGCCCGACTTGGTCTTCATCTTGGGCATTTCGGCTCCTTTCGGATCGTTCGCGCGCGACGGGGCATGCCGCAGGGCCGGCCGCGCGGGTCAGAGACTGCGCAGATACACGCCGCCGACCCGGCGCGCAAGACGGCCGCGCGGGCCGCGCAGCAAGGTCGCGGGCCTCGGCGGGGCTGCCGCTTCAGATCGACCGGAAGTAGCGGTTGACCACCGACATGAAGGCCGAAGGGATGTCCTCGATCGAATAGCCCCCCGGGCGCTGCATCACCGCCAGCGCGATCAGCCCGCCGGCGATCAGCACCATGATCGCCGCCCGTCGCGGCGCCCGCCCGTCGGCCAGAGCGCTGAAGATCGCGGGAACCGTCAGCACCGCGACGATCACGCCGATGACGAGGATCAGGTCGGTGTCCACAAGCGGCGCCTCCGGGAGCGCGCCTGCCGCCCCCGCGCCGATTATGTGGGCTCGGCCGAGTAAATCAATCGTTCGTCGCAGGGCGCGACCCGCAGGATGTTGGTCGTGCCCTGCACGTTGAAGGGCACGCCGGCGGTCACCAGGATCTGGTCGCTCTCGGTGGCGAAGCCCAGTGCCTTGGCCTGCTGCGCCGAAGCCAGCACCGCGCCCTTGAACCGGTCCACCGGCGGAACCACCACGCAGGTGGTGCCCCAGGTCAGGCACAGCCGCCGCGCCGTGGCAACCAGCGGTGTCATCGCCACGATCGGCACCCGCGGCCGTTCCCGCGCCACGAGGCTTACCGTGGTGCCCGACTGACTGAAGCAGCAGATCGCCTTGATCTCGGTCGTCTCGGCGATCTCGCGCGCGGCCGCCACGATTCCGTCGGCGACGGTCTGCCTCTTGGCGCTGCGGCTCGCCTCGATGATATCGCGGTAGGTCGGGTCGCTCTCGACGCTGAGGGCGACTTTGTGCATGGTCGTCACCGCCTCGACCGGATACTGGCCGGCCGCCGATTCGGCCGACAGCATCACCGCGTCGGCGCCTTCGTAGATGGCGGTGGCCACGTCCGACACCTCGGCGCGGGTGGGCATCGGGCTCTCGATCATCGATTCCAGCATCTGGGTCGCCACGATCACCGGCTTCGCCGCCGCCCGCGCGCCGCGCACCAGCCGCTTCTGGATCGGCGGCACCGATTCCACCGGCAGCTCCACACCGAGGTCGCCCCGCGCCACCATGATCCCGTCCGACAGCGCGAGGATCTCGGCATAGGCCTTCACCGCCGCGGGCTTCTCGATCTTCGACAGGATCGCGGCCCGGCCGCGGGCGAGGTCGCGCGCCTCGATCACGTCGGCACCGCGCTGCACGAAGCTCAGCGCCAGCCAGTCCACCCCCAGGCTGCAGGCGAACTCCAGGTCGGCGAGATCCTTCTCGGACAGCGCCGCAAGCGGCAGCACCACATCGGGAACGTTCACGCCCTTGCGGTTCGAGATCGTGCCGCCGGTCAGAACGGTGCAGTCGGCCGAGCTTGACGTGCAGGCCTCGACCCGGAAGCGCATCTTGCCGTCGTTGACGAGAACTGTCGCGCCCGGTTCGAGGGCCGCGAAGATCTCGGGATGCGGAAGCTCCACCCGCGTGCCATCCCCGGGCGCAGGGTCGAGGTCGAAGCGGAACCGCGCCCCCTCGGCCAGCTCGGCAGCACCGGCGGCGAACAGCCCCACCCTGAGCTTGGGCCCCTGCAGATCGGCGAGAATCGCGATCGGCCGGCCGACGTCGGCCTCGATCCGGCGCACGATCGCATGCCGGGCGGCGATCTCGTCGTGGCTGCCGTGGCTCATGTTGAGGCGGAAGACATCCGCTCCCGCCTCGTAGAGCGCCCGGATCACCGCGTAGCTGGACGAGGCGGGGCCCAGCGTGGCCACGATCTTGACGTTGCGGTTGCGTCTCATGCCCTCGTCCCGTCCCGTCCCGTGCCGGAGGGCACCGTTAGCGCCCGAACTCCGCCTGTCTATCCCCGATTCCCCGGCTCGGGGCAACTGGCGCAGGCGCGCCCGATCGACTAGAGCGGCCCGGTGACACTGCGCGAACACGATGACGACGGCCCTGCCGCCGAGGTTCTGGGCGCCGGGCGCGCCGGCCGCTGGCTGGTGACCTGCGATCATGCCGCCAACCGCGTCCCGCCCTCGGTCGGCGGCGGCAGCCTCGGCCTGTCCGAGGGCGAGATGGGCCGCCACATCGCCTGGGATATCGGCGCGGCCGGCGTCGCGCGGCGCCTGGCCGAGCGGCTGGGGTCACCCGCGATCCTCTCCACCTTCTCGCGGCTGGTGATCGACCCGAACCGCGGCGAGGACGACCCGACCCTGGTGATGCGCCTCTACGACGGCACCATCGTGCCGGGCAACCGCCGCATCGATGCCGCCGAGATCGCCCGCCGGCTCGACCGCTTTTACCGCCCCTATCACGCCGCGCTCGGCCGCCTCGCCGCGGCGCGGCCCGACCGGGTGCTCTGCGCGGTGCACTCCTTCACGCCCCGCCTCGTCGGCCGCGCGCCGCGGCCCTGGCATCTGGGCGTGCTCTACGCCGCCGACGACCGGCTGGCCCGCCCGCTCCTTGACCGGCTGCGCCGCGAGACCGATCTCTGCGTGGGCGACAACCAGCCCTATTCGGGCCACCTGCCCGGTGACTCGATGGACCGTCACGGCCTCGTCCCCGGCCGGCCGCATGTGCTGATCGAGGTTCGGCACGACCTGATCGCGGCGCCGGCGGGGCAGCGGGCCTGGGCCGACCGGCTGGCGCCGATCCTGGCCGCGGCGCTCGACGACGCCGGGCTCTGACGACAGGGGAGACAGATGGACGACCGCACCCGCATCGAGATCGAGGCCGCGACCTTCCGGGCGCTGATGCATCATCTGCTGAAGGCCCGCCCCGATGTGCAGAACATCGACCTGATGACGCTCGCGGGCTTCTGCCGCAACTGCCTCGCGCGCTGGTACCAGGAGGCCGCGGCCGAGCGCGGCATCGCGCTCTCGAAGGACGAGGCGCGCGCGATCGTCTACGGCATGCCTTACGCCGACTGGGTCGCCCGCCACCAGACCGCGGCCGGGCCCGAGAAGCAGGCCGCCTTCGAGGCCGCCTTCCGCGCCAACGTCGGCCCGCGCGAGGGCTGAGCGCGGCTTCCGGCCCGCGCCCGCCGCCTGCTTCCCTGTCCGGTCCGGAAATATCCCGGGGGGAGTCCGCGCCGGCGGCGCGGACGGGGGGCAGCGCCCCCCTGCCGCCCTTCCGGGCCGCGCGCTACTTCACCGCCCCCGCGGCCATACCCTTCACGATGAACCGCTCGAGCAGGATGCCGATCACGATGAGCGGCAGGATCGCGGCGAAGGAGAGCGCGGCCATCGACCACCACGAGATCCCCTGGCTGCCGGTCTGGCTCGCGACCATCACCGGCAGCGTGACCGCCTTGGTCGAGGTCAGCAGCGCGGCGAAGAAGTATTCGTTCCACGTCAGCACCAGCGACAGGATGAAGGCGGCGACCATCCCGGGTGCGGCGATCGGCAGGATGATCGTCAGGAACGCCCCCCAGACCGACAGCCCGTCCACCAGCGCCGCCTCCTCGAGTTCGGTCGGGATCGAGGCGAACTGGTCGCGCATGATCCAGATCACGATCGGCAGCACGGTGAGCGTGTAGAGCAGGATCAGCCCGATCCGCGTGTCGAGCAGCGCGAGTTCCTTGTAGAGCACGAGGAAGGGCAGCGCGAGCACCACCGGCGGCAGGATCAGCTGGCTGAGGAAGAAGAACGAGATGTCGGCATTGCGCATCGGTCCGAAGCGGTAGGAGAAGCGCGAGAGCCCGTAGGCCGCGAGACTGCCCAGCACCACCGCCAGCGCCGAGGCCGACAGCGCGGTGACCGCCGAATTGGCGAAGCGCTTGAGGAACTCGGCCCGGACCGTCGATTCCGCCCCGATCGTGTCGGGCGACAGCCCGAGCGAGCGCCAGCCGAGCCAGGCGGGCCGATAGTCCACCCAGGGAATCAGGTTCCCCTGCATCACGTCGGGCGCCATCTTGAACGAGGTGGAGACGGTCCAGTAGATCGGGAACAGGCAGATCACCGCCCAGAGCGTCAGCACGCCATAGATGAGCGCCCGCGAGGCCCACCACGTCATGCGGAAGCCGAGGTCGCCCTCGCCGTCGCGGAAGATCGGCGCGCTCATGTGCGCGGCCTCGTCCAGCGGTCGGCAAGCTTCATCAGCACGGTCATGAAGATCACGATCAGCACCAGGTAGACCATGGCGAGCAGGGTGCCGTAGCCCACGTTCGAGCGGTCGCGGTATTCGCGGAAGATGAACGAGGTCACGGTGTCGGTCGCCCCGCCCGGGCCGCCTGCGGTCACGTTGATCACGATGTCGGCAAGCTTCAGCTTGAAGATGATCCGGATCAGGATCGCGGTCACCGAGACCGGCAGCATCAGGGGGAAGGTCACCTGCCAGAACGACTGCCAGGGGCCGGCGCCGTCCACCCGGGCGGCTTCCGTCAGCTCCTTCGGGATCGCCTGCAGGCCGGCGAGCAGCATGATCATCATCAGCGGAATGAAGGTCCAGGCGTCCATCACCATGATGGTGAGGCGCGCGATCTCGGGGCTGCCGAAGAAGCTCGGGTTCTCCCAGCCGAGCCAGCGGGCGAGCCGCGCGAGCGGGCCGAAGCGCGCCTCGAGCATCGACTTGCCGATCATCCAGGACACCGCGACCGGCGACAGCATCAGCGGCAACAGGAAGGCCACCCGGAAGAACCGCCGCGCGCGGATCTCGGCGTTCAGAAGCAGCGCAAGCCCGAAGGCGATGGCGTATTCGACGGCGATCGCGAGCAGGTACCAGACCATGTTGCCGAGCGCGTTCCAGTAGAACGGGTCGGCCCACATCTGGCGGACATTGTCCCAGCCGTTGAACTTCCGCCCCGAAAGGCTGGCGAGGTTCCAGTCGGTGAAGGCGATGGTCAGCCCGAAGATCAGCGGAAAGATCACCATCGCCACGGTGAACAGCGCCGCCGGCAGCACGAAGACCAGCCGCTTGCCCTGCTCGCCCTTGAGCACGACCTGCCCGATGCACAGGCAGGTCGCCCAGACGGCATAGGCATAGAGCGTCGGGCGCCAGTTCGCGAGCCCGAGGTCGAGCCGCCCCGCCGCGTTCAGCGCCTGCACCAGCGCAACGCCGACCAGCAGCGCGAAGGACCCCCAGATCAGGAGCCGTCCGGCCGCCCGGCGGGCCGGTGAGATCGCGTCGCGCGTGACGACATGGAGGAGGTCGCCCTCGGGGATCATGCTCGCGCTTGCCTCGGCTGGCTCGGGTGTCGGGGTTTTCCGCGCTCGGCAGGGGCAGGGTCCGCCCCTTCGCGGCGCCCCGGAGGGATCGGGAAGACGCCGGGCGCCCGCGGAGCGGTCCGCGGGCGCCCGTTCGGGTCACATCCCCAATGACGCCTTGTAGAGCGCGATCTGGCTCTCGCGGCCGATCTGGTCGGTGATCCGCTCCCAGGCGGCGGCGATCGCGTCGGCGGTCTCCTGGGCGCTGGCATACTGACCCGCGTAGCCCTTGGCCAGTTCGTCCTCGGCAATCGAGTAGTACTGGAAGATGCCGGGGATGCGCGGCTCGATCGCGGCGTTCGGGTGGTTGTAGCTGTCGAGGTTCGAGCCGAGGTAGTCCTCGACGAACTCGCGGTCGTAACCGGCCGCCTCCCACTCCTCGTAGATGAAGTGCGAGTTGCGGTAGGGCTGGAACCCCGACGGATAGGCCGACATCCACAGCGAGATGTCCTTGCCGCCCAGATGCGCCGCCGCGCTCCAGGCCGCCTTGCGCTTCTTCTCGTCGCCCGAGACGCGCGCGGTGACATAGATCCCCCAGCCGATGTAGGCCATGTTCGGGGCGAAGTTCACGCCGCCCGCCGGCGTCTCCCATTCGCCGGTGCGGGAATTGTAGACCCGCGTGGCGCCCGGGTTGATCGAGAAGCCCACCACATCGCCCACCACCGAGGAGTCCGAGGTGCGCGCGTTCGAGCCCACGTCGCCCCACCAGGTCAGCATCGAGCCGGTGCCTGCGAGGAACTGCGAGAAGGCGGTGGTGCCGGGGTCGGCGTTGATCTGGTCGGCGGGGTAGGCGCCGGGGGTGGCGATCAGGTCCATCACGTCCTGGATCGCCTGCACCCAGGCCGGGTTGTTGACCCTCGGTTTCATCGTCTCGGGGTCGAACAGCCAGGCCGGATCGTCGGGATGCTTGGCATAGGCTGCCGCGCGGTCCTCGAGGAAGTAGAAGCCGAAGCCGCCCCAGCCCTTGAGCGGGTCGAGGAAGCCGTGCGCGGCGAGCCCGGTCAGCGGGTCGGTCTTTCCGACCAGCGCCTTCGAGACCGCGTTGACCTCCTCCCAGGTCGTCGGCACCGTCTCGCCGCCGATCGCCCCCGGACCGAAGTAGTCCTTGCGGTAGGCGAAGGTGTGGCAGTCGCCGTCGATGGTGATGCGATAGCTCTTGCCGTCCCAGGTGCCGACGGGCGGCTGCAGGTAACCCACAAGGTCGTCGGCCTCGATCTGGTCCTTCACCCAGTCGGGCATCTCGTCCAGCAGGCCGCGGCCGGCGGTGTCGCCCTCGAACGGGGCGCCCATCTCGATGATGTCGAAGTCAACCGTGCCGGTGGCGATCGACTGCTGCAGGCGGGCGTTGTAGTCGGCCTGGGCCAGGTCGATCCAGTTGATCTTCGCCCCCGTGTAGGCCTCCCAGGGCTTGAGGAACCCGCGGAACAGGAAGTTGTGCAGGTTCTGGTTGTTGAGCCCCATGAAGGTCAGCTCGACGCCGGCGAACTCGCCCGCGGCCACGCGCTCCTTCGTCGGCCCGAGGCACATCTCGCCGACCTTCTGCCAGTCGGCATCGGTGGGCGAGCCCATGCCCACCCCGGGGATCTTCAGGATCTCGGCGCGCAGGTTGCCCTGCGCCCAGGCCGGCCGGACCGACGCGCCGGTGAACACGCCGCCCATCGCGGCCGCCGCGCCTGCGCCGGCGGCGGTCTGCAGCAGCCTGCGGCGGCTGAGGCCCCGCCGCATCGCGATCTCGTAAAGCTCGACTTTCACGGAAACGTCCTCCCTGTTGACGTCCTGCGCGGCCGCTCCGGCGCCGCGGGTGTTCCGCCTCCACCCGTCTGGACCCCGACGGCCGCCCGGCCGGGCGCCCCGCGCGCCCGTCCTGCCGGCCCACGATCCACGCTGCCCAAGCCCCTGTCAAGATTCTAACATGTTAGTGGGGGCAGCCCGTGGACAGGGCGGGTGCGCTCGGCTAGTCGTTGGGCGGAAGGAAAGGCAGGCCGGGTGGCGGGGGCGGCGGATGGCCGGGGTGACGATACGCGATCTGCGCAAGTCCTACGGCAGCGTCGAGGTGCTGCACGGCCTCGACATCGACATCGCGGACGGCGAATTCGTGGTGCTGGTGGGCCCGTCGGGCTGCGGCAAGTCCACGCTGTTGCGGATGATCGCCGGGCTCGAGGGGATCACCTCGGGCACGATCCGGATCGGCGAGCGGGTGGTGAACAACCTTCCCCCCGCCGAGCGCGACATCGCCATGGTGTTCCAGAACTACGCCCTCTACCCGCACAAGACAGTGGCCGCGAACATGGGCTTCGCGCTGAAGCTGCGCGGCGTGCCGAAGGCGGAGGTGCGCGCCAAGGTCGAACGCGCGGCGCAGATCCTCGGCCTCACGCCCTACCTCGACCGCTACCCGCGGGCGCTGTCGGGCGGGCAGCGCCAGCGCGTGGCGATGGGCCGCGCGATCGTGCGCGACCCGCAGGTGTTCCTGTTCGACGAGCCGCTGTCGAACCTCGATGCCAAGCTCAGGGTGCAGATGCGCGCCGAGATCCGCGAACTGCACCAGCGGCTGCGCACCACGACGGCCTACGTGACCCACGACCAGATCGAGGCGATGACCATGGCCGACAAGATCGTCGTGCTGCAGGGCGGGCGGATCGAGCAGATCGGCGCCCCGCTCGAGCTCTACGACCGGCCGGCGAACGCCTTCGTGGCGGGCTTCATCGGCTCGCCGGCGATGAACCTGATCGCCGGGCGGGTTGCCGGCGGCGCGGTCGAGGCGCTGGGCGCGCGGCTGCCCCTGCCGCACGGCGCGCGCGTCGAGGAGGGGCGCGAGGTGACCTACGGGATCCGGCCCGAGCACCTGTCGCTCGGCGACGGCGGGATCGCCGCCGAGGTCGCGGTGGTCGAGCCCACGGGCCTCGAGACGCATGTGGTGGTCCGCGCGGGCGGGCAGGAGCTGACCGGGCTGTTCCGCGAGCGGCATGCCTTCCGCCCGGGCCAGGCGCTGACGCTGGCGCCGGTGCGTGAGGCCGTGCATCTGTTCGACCGCGCTACCGGGGCGCGCCTCTGATGCGGCGGACGGTGCTGCTGTTCGGCGATTCGAACACCCACGGCTCCTGTCCGATGGCGGCGCTCGACGACCTGCGCCGCCATGACGAGGGCGTGCGCTGGCCGGGCGTGCTGGCGGCGCGGCTCGGCCCCGGCTGGAAGGTCATCGACGAGGGGCACCCGGGGCGCACGACGGTTCACGACGATCCCGTGGACGGGGCGCACAAGAACGGGATGCGCGTGCTGCCGGCGCTGCTGGAAAGCCACCGCCCGGTCGATCTGGTGGTCATCAAGCTCGGCACCAACGACCTCAAGGCGCGCTTCGCGGTCACCGCGCAGGACATCGCGCTGTCGGTCGAGAAGCTCGTGCTGGCGGTCCGGGCCTCGGCGGCGGGGCCGGGGCTTCGGCCGCCGGCGGTTGCCCTGATCGCGCCGCCGCCGATCCGCGAGGCCGGCTGCCTGGCCGAGATGTTCGCCGGCGGCGCGGCGAAATCGGCGCTGGTCGCGGTTCGGTTGGCCGAGGTCGCGGCACGCCAGGGGGTGCCTTTCCTCGATGCCGGGCAGGTGATCGCGGTCGATCCGCTCGACGGGATCCATTACGATGCGGCCGCGCATGCGGCGCTGGGCGGCGCGGTGGCCGATCTGGTCGCCCGGCACTGGCCCTGAGACGGGGGAGGAACCGGGGATGCTGAAGGGACTCGACCATCGCCTGAACGCCGACGTGCTGTATGCCCTGCGTGCGATGGGCCACGGCGACGTGCTGATCCTGTCGGACACCAACTTCCCGTCGGATTCGGTCGCCCGCCAGACGGTGCTGGGCGAACTGCTGCGGATGGAGAACCTGACCGCGGCCGAGGCGGTGCGGGCGATCCTGTCGGTGTTCCCGCTCGACACCTTCGTTGACGACTTCGCCGGCCGCATGCAGGTGGTGGGCGCGCCCGACGAGATCCCGCCCGTGCAGGCCGAGGTTCAGGCCGAGATCGACGCGGCCGAGGGGCGCGCCCGGCCGATGGTGGGGATCGAGCGCTTCGCCTTCTACGACCTCGCGCGCACGTCCTATGCGGTGATCCAGACCGGCGAGCGGCGGTTCTATGGCTGCTTCATGTTCCGCAAGGGGGTGATCGCGCCCGACGCATGACGACCCCGGCGATGCTGCGACAGGCCGGCAGCAGCGCGGCGCCCTCGGGCGCGCGGGGGGCCCGTGCCGCGGTTCCGGCCGCGCCTGTCGCCCGCGTGCCCGGGGCGCTGCGCCCCGCCCCTGCGGCTCTGCTGGCGGCGCAGCCGCTGCGGGCCGCCGGGGTGGTGGCGGTTGGCCGCGGTCTCGGTCGCGGGCGGCCGGTGCCGCGAAGGGGCGCCGGCGACGCGCCCCCCGGGTGCTGCGGCGCGGGGCGAGGGAAGCGTGACCCGGCCCGGCCATTCCGGCGTGCTGAGGCGGAGGGACGGACGGTCGGCGATGCCGGATCGGCCGCTCGCGCCCGGGCTCGACCTGTCGCCTTCGCCGCCGCGGATCGCCGCGCCGCCCGCGCTGCCTGCGCTCGACCGGCTCGATGCCGTGCCGATCTCGCACGACGACCCCGACCAGCCGGACCTGCCGACGCTGCGGGCGCTGGCGTTCGGCTTTCCCCGGTCGGTGCCGGTCCTGCCCGCCGGACGGGCAGGGCAGGCTGCGGAGACGGGCTTCGCCGCCGTCCGCGAGGGGTTTCCCCCCGGGGGGCGGCCCGGTCCGGGCGGGCAGGCCGTCAGGGCGATGCCCGCGCTGCATCGCGGGCGGGCCGGCCTTCTGGGGCTGCGTCGCACGCCGGCCGCGGGCTGGGCGCCGGACGCGGAGGGATGCGCGTGTTCCATGCCGGCGACACCGCCTTCGGTGCCGTCTTCGGGCAGACCGGCGCCGATCCCGGCCCTTCCGACCCGGCCATCGTGCCGATCGCGGCCCGGGCGCCGCGCGGGCGGATGGGCACGATACATGCCATCCCCGAGGATGCGCCGGCGATCGCGGCGGCGGTGGGCGTCTCGCGGGCGCCGGGCGTGCACGGGGGCACCTGCGGGCCCGGCGCCGGGTCGCCGGCGCGGGACGTCGCCCGTTTCCCGGCCGCCGCCGGGCCCGGCACGCCGGTTCCGCCGGTCGCCGGGATCGGCCGGACCCTTCCCTTCGTCCCCGAGCGCTGCACCTGAGGAGACCTCCCATGCCCCGCCCGATCGTGATCCTCGGCGTCTTCGTCGCCGATACCGCCTACCGCGCCGACCGCCAGCCCAGGATGGGCGAGACGATCCTCGGGCGGTCCTTCGCGCTCGGTCCGGGCGGCAAGGGGTCGAACCAGGCGGTGGCCGCGGCGATGGCCGGCGGCGAGGTCCACTTCATCACCCGCCTCGGCGCCGACCCCTTCGCCGAGATGGCGCGCGCGACCTGGGCGAAGGCCGGCGTCCGCCCGGAGGTGGCCGTCGATCCCGACAGCTACACCGGCGCGGCCTATATCTTCGTCGAGCACGCCACCGGCAACAACGCGATCATCATCGCGCCGGGCGCGGCGGGGCGGATCGCGGAGGCCGATGTCGAGGCGCGGGCCGAGCTGATCGCCGGCGCCGCGGTCTTCGTGACCCAGCTCGAGCAGCCGATGGCGGCGGCGCACCGGGCGCTGGCCATCGCCCGGGCGGCGGGCGTGCGCACCATCCTGAACCCGGCGCCGGCGGCCGAACTGCCCGAGGGGATGCTGGCGCTCTGCGACATCGTCACCCCGAACGAGAGCGAGGCCGAGGGGCTGACCGGCATCGCGGTGACCGGACCCGACAGCGCCGAGCGGGCGGCGCGGGCGCTTCGCGCGGGCGGCGCCGGCGCGGTGGTGGTGACGCTGGGCGAGAAGGGTGCGCTCTGGCACGACGGCGGGCGGACGGTCCACATTCCGGCCCTGTCGGCGGGCCCGGTGGTCGAGACCACGGGGGCGGGCGATGCCTTCAACGGCGGGCTTGCGGTCGCCCTGGCCGAGGGCATGGACCCGGTGGCCGCGGTGCGCTTCGGCTGCGCCACGGCGGCGATCTCGGTGACACGGCCCGGCACCGCGCCCTCGATGCCCGCGCGCGCCGAGATCGAGGCGCTCCTGGCCGCTCAGCCCTGAGCCGCCTCAGCGCCCGCCGCGAAGCCGTCGCGCACCGCCGCCTCGGCGGCCGCGGCCAGCGCCTTGCGGTCGGGGAAGGCGGCGACGGTCAGGGGGGCGTGGAACATCACCGTGACCGAGCCCTGCCGCGGGGTGGCGAGCACGCGCAGAAGCGACTCGGCGAAGCGCATGTCGCCCCAGAAGCCGTAGAACTCGGGCGGCGCCTCCGGGGGGGCGACATAGCGCAGGCTGACCGGCTGGATCCGCATCGTCCCGCGCAGATGCGGCGCCTGGAAGGCGGCGAACAGCGTGGTCTTGAACGGAAGCATGCGCAGCCCGTCGCTCGAGGTGCCCTCGGGGAAGAAGAGCAACAGGTGCCCGGCCTCCAGGCGGTGCTCGAACATCCGCTTCTGCGCCGCCGCCGCGGCCGGGTCGCGGGTGATGAACAGCGTGCCCGTCGCACGCGCCAGCCAGCCGATCCCCGGCCATCCCGCGACCTCGGCCTTGGCGACGAAGTAGATCGGCGCCGAGGCGTTCAGCGCGAAGATGTCGAGCCACGAGGAATGGTTGGCGACCAGCGCCCCGCGATCGGGCATCGGGGCGCCGATCACCCGCCGCCGCATCCCGAGGATGACGAAGGCCGAGCGGCAGACGAAGCGGGTGATGTGCGGCGTCCACGGACGGGCGAGGCCGAAGAGCGGACGCTCGACGAGCCGCAGGAGAAGGAGAAGCCCGAGGCAGCCGAAGGTCACGGCGCCGAGGGCGCCGCCGCGCAGGATCACGCGCAGCCAGCCCGCGGCGCCGATCCGCGGCGGCGGCGGAATCGGGCGGCCGCGCCAGGTGCTCACGCCTCGATCCCCGCGCCGGTGTCGCGGGCCATGCGCGCGGCCGTCACGGGCGTTGGCGCGCATACATCTCGCGCTGCCGGGGCGTCATCCGCGCGATGTCGAGGATCAGGCAGATGTCGGTGGTATTGAAGGCGTGATCGACGAAGGCGCCGTCGCCGACGAAGCCGCCGAGGCGAAGGTAGGCCTTGATCAGCGCCGGGGTCGCCAGCATCGCCTGCCGCCGGTCGATGGCCTCGGCCGGCAGCAGGTCCATGCGCTGGTAATGGCCCGGCAGGGCGCGCGCACGGATGTCCGCCGGCGCCAGATGCGCGTGATGGAGGTAGCTCAGCGGCTGCACGAGGGCCGCAACGTCGGTGCCGTGGAACGAGGCCACGCCGAACAGGACCTCGATCCCGCGCGAGAGCACATAGTGCGCGAGCGCCCCCCAGAGATGCGCCATCGCCGCGCCGCCGCGGTAGTCGCGGTGCAGGCACGACCGCCCGAGTTCGAGCAGCCGCCTCCCCGAGGCGAGGAGCGGCGACAGGTCGTATTCGTTCGCGGAATAGAACCCGCCCGCCGCGGCGGCGCGCTCGCCCGGCATCACCCGGTAGGTCCCCACGACCGCCGGTCCGCCGGCGGCGGCATGGTCGATCAGCAGCAGATGGTCGAAGAAGGGATCGAACCGGTCGGTCTCGAGCCGCAGGTCGTGATCGACCCCGGCACCGCCGCCGCCGAGTTCGACCACGAACACCTCGTAGCGCAGGCGCTGCGCTGCCGCCACCTCCGAGGCGTCACGGGCCAGCCGGGTTTCGTACTGGGGGGCGCGCGGGGTCATCCTGGCGGTCGTTGGCTTCTGCGGCCGCAGCGGCCGCGGCGGTGGCGCGATGGCGGCGGATGCGGCAGGTCGGGGGTGTCGGCCGCACCGGCCGGCGGGTTTTACGGGGCGGACGGCGGCTTGTCCACCGCCTGCCAAGGGGTTGACCGCGGCGCCCTTCCCGTTAGGGTCGAGCGCCGGGGCAGGCGCTGCCCCTCAGGAGTCGGACACCGGCATGAGCTCGACGCGCGTTCCGTCGATGACCACCTTGCCCGCATGCTCGAACATCACCGTGATGCGACCGCCGACCGACGACTGCACCTGGCCGGTTCCCCAGTCGGGGCGTGCGGGATGGCGCACCAGCATCCCCGGACCGAGCATCGCGTTCAGGCCGAGCATCGCGGTCTCGCTTCCGCAGGGGCGGCATGGCGGCTGATCCTGCGCTGGCGCTGTGCGATCTGGTGGCCGCGCGGCTCTGCCACGACCTCGCCAATCCGCTCGCCGCCGTCGCGACGGGGGTCGAGCTGATCTCGCTCGGCGGTGCGGGCGCCGAAGAGGCGCGGCTGGTGGCCGAGAGCGCGGCGGCCGCGGCCGAGAAGCTGGCCTTCCTGCGCCTCGCCTTCGGTCCGGCGCCCGGCGACGCCGCGCCGATGACCGATGCCGAGCTTGCGGCGGTTCTGGCCGGGCGCTACGCCGGAACCCGGATCGTGACCAGCGTCGCGGGCGGCCCGGTCCTGCCGCGCGGGCAGGTGCGCCTTGCGCTGCTGTCCGTGCTGTGCTGCGAGGCCGCGCTTCCGCGGGGCGGGTCGATCGCGGTTGCCGAGGGCGCGGGCGCCTGGTGCGTGCGCGCCGAGGCCGAACGCTGGCGCGACCTCGAAGGGCTCTGGCCGCTGTTCGGGGGGTGCGAGGTTCCCCCCGGGCTCCGGCCCGCCGAAGTGCCCTTCGCGCTCGCGCCGCGCCTCGCCGGGGCGCTCGGCCGCCGGCTGGTTCTGCGCCGCGGCCCCGAGGCGATCGAGATCGCCTTCTGAGCGGCTCCCGCACGGCACCGGCGCCCGGGTCACGGACGCACCGTGCCGTCGCCCTCGACGAGGTAGCGGAAGGTCGTCAGCTGCTCGGCCCCGACCGGCCCGCGGGCGTGCAGCTTGCCGGTGGCGATGCCGATCTCGGCGCCCATGCCGAACTCGCCGCCGTCGGCGAACTGGGTCGAGGCGTTGCGCATCAGGATCGCGCTGTCGAGACCGCGGAAGAAGCGCGCGGCGGCGGCGTCGTTCTCGGTCAGGATCGCCTCGGTATGGTTCGAGCCGTAGCGGCGGATGTGCGCCATCGCGCCCTCGACGCCCTCGACCACCGTTGCCGCGATGATCATGTCGAGGAACTCGCGCCCGAAGTCGCCGGGTGCGGCGGGCACCGTTCCGGGAATGGCGGCGAGCGGCCCGGCCGCGCGCACCTCGACGCCGGCGGCCAGCAGGTCGGCGACGATCTGCCGCCCGAGCGTCTCGGCCACCGGTGCGTCGATCAGCAGGCACTCGGCAGCCCCGCAGATGCCCGGACGCCGCGTCTTGGCGTTCAGCACCACGCGGCGCGCCTTGTCCGGGTCGGCGTCGCGATCGACGTAGACGTGGCAGATCCCCTCGAGATGGGCGAAGACGGGCACCCGCGCCTCGTCCTGCACACGCGCGACAAGGCTGCGGCCGCCGCGCGGCACGATGACGTCGATGGCGCCGGTCGCCCTGAGCATCGCGCCCACCACGGCGCGGTCGCGCACGGGCACGAGCTGCACCGCATCTGCCGGCAGGCCGGCGGCGGCGAGGCCGGCGGCCAGGGCGGCGTGGATCGCCGCGGCCGAGCGCAGGCTTTCCGAGCCTGCGCGCAGGATCGCGGCATTGCCGGATTTCAGGCAGAGCGCCGCGGCATCGGCGGCGACGTTGGGGCGGCTTTCGAAGATCACCCCGATCACCCCGATCGGGCTGCGGATGCGGCGGATGCGCAGGCCCGAGGGCACCGTCCAGTCGGCGATCACCGCGCCCACCGGGTCGGGCTGGGCGGCGACGGCGCGCAGGCCGGCGGCGATCGCGTCGATCCGCCGGTCGTCGAGCATCAGCCGGTCGAGCAGCGCCGGCGACAGGCCGCGGGCGCGGGCCTCGGCCAGGTCCTCGGCGTTGGCGGCGAGGATCCCGGCGCGATCGGCGGCAAGGGCGGCGGCCGCGGCCGCGAGCGCCGCGGCGCGGCGGGCAGCGGGGGCCTCGGCGAGGGTCTGGGCGACCGCGCGGGCGCGTGCGCCCATCGCGGCGATCAGGGCCTCGGCTTCGGTGTCTGGCAGATCCTTCATCTGGCACTCCGGCTGCGGCGGGGCGTGATGCCGGCGCGGCGGGACGCCGGCAGGGCAGGGGGCTCCGCCTGCCCCGGGGCATTGAGACAGCGAAGACGCCGCAGGCGCAAGGGGCGGCGGGCCGGCTGCGCCGGTCACAGCACCATGTCGTCGCGGTGGATCAGCGCCGCGCGCCCGGGATAGCCGAGGATGCCGGCGATCTCCTCGCTGCGGTGGCCGGCGATCGTGCGCGCCTCGTCGGCGGTGTAGCGGATGAGCCCCTTGCCGAGGATCTCGCCGGCGGGACCGAGGATCGCCACCGGCTCGCCCCGGCCGAAGCGGCCGGCAACGCGGGTGACGCCCGCGGGCAGGAGCGACCGGCCCTGCGCGAGCGCGCGCGCAGCGCCGGCGTCGATCGCGACCTCGCCCTTCGGCTTCATCGAGGCGATCCAGCGCTTGCGCGCGGTCTGGGGGTCGCCCTCGGGCAGGAACCAGGTGCAGGGGGCGCCGGCGGCGAGCGCCGACAGCGGGCGCTGCACGGCGCCCGCCGCGATCGCCATGGCGCAGCCGGCCGCAACCGCCGTGCGCGCCGCCATCAGCTTGGTCTTCATGCCTCCCTTCGAGAGGCCCGAGACCGGGTCGCCGGCCATCGCCTCGATCTCGGGCGTTATGGCGGGCACCAGATCGAGCCGCCGCGCCGCGGGGTCGAGCGCGGGGTTGGCGGTGTAGAGCCCGTCCACGTCGGACAGAAGCACCAGCTGGTCGGCGCCGACGGTTGCGGCGATCTGAGCGGCGAGGCGGTCGTTGTCGCCGAAGCGGATCTCGTCGGTCGCAACCGTGTCGTTCTCGTTGACGATCGGCACCACGCCGAGGCCGAGGAGCATGGCCAGCGTCGCCCGGCTGTTGAGATAGCGGCGCCGGTCCTCGGTGTCCTCCAGGGTGACGAGCACCTGCGCGGTGGTCAGTCCGTGCGGGGCCAGCGCCTCCTCGTAGGCGCGGGCAAGGCGGATCTGGCCGACGGCGGCGGCGGCCTGGCTCTGCTCGAGCGGCAGGACGCCCGGGGGCAGCCCGAGCACCCTGCGGCCGAGCGCGATCGACCCCGAGGAGACGAGGATCACGTCGGCGCCGCGTCCGCGCGCCTCGGCCACGTCGAGCGCAAGGCCGGCGAGCCAGTCGGCGCGCAGGCGCCCGGCCGCCGGATCGACCAGAAGCGCAGAGCCGATCTTGACCACCAGCCGGCGGGCGCGGGCGATCTGCGGGACGGTGGCGGTCAGGGTTGCCACGGCTGCCTCGCGGCTTCGGCGCGGCCGGGCGCGGCTTCGGCGCGGGCGGCGTCGATCTCGGCGAGCAGGGCGCGCAACACCGGCTCGAGCCCCTGGCGCGCCGCGCCCGAGACCTCGAACACCGGCCCGCCCGCGGCCTTCTCCAGCGCGCGGCGGCGGCGGCCGCGGGTGGCGGCGTCGAGCGCGTCGATCTTGTTCAGCGCGACCAGCCGCGGCTTGGCGTCGAGCCCGGCGCCGTAGGCCGCCAGTTCGGCCGTGACGGTGCGGAAGTCGCGCACGACGGTGGGCGAGGTGCCGTCCACGAGGTGCAGCAGCACCGCGCAGCGCTCGACATGGCCGAGGAAGGCGTCGCCGAGGCCGCGCCCCTCGGAGGCGCCCTCGATCAGCCCGGGGATGTCGGCGATCACGAATTCGCGTCCGTCGATGCCGGCGACGCCGAGGTTCGGCACGAGGGTCGTGAACGGATAATCGGCGATCTTCGGCCGGGCGTTCGAGACGGCGGCGAGGAACGTGGATTTCCCAGCGTTCGGCAGGCCGACGAGCCCGGCGTCGGCGATCAGCTTGAGGCGCAGCCACAGCACCCGCTCGACGCCTTCCTGGCCGGGGTTGGCGCGGCGCGGCGCGCGGTTCGTGGCGGTGGCGAAATGCAGGTTGCCGAAGCCGCCGTTGCCGCCGCGGGCGAGGCACACGCGCTCGCCGGGGCGGGTCAGGTCGGCGACGACCGTCTCGCCGTCCTCCTCGAGGATCTCGGTGCCGGCGGGAACGCGCAGCACCACGTCCTCGCCGCCGCGGCCGGTGCGGTTCTGGCCCATCCCGGGGCGGCCGTTGCCGGCGAGGAAGTGCTGCCGGTAGCGGAAGTCGATGAGCGTGTTCAGGCCCTCCACCGCCTCGGCCCAGACATCGCCGCCGCGGCCGCCGTCGCCGCCATCGGGGCCGCCGAACTCGATGAACTTCTCGCGCCGGAAACTGACGCAGCCGGCGCCCCCGGATCCCGAGCGGACGGTCACCCTGGCGGTATCGAGGAACTTCATCTGACATCCCCTGGCGGGGGCGGCACCGGAGCCCGGCGCCGCCGGTCGCGCCGCGATAGCGCCATTCCCGGAGGTGCTCAAGCCGCGGGGGCGCGGGTCAGCGCCGGGCGATGGCGCGCTCGATCCCCGCGACCTCGCGCTGGATCGCGCCCGCGAGTTCCTGCTCGCGGCTGACGATCCGCTCGGTCAGCGCCGTGATCGAGATCGCGGCGATCACCTCGCCCTCGCGGTTGCGGATCGGCACGCCGATCGCGCCGATCCGGTCGATCACGATGTCGAGCATCAGCACGTAGCCGCGCGCCTGTGCGGCACGGATGTGACCGGCCAGCACGGCGCGGCCGAGCCGCGGATAGGCGCCGAGGTGGCGCTCGGTCACGTCGAGGATCGACTCGCGTTCGCCTTCCGGAAGCCAGGCCAGAAGCGCCATGCTGCCCGCCCCCACGCCGAGCGGACGGCGGCTGCCGACATGGAGAAAGTTGGCCTGGATCGGGAACGAGCCGACGCTGCGGTCGATGCAGATCGACTCCGCCCCCGACCGGACGGAGAGCAGAACGGTGTCCTCGCTGAGGTCGGCAAGCCTCAGAAGGCTCGGTCGCGCTGCCGAACGCACATCCTGCGTGAGCGAGGAGGCCGATCCCATGGCCACCGCCTCGGGGCCGAGGCTGTAGCGCGGCGGATTGCCCTCGCGGGTGACGAAGCGCTGGCCCACGAGTTCGCCCAGGATCCGCAGCGCCGTGACCCGGTTGAAGCCGGTGGCCTCGACCACCTCCGAAAGACGCAGCGGTGCACGCGCAGACAGCACCTTGAAGATCGCGCAGACCTTGCCGATCGCGTTCACCTGGCCCGCGGCATCCGCCACCACCGCCGAACCTCCGCGCCGCTTGCCCGCCATCGCGTCACCCTTCCCGGAACCGGGCACGGATCGCCGCGGCCGCTTCCGGCCGGAGCGCGGGGGAGGCCCCGCAATCCGCGCCTGCCCGTATCACGATCATATGATAATTGAAGATATCGCAGAAATTGCAGAAATGACGGGGCCGGAGCCGCGCGCCGCCGCCGATGCCGCGGTCGCGGCGCAGGCCGGCGGGCGGGCGCCTGTGCCCCGCGCGCGCGTCGGCCTGTTCCACGGGGCGAATCGGCTGATGCCCGACCGGGCCGAGACCTTCGCCCGCGGGATCACGCTGGATTCGGGAAGGCCGCTGATCGGATCGCGTGCCGAATTCGACTTGTCGGCCGATTTCCTGCGGTCGGTTGCCGAACAGATCGCGCATCGTCACGGCACCTTCAGCGAAGCCGCGCATGGCGGGTTCCGTGTGGGGGTCACGCACCGGCCGGTGGGCCCCGCGCTGCTGATCACGCCCCGGACCCTTCCGCCGCTGATGTTCGGCCGCAAGACCGGGGCCGCGCCGGCCGCGGATTGCGCGGCGGTCGTCAGGTCGGCGCTGGTCGTCCGCACCGTCGTCCGCACCACGGAGAAGGCGGGACTGCCCGCCGGCGTCCCGAAGCTGCTGCGTTCGACCCGTGCCGGTGCGATCTCCGAGGCGGTCATGGCCGGTCCGAGGCAGCGCGAGCTCACGTTCACGGGTCGCCCCGGGTGGGTTCGGTCCAGCAAGGGACGGGACGCCGCCGACCTCACCAGAGCCTCGCTCGAGCTCGTCGCCGCCGGTGGCGCGGTGCTGGCCGGCGGCGACAGGGTCGAGGGGCCGGGATACCTCTTCCGGCCCGCGATGATCGGTGCCGACGGCGCGAACCGGGCGATGTGCCGCCACGGCCTCTTCGCCCGGGTCGCCACGATCTTCGCGCTCGACCGGCCGGCCGGGGCGACGGCCTTTGCCAGCGACACGAGGTTCGGCTTCGCCCTGCATGTTCTGACGCGGAAGCTCAGCCGCGCGCTTGCCTTCGGCGAGCGGCCGGACTTCGGCATGGTCGGGATCGACTGCGGGATCATGGCGGACGCCGCCGCCCCCTTCGGCGGGGACAGGGCATCCGGGATCGGGCGCGAGGCGGGACATGGCGGACTCTACGAGGTTCCCGTGCCGAAATACGTGGCGGTGAGGGTTGAGGATCCGTTCAGGGGGGCGCGATGACCGGCAAGTGCGACCGGCCGGGCCTTGGTCCGGTGCGGCAGCCCGCCAGGGTGCCGATGGGCCCCGGACAGCGGCGCCGGCTGCCCCGTATCGGGCGCGCGATCGCGCGCCGCATCCCGGTTGTCACCGACGCGCCGATGCCTGGCGATGCGGCCTTCCGCGAGAGGACCGACGGATCGGCCGCGGCCGGGGGTCGCCGTCTCGCCCCGTGACCGGGCGCTGCCCGACCTTCCGCGCCCGTCGGTGCAGGACGTGGCGGCGGCCTGCGCCGCACCGCCCGCGCCGATCGACGCGGTGATCGGCATCGGCGGGGGAGGCGGCCTCGACCTTGCCAAGGTGGTTGCGGTCGCCTTTGCGACCGGAAGCTGCGGCAGGGACGCCCACGGCGAGATGCAGCTGCCCGTGCCGGGGGGTCCGGTGATCGCGATGCCGACCGGGGGCGGAACCGGCGCCGGGGTCACCTGCATCGCCGCGGCTCGTGACGTCGATATGGGCTCGAAGGTCGGCCTCGCCCCGCCGCAGCCGGAACCGGTCGCGGCGGTCATCGATCCGGAACGGACGCCGACCTGCCCGCCCGGCCCGACCGCCGCCGTCGCGGCCGACACGCAAAGCCACCCGGTCGAAGCCTTCACAGACCGGTTCCAGACCCCGGGCCCCGAGGAGATCGAACGCCGCCCCCGTGCGGGCAGGAACCGGATCACCGACGTCTTCTGCGCCGCCGTCCGGCGTGCGGCGAAGCGGCGCCGGGGTGACCCGCCCGGCGCCCGGCATCAGGCCGCAGCCCTGCGGCCGAGGATCTCCCGCGCCTGCGCCGCCGTCGCCGCCGGCCGGCCGTAACGGGCGCAGAGGTCCACCACCCGGCGCACCGGCGCCGCGTTCGAGGGCGCGAGCCTGTCGCGGTCGAGGCGGATGTTGTCCTCGAGGCCGGTGCGGGTGTGTCCGCCCGCGACGCCGCAGCCTTCGTTGACCTCGATCTGGTGCCGCCCGATGCCGGCGGCGCAGCACAGCGCGCTCGGTGCCAGGCGGACCACGGTGCGCGCGTAAGCGTCGAACACGTCGCGGTCGGCCGGCATCGCGTTCGTCACGCCCATCACGAACCGGAGGTCAGGCGGCGCCCCGAGCCGGCCGTCCCGCGCCATGGCCGCCGCCTGACCGATGTGCGACAGGTCGAAGGCCCCGATCCCGGGCTTCGCGTCGCAGGCAGTCGTTTCCGCGGCCAGCCAGTCCACCAGGTCGGGCGGGTTATCGTAGACGCGGGTCGGGGAGTTGTCCGACCCCACGGCCAGCGATGCCATGTCGGGGCGCAACGGCAGCATGCCGCCGCGCTCCCGGCCCGCCCCCGACCGCCCGCCGGTCGAGAAACCGACGGTCATGCCCGGACAGTGCCGCTCGACCCCCTCCGTCCGACGTGCGAAGCGCACGGGGTCGCTGGCGGGTGTCCCCCGTCGTCGTTGCGCACATGGCAATGGACGATCGCGGTGCCGGCCGCGAAGGCCTCGCGGGCCGTCTCGATCTGCTTCGGGATGGCGACCGGCACGGCCGGATCATCGGCCTTCCGCGGCAGCGAGCCGGTGATGGCGATGCGGATGATGCGGGGTTTCGTCGTCTCGGGTCCGGGGGCGGGCCGGGATGATCCGGCGGCGCGGCCGCGCGTCGAAGGCATCGAAGAAGCTCTGCGGCGCGTTTCGGTCGGCCGTGATTGCGCGCATCCGTCTGTCGGTCGTGCCGGTGAAGCCTTCGATCTCGCGGCCGAGGTCGGCACCGCAAGGCCACCGGGAGGCGAGCCTGTCCACCGCATCGGGCACAAGGCCGCGCCGGGCCACGATGCCCCGACATACCGGGCCGGCATCGGCCATGTCGGCGGGGGCGGTGTACCGGTCGGCCGAGCCCGGAAACTCGAACCGCCGCCCGGTGGCGGCCGTCGGCTCGGGGCGCGAGATCGCGCGCCACCGGGGCGGTG
>CALDYW010000046.1 GCA_937944395.1 uncultured Paracoccaceae bacterium | reverse complement strand
AGGTCCGGCGCTTCGCGGCGGGGTTCGGGGCGGTGCGAAGGGTCATCCGGGGCCTCCTCGGCTGGGGTCGCGGGCAGTCAGACGCGATGCCGGTCGAAACGCGGCACCCTGCGCCTGACCGTTCCGGTCCCGATGCGGGCGTTCGAGTCGTTGATGCGCGCGAACGGCCGGACCCCGGTCACGAGATCGTGCAGGTTCATAGGGGCGTGCTTCGCCGGTCTCAAGACCTCGGGAAAATCCGCGAGCGGCCGGGTCGCACCGTAGCCCGAGCCGATGAGCCGGTTCCCGTCCCGGGCGATCCGGCAGGGGGAGCCGGCCAGCGCGGTTTCGCCGGGCTCGCCGATCGGCACCGTGGTCCCCGCGCGCCGGGTGGCGCGGCAGCACGGTTCGGCGATCCCGGTCACGCCGGTCGCCTCGAAGGTGAAGTCGGCGCCGCCCCGGGGTGATCCGGCGGACCGCCGCGACCGGACCCTCCCGCGCGGCATCGACGACCTGCGAGGCCCCGAAGCCCAGCGCAGCGGCGCGCGTCTCCTCGCGCAGGTCCACCGCGATCGGCGGGGTCGCGTTGCCCACCCCGGCCCGCGGCACCGCCGACAGGCCGACGCCGCCGCAGCCGAAGACCGCCACGCCGGCGCCGGGGCGGACCTGCGCGGGGATCGGCGCCGCGCCGATCCCCGCGAGTGCGCCGCAGCCCGGCAGGCCGGCCTCCTCGGCCGGGGTCGCCGCCACGATCGGGATCGCGCCGTCGTGCGCCACCACGGGTGCATTCGCAGAAGCTCGACACGAGGCCGAGGTGATGGACCGGGCGGCCGCCGGCCTCGACGACGCGCGTCGTGTCGTCCCGCATCGTGCCGGTGGCGGCAACGCGCGCGACCTTCTCGCAGGGCACGCTGTGCCCCTCGGCGCAGAAGCGGCATCGGCCGCAGGCCGGGGTGACGGCCGGCACCACCTTCTCGCCCGGGCGCGAGGCCGGTGCGCCCGGCCCGGCCGGGTCGATCGCGCCGCAGCACTCCCGGCCGGGGATCACCGGCATGGGATGCTCCCAGACCCCGGGCAGGCAGGGGATGTCGCTGCGGCAGATGCCGGCGGCCGGCAGCTTCACCCGCACGCCCAATCGCGTGCGGATCGTCCGCCACGACCCGGCGCAGCTCCGGCACCTCGCCCGCACCGGAAGGCCCCCGAGCCGGCGCCGGCACGGGCTCGAGCGTCCGCGACGGCAGGCCGGAGCGGCCCGCCGGCAGCCGTTTGCGGGTCTCCAGCGCCCTGTCCATGTCCGGTCCGCAAATATCCCGGGGGTGCGGGGGCAGCGCCCCCGCCGGCGCCGGGGCCAGGGGCCCGCGGTGTCAGGCCCCCCGCACCGTCAGCCCGGCGGGGTCTACCGCGGCGTAGTACTTGCGCAGGTAGCTCGGCACATGCCAGCGGGTGATCGTGCCCTTCGGAATGAAGAACACGTCGCCCGGGCCGAAGGTCTCGGCGGTCCCGTCCTCCGCGGTGATGGTCACGGATCCCTCGCGAACCTGTGCGAGCTCGTGACAGGGAAACGGACAGGGCTCGGTCGTCATCGCCGTGGTGTCCCACAGGCCCACGGTCGTCATGCCCGTGTCATTGGCAAAGACCGTCCGGTCGCGCTGCGTCGCGCCGACCTCCGAGACGGTCGTTGCATCGGTGTCGGACAGTTCCGCGCCCGGGTCGAGCACGATGATCCCGGCTTCGGCGCCGGCGCTCCGGGGGGGCGGGGCCTTCGGATCCTGCAGCAGCAGGCAGAACTTCTGCAGAACTTCTTCAGGTATCCCGGCTGCAGCCAGCTCGTCGGGGTGCCGTTGCGGAACACCACGCTCTGTCCCGCCTCGGCCAGGGTGCCGCGGCCCTCGCCATCGACCATCGCGAAGGCGCCTTCCAGCACCAGAATGACTTCGTCGCCGGGGTAGGGCCCAGGCGCTTCCTGCATCGTGGTCGTGTCCCAGACGCCGACGGTCAGGCCGATGGCCGGGTCGCTGAACTGGATGTCCCAGTGCTGCCGGGGCAGGGGCGTGAGAAACCCCGCCGGGTCGAGCGCGATCGGCGTCATCCCGCTGCTGCCGGGGCCCCTGGGATCGAGGCGGATCGGACGGCTGGTCATGGCGGTTCCTCCCTCTGGCGGTCACCGGGCCGGCGCGGCTGCAGGCGACGGCCGTTCGTGGCGTGCCGGCCGCCGGGCCTCTGCCGGACTTTCGAGCTCGACGCCGTAGCGGTGCCCGGCATGGACCGCCGCCGCGACGAGTCCGGGGGCGGCGCAGTCGCCGATCCGGGCGAGCGTGAAGGGCAGGCCTCCGGCCGCGCCGCCGGCCCGGTCGCGGAGCGCCTGCCGCAACCCGTCGCGCGGCAACCGCTGGGTCACCATCACCACACCGCCCGCGGGGATCGTCCGCCCGGCCGCCGTGTATCGGCAGACGAGTGTCGCGGCGGCGCCGTCGAAGGCGGTCAGCGCGTGGCCGGTCACGATGCCGACGCCAAGCTGCATCAGCCTCGTGCGCATCCGCCAGCGTTCGGCGGTATTGGCCGCCCAGTCGGCCAAGCTGTCGGAGGGCGTGACATAGGTCACCGCGCGCCCCGCCTTGCACAGAAGCTCGGCGATGGCGGCGGCCAGGTTGTAGCCGTCGCCGTCGAAGACCACGGCCGGGCCCTCCGGCAGGCGGCCGTCCATCACGTCGTCGGCCGTCAGAACCGCGGCACCGCCGGTGGCGACCGGAACATGGGCCCGGCCGTCCCAGCGGTCGGCCCGCCAGTCGGCACCGGTGGCGAGCGCGGCGTGGTCGGGGGCGAGGTCGCACACGTCCTCGGCGGTCAGACGGCTCTCGCGGAACACCTCGACGTTCGGCAGCCTGGCGAGCTGTCCCTCGCGGTAGTCGCGGACGCGGAGGTAGGCGTTCATCCCCGGCAGTGCCGCCTCGCGCGGGATCCGCCCGCCCAGCCGCCGCGTGGCCTCGGCCAGGGTGACGGCGCAGCCGCCCAGCCCCAGCACGCGCGCGGCCTCGAGCCCCGCGGGCCCGGCGCCGACCACCAGAACCCGCGCCGCCGAGCGCCGCGGCGGCACCCGCTCGGGGTGCCAGCCGCGGCGCCATTCCTCGCCCATCGCGGGATTCTGGGTGCAGCGGATCGGCACGCCCCGGGTGTCACCGGCGCAGCAGACGTTGCAGCCGATGCACGCGCGGATGTCCTCGGGCCGGCCCTCCTCGATCTTGCGCGGCAGGAACGGGTCGGCGATCGAGGGGCGCGCCGCGCCGATGAAGTCGAGCGCGCCGGACCTTACGAGCGCCGCCATCGCGTCGGGCGAGGTGCAGCGGCCGACGCCGACCACGGGCTTCGAGGTCACCTTCTTGACGAAGGCCACACAGCGGTCCTGGAAGCCCTGCGCCGCGAAGCGCGCGGTCATGCTGTCGTTCTCCCAGCCGCTCAGGTTCACGTCCTAGAGGTCGGGGATCTCGGCCAGCAGCTCGACCACGTCGCGCCCCTCGGCCTCGCAGCTGAGGCCCGCCTCGCCCAGCAGTTCCTCGACCCCGAAGCGCAGCGCGACGGCGCAGGTGTCGCCCACCGCTTCCTTGGTGTCGATCAGCACCTCGCGCAGCAGGCGCACCCGGTTCTCGAGGCTGCCGCCGTAGGCGTCGGTGCGGTCGTTGTGCCGGCGCGACAGGAAGTGCGACAGGGCGCCCAGGTCGTGGCCGGCGTAGACGTAGATGATGTCGAACCCCGCCCGCCGGGCGCGGCGCGCGGCCTCGACATACCAGCGCCGCAGCGTGCGGATGTCGGACAGATCCATCGCGCGGGCCTGCACCGGATCGCGGTAGAACACCGGCCGGGCCGAAGGCGCCATCGGCACCTCGCGGCTGGTGCGGTTGGCGGTCACCAGCCCGTCGTAGCAGGGCTCGATCCCGGCCAGCGCCCCGTGTTCGTGGACGCGGTCGGTCATCCGCTCGAACACCGGCAGGTCGGCGTCGTCCCAGAGCCGCCCCTCGACCACGGGGCTCGGTTCCGATGTGTGGTGGATCTCGACCTGCTCGGTGCAGACCACCGCCCAGCCGCCCTCGGCCTTCATGCCGCGCATCGCGGCCATGGCCGAGGGGTGCGCATGGCCCATGCCGTTGCAGTGCGGCACCTGGTAGAAGCGGTTCTTCGCCGTCACCGGGCCGATCCTGACCGGCTCGAACAGCACATCATATCTGGGATCACGGGCCATCTTCACTCCCCTCCGGCCATGCCGGGTATGTTTGTA
>CALDYW010000045.1 GCA_937944395.1 uncultured Paracoccaceae bacterium | reverse complement strand
GCCCTGCGCGAGGCGCTGGCCGAACGGCTGGGGGTGGAACCGACCGAGATCGTGCCCTCGGCCGCGCCCTCGGTCGGCCCCGCGGGCGAGGCGCGCCTGTCGGCCTTCCTGCACGACCGCGCCGCCGGCGGGGCGGGGCTTTCGGCGCGGATGGCCGAGCCCGAGATGCTGGCCGCCGTCGTGACCCGCGCGGCAGAACTCCTCGACTGCCCCGAAGCCTGCCGCCGCGGCTGTCCGGCCTGCATCCTGCGCCCCGATCTGAACAGCCGCGATCTGGCGCTGGACCGCGCCGGCGCCCTGGCGTTGGCGCGGGCCCTGCGCGAGCGGCTGGACCTGCCGCGCGAACTGCGGGTCTTCGGGCCGGTCACGCAGCTGTCGGGGCGCCCGGCGGCAGCGCTGATCGCCGACCGCCTGCGCCGCGGGCAGCTTCGCGGCCTGGACCTGTGGCTGCACGGCGATCCGGGCGGCTGGGATCTGTCGGGCTGGCCGCTGCGCCGCCTGCTGCCGCGGCTCGAGGAGGCCGGCATCCGCCCCCGGGTGGGAGTCCTGGCTTCGGCCCTGACCTCGGCCGGGCTCACCCTGCCGGTGAAGCTTGCGCTGCACGCCCTGGCGCGCACTGCCGATCTCCACCGGGCCGAGGCGTTGCCGCAGGCTGGCGGGGCGATGGTGCTGTGCCATCTGCACGGACCGTCGGAGTGCCAGGCACTGGCCGTCACCACACAGGCCGAGGCCGCGCCCGACCCGGCCTGGGGGCAGGGCGCCGCCGCCCCGGCGCTGATCGGGCCGTCCTCGGCCCCGGACCCGGGCAATCGGCTGTCGGCCGACCGGCTGATCGAGCTTGGCATGGGGAATGCCCGTCTGCTCTGGCCCGGGGCGGCGCTGGACGGCCCGGCGAAGGGCTTCGGCCGGCGCTTCTGGGACTGGCTTGCCCGCGAAGCCCCGCTCGAGGTCGGCGCGATGCGCAGCGCGGGCGTGGCGCGATTGCACTATTCGGACCGCTACCTGTTGCAGGCGCATCTGCTGCGGCTTCTGGTCGAGGTGCTGCAGGCCGCCCCGGGGGCGAAAGGCGCCGCGCTGGCGGTGGAGCTGGCCCGCGACGACCGCCCCCCGCCCGATCCGCGCTTCCTGCATCACAACGTCCCCGACGATGCGCTGCGGCAGGATGTTCTGCTCCATCTGCTTCCTCAGGCCAGCATCGAGCTGCGCGCCAAGGCAGACATGCCGCATTACCGGCGGCTCTCGGTCTGGATGAACGACGGGCGGCGGCTGGACATCATTTTTGATCAGGGGCTTGGCGCCTGGTGTGTCAAGGGAACCCATCGCCATGATTTTTCCGCTCCCGCCGCGAAACAGGCCCGCGCCCTGTCATCCACGCCCTTCGAGGTGCAGGCCGGCCGCGGCGCCGCCCCCATCGCCCTTCAGATGCACCAGGCCACGCCATGACCCATCGGACCACGGACGAAGATGCCCCGCCGCTGTCGCCGGAGTTCCTTGGCCGGAATTTCCCCGTCGCACGCAGCCTGCGACGGGAGAACGCTGATCTGTTCGCCGCGTTCCTGCCTGCCGATCAGCTGAAGGACGACGACGCCTTCTATGCGGCGCTGGCCCGGATGGTCGCCTGCGACACGGGCATCGAGGCCCTGCGCGCCTTCGACCGGCGGATGAAACAGGCGGGCGACGAAAGGAAAACGTTCATCATGCGCGCCCGGCGCTGGCTTCTGCAGCAGAACCCGGGGCTGGAGCCTTCTGCCCGCTTCGCGCGCGATGCCGATGAGCTGCTTGGAAACGTAGAAGAAGCGGCGGTCCATTTGCTGTTCGTGCAGCTGGCGGCTCAAGTAGGATCATCGGGCCGACAGGACGACACATCACCCGATGGCGCCGAGGCCGCCCCACCCGGAACAGACTGGCGGGCAGCGCGCCACAGCCCGCGGTATTGCGCCCCGACGCCGACCTGACGTCCGCCGCGCCCTGTCCGGCAGGCGAGGCCGATCTTCCGGCTTCGCCACCCGCCGAAAGCCTGTCCGATGACATTCTGACGCACTGGCTGCGCGCGGGCGAGATCGCGCTGGCCTTTCACACGGCGCGCCTGGTCGAGGCGCGGGGGGCACGGCCCGCGCTGCCGGCAGCAGTGCTGCGGGGGCTGGCCCTTCTGCGCCACATCCGGCGCGGCGAGGACCTGGCGGATCCGGCGCGCAACGCCGCCATGGCCGAAATGATGGGCGCTCTCGCCGGGGCGGACCCGCGCTCGGCCGTGGTCGCCTTTGCGGCCCTGCTGCGCCCGGCGCTGTTCGACCCCGACCACGGCGCCCGCGCCCTGATCCGCGGCCTGCAGGGCGAAGCGGTGCTGGCCCCCTGGGCCGGGCTCATCGATGCCCTCGGCGCGCTCGGCCACGAGGTGCGCCTGTCCGCGCGCCATTTGGCCGAACCCGGCGGCCGGCAGACGGCGGCGGCGGCGCCGCAGGCCTGCGAGGCGCTGCACCTCTGGTGGGACGATGCGCGGCGCCGCAGGTTCATGCATCAGCCGACCTACCGCATCCTGCATGAGGAACTGCACCCGAATCGCAAGATCGGCAGGATCATCCGGGCGATGCTCGCGGGCGCGCCGGACGCCGAGCAACTGGCGCGCGGGTTCATCGGCCGACTCGGCGGCGACCGCGCGGCGCAGGAGGCCTTCGTGGAACAGGCCGAGCGGCGCAGCGGCCGCCCCCGGCGCGACCGCATCGAAGGGATGGCCCTGACCTGGTTCTGCGAGCGGCTTCAGGAGGCCTGCGACCGGCTGGCCGGCTGGCTGGACGCCCGGGCGCAGGATGGGGCGATGCCCGGCGATAGCCAGCGCCGGCGGCTGCTGGTCGCCCTCGGTCCGCTACGCAAGGCGATGCAGCAACTCCGGGGTGCCGCGCCGGCCGGGAACGCCGCAGACAGGCTTGACGCTGCCCTCGCGGCGCTGCTCCGCAGCGAGCTCGCGGCCTTCGATCGGCTTCTGTCGGGCGAGGTGCCGGCCGCTGCGCCCCCGCCCGGCGAGGTTCTGGAGGGCCCGCTTCTGCGCCTTCCCGGCGGCTGTCAGGACTGGACGGGCGGCGACCCTGCGCTTGCGGCCGAACGCGCGGCCCGCGACCAACGTCTGGCCCGGGCGCTCGCCGACCCGGCCTGCCTGTCGCCGGATGAGGACGCAGCCCTGCGGGCGCGCCGCGCCGAAGGCGCGATCCTTGCGGCGCAGGCGCTTCTGAGCCGGCTCGAGGCCGCAGGCTCGATCGCAGGCGAGGCTGCCGCGGCGCGCCGGCAGGAGATCGCCGAAGCGCAGCACGCGATGCGGGCGAGCGCGCTGGAACGGGTCGAGCGGCTGCGCCAGTCCTTCGCCACGCTGGCCAACCTCGATCTCGACCAGGCCGGGAGAACGCACAGCCAGCTGGCGCAGCTTGCAGCCATCGCCGAAGCCCTGCAGGCCGATCCTGATGGCGATCATGTCGCCCTGCCGGCCGCGAACGGGCTGCGCAGCACGCTGGTGCCGCCCGACTTTCCCGAACTGGACGCCGGCCTTGACGACCTTGAGGATCAGCGCGACCGGATGCGCGCAACGGTGGTGGATCGGCAGCGAAAGGTCTTGACCGATCTCTGCACCCGATCGGATGGCGCAGGCGCCCGCGCCATCCTGGATCGGCTGGATCAGCTCGACCCCGTGACGGTGGACGACGCCATCGCCGATCTGCAGGCCGGCCGGTCCGTGCATCTGCCGGAGGCTGCTGCGCCCGATCTCTTCGAAGACTTCTTCCCCGGCTTCGTGCGCGCCATCGAAGAGCGGGCTGCAAACATCGGGCGAGGAAAGATCCTGCAGGCGCTGACCGACGGCAAGGACCTTGGCCCGCTGCGTCTGGCCGCACTCGACGACCAGACGCGCAGGCGCAGCCAGACGCTGCTCGAGCGCTGGGGTGCTGCCGAGAACGCCTTGCGTCAGAGAGAGCCCGACCGCCTGTGCCAGACGCTTGAGCGGATGTTCAGTCTGATCGGGCTCAGCGGTGTCGAGATCAGACCCGGACGCGAAGCGATCCATGGCAGGCTGCGCGGGATGGCCATGTCGATCAATGTGCCGCTCGTCTCGGACTGGTTCCTGCCCCCCGCCTTCGGCAGCGAGAGCGGCGGCTGCTTTCGTCTGCTTGCCGCGCACGCCGATGTGACCATCGAACAGCTTCTGCGCGAGATCGGGGCCGAGGCCCCGGACGATCCGTGGATCGTCGTGCAGTTCCGCCGGTCGGGCGAGGAGGAGCGGCGCACTCTGGCCCGACGCTGCCGCGACGACGCGCGGCGGATGTTGATGCTGGACGAAACCCTGCTTCTGTTCCTCGCCGGCCGTGACGACGACCCGCTGCGCGCCTTCTTCGCCTGCGCGCTGCCCTTC
>CALDYW010000044.1 GCA_937944395.1 uncultured Paracoccaceae bacterium | reverse complement strand
GGGCGCCGGAGGGCGCCGGGACCGGGGGGCGGGCGCCGGGACCGGGGGGCGGGCGCAGCCGGCGCGGAAGGCCGGCGCCGGCGGGCTCAGCCGAAGGGTCCGGCGCGGTGGACCGGCCGGCCGTCGGCCAGGGTCAGCAGCACCGCGGTCTCGCCGATCGCGCGGGCGTCGCAGGCGAGGATGTCGCGGTCGAGCACGATCAGGTCGGCGGCCTTGCCGGGCGCGAGGCTGCCGGTCGTGTCCGACCGCCAGGCCGCCGCGGCCGCCTCGGTGGTGTAGCCCGCAAGCGCCTCGGCGCGGGTGATCCGCTGTTCGGGCAGGAACACCGGGTGGTCGGCCTCGCGCGCCGGCGGCTGGCGGGTCACCGCCGTCTCGATGATCGGGAATGGGTTCAGGGTGGAGACGCCCCAGTCCGAGGACAGCGCGAGCCGCGCCCCGGCATCGAGGAGCGTGCGGAAGGCGTAGATCAGCCGGGCCCGCCGCGGCCCGGCCATCGGCACCGCCACGTCGGTGACCGAGGGTTCGTGGCGCGCCCAGAGCGGCTGGACGTTGGCCATCGTCGCGAGGGCGCGGAAGCGCGGCGCGTCGGCCGGGTCGAGGCACTGCACATGGGCGATCTGGTGCAGGGCCGGCCAGGCGCCGTTCCGCGCCCGCGCCGCGGCGATGCCGTCGAGCGCGGCCCTCACCGCCCGGTCGCCGATGGCGTGGACGTGGATCTGGAACCGCGCCGCATCGACGGCGGCGAAGAGCGCGGCGATCCGGTCCGGGGCGAACATCAGCGGCGCGTTGCCGCCCTGCGCGTCGGCGTAGGGCGCGATCATCGCCGCGGTGCGGTTCTCCATCACGCCGTCGAGGAAGAACTTGGCGGAGTGCACGCGGAACGGCCCCTCGGGGGCGTCGCGGAAGGCCGACAGCCGCTCGACCGCCTGCGCCGGGCTGTCGTCCGCCGTCACCAGCGCCGTCGCCGCGACCTTGAGGGTCAGCCGCCCGGCCGCCGCGAGGCGGCGATAGACGCGCACATGCCGCTCCTCGACCTTGGCGTCGAGCACGCCGGTGATCCCGTGCCGGTGGGCGAGCGCCTGCGCCCAGAGCACGCCGGCGGCGAAGTCGTCGTCCGAGGGCGGCGGCATCCGCGCCTCGACCCAGGCCACCGCCGTCTCGTAGAGGTGCCCGGTCGGCCGGCCGGCGGCGTCGCGCACGAAATGGCCGTTCGGCGGGTCGGCGGTGTCGCGGCCGAGGCCGGTGGCGCGGATCGCGGCCGAGTTGATGCAGCCGTTGTGCCCGTCGGAGGCGACGATCAGGCAGGGCCGGTCGGGCAGCGCGCGGTCGAGCAGGGCGGCGTCGAGGTTATGGGCGCCGAAGATGCCCGAATACCAGCCGGTGCCGCAGACCCAGGGGCGGCCGCTGGTCGCGGCGAAGGCGGCGAGCGTCGCCACGATCTCGTCCGGCGTGCGCGCCGCGGTCAGGTCGGCGTTCTGGCTGTAGTCCTGGCCGCTGTCCTGGAGGTGGATGTGGGTGTCCTGGAACCCGGGCAGGACCATCCGGCCGCCGGCGTCGATCACCTCGGTGCCCTTGCGCGCCATCGCCGCGATCTCGGCCGAGGGTCCGACGGCCAGCACCCGCCCCGCGGCGATCGCCAGCGCCTCGGCGCGCGGGGCGAGCGGGTCGAGCGTGCGGATGTCGGCGTTCAGAACCACGGTGTCGGCGCTCGGCATGGAACCTCCGGTGCGGGCGGGTGGCGGGGGGCAGCATCGCGACAGTGGCCCCCGTTGCGGACCTCTGGCAAGGCTGCGCGCGCATCGGGTCGCCGGCGGCCCGGCGGCCGGCGCCCCTCGGCCGGCCGGGCACCGCGCCCGCCGCACGGGCCCGCCGCGCGGCGGCGCCTGCAGTTTCCGCTTTGTCGCCGGCGGATGCGGTGTCATGCTGCCGGCACCGGGACCGGGGAGGGCGCGCGATGCAGCGGATCAGGTTCATCGACCGGATGGCGCAGGGGCGGATGAGCCGGCGCGAGATGCTGGCCTCTGCGGGCGCCTTCGGGGTGGGGGCGATCCTGGTTCCGGTGCGCGCGCGGGCGTCCGGGCCGCTGGTCTGCCTCGAATGGGCGGGTTACGACGTGGCCGACTACATCCCGGCCTTCGTCGAGAAGCATGGCCGCACCCCGGACTTCGCGGTCTTCGGCGGCGAGGAGGAGGCGCTGGCCAAGGTCCGCGCGGGGTTCGCCGCCGATGTCATGCACCCCTGCAACTATTCGGTGAGCCGCTTCGTCAGCGCCGGCCTCGCGCGGGAGATCGACACCGCGCGGCTGTCGCACTGGCCCGACATCTTCCCCGCGCTCAAGACCGCCGAGGGCGTGCTGACGGACGGGCGCGTGGTGATGGCGCCGGCCGACTGGGGCAACTCGTCGATCGCCTACCGCCCCGACCTGGTGGACCCCGCCTTCGCCGCCGATCCGACCTGGGGCATCTTCTTCGACGACGCCTACAGGGGCCGGGTGTCGATGCTCGACAACGAGCTGCTGATCCAGATCGGCGCCATGGTGGGCGGCATGAGCTACGACGAGGCCTATGCGCTCAGCGGCGCGGCGCTCGAGCAGGCGGCGCGGACCTGGGGGCGCAAGGGCGTCGAGATCAGCCGTTTCCTGTGGACCGATGCCTCGGAGGTGCAGCAGGCGATGGCCTCGGGCGAGATCGTCGCGGCCTACGCCTGGAACGATCTGGTCAAGAACCTTCAGGCCGAGGGCATTCCGGTGGCCTATGCGGTGCCGCGCGAGGGGCTGTTCACCTGGTTCTGCGGGCTGACGCTCCTGAACTCGGGCAGGGCCGACGAGGCGCTGGCCTACGACTTCATCGATGCCTGGCTGAGCCCGGAGACCGGCAAGCTGCTGATCGAGGGTTCGGGCTACGGCCATGCCAACATGAAGTCCTTCGAGATCGCCGATCCCGACGCGGTCGCCGCGATGGGGCTGCGGGATCCGGTCGCGGTGATGGAAAGCGCGATCCTGTTCCGCACGCCGCCCGACGCGGTGCAGAACGAGCACAACCGCGTCTGGAGCGACGTGAAGGCGCTTCGCTAGCGCGGCGGACAGCCGGTCATGCGGCGAACGGCGGGTCCGGCGCTTCTGGCGCCCGCGTTCCTGGTCATGGCGGCGGCGCTGGCCGCGCCGCTCGGCGCGCTGGTGCTCCTGAGCTTCTGGACGCAGACCGGGTTCGAGATCGACCGGACCTTCACGCTGGCCAACTACTGGCGCATCGTCGAGCCCGGCCCGCCCACCTGGTGGAACGGCATCCCCTTCCCCTTCGCCTATCCGGTGCCGGCGATCCTTCTGGTCAAGTCGCTGGCGATGTCGCTGACGGCGACGGCGGCGGTGATCCTGGTCGCCTGGCCGATGGCCTACTTCCTGGCCTTCCGGGTCAGGCGCGGCAAGGCCGCCTGGATCATCCTGCTGACCGTGCCGTTCTGGACCAGCTACCTGTTGCGCGTCTTCTCCTGGAAGATCGTGCTCGGCTACAACGGCGCGGTGAACTCGGGGCTGATCGCGCTCGGCGTGATCGGCGAGCCGCTGGACTTCCTGCTCTACAATCCGGTCGCGGTGATGATCACGCTGACGCACTCCTGGATCGCCTTCGCGGTGCTGCCGATCTACGTCAGCCTCGAGAAGATCGACCGGTCGCTGCTCGAGGCGGCGGCCGATCTCGGCGACAGCCGGTGGGCGCGGCTGCGGCGGATCACCCTGCCGCTGTCGATGCCGGGCACCGTCGCCGCGACGCTTCTGGTGTTCATCCCCACGGTCGGCGACTACGTGACGCCGACGCTGGTGGGCGGCACCCAGGGCACGATGATCGGCAGCCTGGTGCAGCAGCTCTTCACCCGGCAGGACAACGCGCCGATGGGGGCGGCGGTCTCGATCGTGATGATGCTGGTCATCGCCGCGCTGGTGCTTGTGTTCCTGCGCGCGATCGGCTGGCGGCGGATGCGGGCGCGGGCAGGGGCATGAGCCCGCGGCGCGACGCCCTGACCTGGTATGCGGTGGCCTTCGTCGCCTTCCTCTACGGCCCCGTGCTGCTGATGCCGCTGTTCTCGTTCAACGATTCGAACTTCGCCACATTCCCGCTCGCAGGCTTCACCACCCGCCACTACGCGGGCATGGCGGCCAACATCTCGATGATGGAGGCGCTGCGGAACAGCCTGACGGTGGCGCTGGGGGTGTCGGCGGCGGCGACCGCGCTGGCGCTGCCCGCCGCGCTGGCGCTGACGCGGCACCGCATCCCCGGGCGGGCGCTGGTGACGGGGTTCATGATGCTGCCGCTCGTGGTGCCCTCGATCGTGCTGGGGGTGGCGCTGCTCGTGATCCTGATCCGGATCCTCGGGGTCCAGCTCTCGCTGTGGACGGTGGCGGCGGGGCATCTGGTGGTGGCGCTGCCGTTCTCGCTTGCGGTGCTGATGAGCCGGCTCGAAGGCTTCGACCCCAGCCTCGAGGAGGCCTCGGGCGACCTCGGCGCCGGCGGCTTCGGCACCTTCCGGCGCGTCACCCTGCCGCTCGCTCTGCCCGGGGTGATTTCGAGCCTGCTGCTGGCCTTCATCATCTCCTTCGACGAATTCGTGATCTCGTTCTTCCTGACCGGCACGCGGAACACCCTGCCGGTGTTCCTGTTCAGCCAGCTGCGGTTTCCCAACCGCCTGCCGGGCACCCTGGCGCTGGGCTCGCTGATCCTCTTCGGCTCGGCGCTGCTGGTGATCCTCACCGAGGTGATCCGCCGGCGCGGTCTGCCGGCCGACCGGGCCGGGGGGCTGTGAATGACGCCGCTGATCGAGATCGACCGGGTCGCCAAGCGCTTCGGACCGGTGACCGCGCTCGAGGGTGTGAGCCTCGGGATCGCCGCGGGCGAGTTCTTCGCCCTGCTCGGCCCCTCGGGCTGCGGCAAGACCACGCTGCTGCGCATCCTCGCCGGCATCGAGACCCCGACCGCCGGGCGGGTGCGGATCGACGGCCAGGACATGACCGGCGTGCCGCCGAACCGGCGGCCGACCAACATGGTGTTCCAGTCCTACGCGATCTTCCCCCATCTCAGCGTCGCCGAGAACGTGGGCTACGGCCTGCGCTACCAGGGGGTGCGCGGCGCCGCCGCCGCGGCCCGGGTCGAGGAGGCGCTGGCCATGGTGCAGATGCGGGGCCTCGGCGGGCGGGCGGCGCACCAGCTTTCGGGCGGCCAGCGGCAGCGGGTGGCGCTGGCGCGGGCGCTGGTGCTGCGGCCCAAGGTGCTGCTGCTCGACGAGCCGCTCTCGGCGCTCGACAAGAAGCTGCGCGAGGAGATGCAGGTGGAGCTCCGGGCGCTGCAGGCGGGGCTCGGCATCACCTTCGTCTTCGTCACCCACGACCAGGACGAGGCGCTGGCGCTGTCCGACCGGATCGCGGTGATGGAGGGCGGGCGCATCCTGCAGACCGACACGCCCGAGGGCCTCTACCTGCGTCCGTCGGATGCGCGCGTGGCGGGGTTCTTCGGCACCATGAACCTGATTCCCGGAACCGTGACCGACCCCGGCGGGCCGGGGCCGGCCGAGCTCGACGGCGGCCCGTTCGGGCGCTTGCGCGGGCTGCCGGGGCCGGGCCTTGCCGCCGGCGCCGCGGCGGTGGCGGCGGTGCGGCCCGAGCGGCTGCGGATCGGCGGGGCGCCGGGCGCGGGCGCGAACCGGCTGGCGGCGCGGGTGAGCGCGCGCACCTTCCTCGGCGACCGCAGCCTGGTGCACCTGCGCGCCGCGGCCGACGGCCGCGCGCTGGTCGCGCTGGTGGCCCATGCCGGGGGCGCGGCCGCACCGCCCGAGCCCGGGGCCGAGGTCACCCTCTGGTGGGAGGCCGCAAGCGGGCTGATCCTGTCGGCCTGACCGGCTCCGCCGCGCCCCGGTCGGTGCCGGCGCCGCAGCGGCCGCCTCCCGGGGCGGCGCGACAGGGCGGCGCGACCGGGCGGTGCGACGGGGCGGCGCGACGGGGCGGTGCGACCGGGCGGCGCGACGGGGCGGCGCGACGCGGTGCGACGCGGCGGGGATCAGACCACCCGCTCCACCATCAGCCGCTTGATCTCGGCGATCGCCTTCGCCGGGTTCAGGCCCTTCGGGCAGGTCTTGGCGCAGTTCATGATCGTGTGGCAGCGGTAGAGCTTGAACGGATCCTCGAGGTCGTCGAGCCGTTCGCCGGTCGCCTCGTCGCGGCTGTCGATGATCCAGCGGTAGGCATGCAGCAGCGCCGCGGGCCCGAGGTAGCGGTCGCCGTTCCACCAGTAGGAGGGGCAGGCGGTGGAGCAGGAGGCGCACATGACGCATTCGTAGAGCCCGTCGAGCTTGCGGCGGTCCTCGATCGACTGCCGCCACTCCTTCGCGGGCGGGTTCGTCCGGGTCTCGAGCCAGGGCATGATGCTGGCGTGCTGGGCGTAGAAATGGGTGAGGTCGGGCACCAGATCCTTGATGACCGGCATGTGCGGCAGCGGATAGATCTTCACGTCGCCGCGGATCTCGTCCATGCCCCGGATGCAGGCCAGCGTGTTCGACCCGTCGATGTTCATCGCGCAGGAGCCGCAGATGCCCTCGCGGCAGGAGCGGCGGAAGGTCAGCGTCGGGTCGATCTCGGTCTTGATCCAGATCAGCGCGTCCAGGACCATCGGCCCGCAACTGTCGGTGTCCACGAAGTAGGTGTCCACCCGCGGGTTCTCGCCGTCGTCGGGATTCCATCTGTAGATCAGGAACTTCCGGACGTTCTTCGCGCCCTCGGGGCGCGGCCATGCGCGGCCGGTGCGGATCTTCGAGTTCTTCGGCAGGGTGAGTTGCACCATGATCCTTGCCTGTCCAGGTTGGTCGGATGCGGGGCTTGCGTCAGGTCGGGTCCAGAAGGCGCGGGCCGTGCAGGACGGCGCGGCGATGCGCCCGCCTGCGGCCGGGTTCGGCGAGAAGCATGGCGCCGACCCGGGCAAACCTCAAGGCGCGCGGCATCGCCTCCCAGGCGCGGAAGGCGCGCGTCACCGGGCCGGCCAGCAGGTCGAGCCATTGCGACACAAGCCGGTCGGGCGCGAAGTCGGCGGCGCGCCGGCGGCCGTTCTCGACCATCGCGCGGTAGAGGCCGGGATCGGCGCGCAGGCGGACGAGCGCCGCGATCACCTCGGCCATGTCGCGCACCTCGATGTAGTCGAGCGCGCTGCGGCGCAGTTCGCGATAGGCCGGCTCGGGGCCGAGGAGCGCCGGCAATCCGGCGATCCAGGCGTTGACGAGCTTCGAGGCGGGTTTCGAGGCCGCATCCTTCAGGGTCAGGTTTCGCACCGCCAGCACCACGTCGGCGTCGCGGTAGTCGCGCCAGGCGCGCTCCTGCGCCTTCGGGTCGCCCGCGGGCATCTCGAAGGTGAATCCCTCCGCGGCGAGCGCGGCCCGCGCCGCCTGCGAGCGGAACCGCTCGTCGAGGTTCCAGGGCACGCCCTTGTAGGTCAGCCGCTCGACCCGGTGGCCGCGGGCGGGATCGCGCGGCAGGATCCCCGGTTGCGGCCAGAGCCAGAGGTTGGCCGAAGTCCCCGATGGCGGAACCAGGCCGTTCTGGTGGATGACGAAATTCGCCAGCGCCGAGGCATGGCCGTCGCCGCGGGCGAGCAGCAGGAAATGGTCGTTCAGCCGGTCGCGCCGGCCGAAGGTCAGCGGCTCGGTCAGGTTGATCGCGCCGGCGCGCGTTTCCGGCGACAGGCTGGCGGGCACGCCGGCGCGGCGCAGTTCGGCCGAGGTGCGCAGCAGCCAGGCCCCGACGCTGCCCCGGGTATCCTCGGCCAGCGACGCCAGGTCGCGCGCCGCATCCTGCCCGAAGCCGGCGGGCAGATGCGCCGAGGGCACGCGGATGTGCAGCGGCACCGGCAGGCGCGCCGGGGCGCCGGGGCGGGACGGATCCTGCCTCACGCGATGCGGCCCCGGCCCGGGCGGGCGGCGGGCGCGCGCCGGGCGGGCCCGTCCGGCTGCGCCGTCCTGCTCATGTTGCGCCCTGTTGCGAGGCCACCAGCGCCGGCCCGAGCCCGGCGCCGATGATGCAGTTCAGCGCCGGCTGGCGCTGCACCACGGTCCGCACCGCCGCAACCGCCGGCTCGGGCGCACCCTGCCCGGCCGCGGCGGCCAGGGTGCGCAACTCGTTCGGCCGCGCCTCGGCCACGACGCACTGCGCGAAGGGGGCGGCGGGAACGCCCGGAAACCGTGCCTCCGCC
>CALDYW010000043.1 GCA_937944395.1 uncultured Paracoccaceae bacterium | reverse complement strand
GTCCCGCCCCCGACCGGCCGCCCCCGCCGCGGATGACCCGCCGCCAGCCCCGCCCCGGGGCACCCCCGCCGCCGGCCGCATCCGGCGGCGGCCGCTGACAGCCGCTGCGCGCCAAGCCGGCCGGCGGAGCGACCACAGGCGCCCGCCGATCGCCCGCCGTCCGGTCATCGCCCGTCATCCCGGGGCGGAGCCCGGCCGCGTCCCGCGGGATCCGGCCGCCCGAGGCCGCCGCGCCGGCCGCGGCAGGCAGCGGCGGCCGGCCGGCAGGCGCCCGGCAGCGGGCAAGAGGGGCGGGCAAGGGGCGGGCGAGGGGCGGGCGAGGGGCGCCGGCGCCGGCATCGCCGGCGCCTACATCGTCTCCCGGCAATGCCGGCGGAAGGCGCGCTTCAGCATGTCGAGTTCCGCCCGCAGCAGGTCGATCTCGGCGCGGATGTCGTCCTCGACCGGCTCGCCCGCCACGATGGCGACAGAGGCCAGCGTCTCGCCGGCCGCCCGGTCGCGGATCAGCACCGTCTGCACCCCCTCCGACAGGATCGCCGCCGGCACCGGCACGCGCACCCGCCAGCCGCCCGCCTCGGGCCGCACCTCGACCCCCGGAAGGGGGGCGTCGAGGTGTGTGGCCTCGATCTCGGGCAGTGCGGTGGCGGCCGCGCCGCTGCCCGAGGCCGACAGCCAGCCCTCCCAGACGCCGCCGACGAAGCGCAGCTTCTCGAGCGCGAAGGCGGTCACCGGGGGCACCTCACAGCTCGGCCCGCGGGCGGCGGCTCATCGTCACGTCGCGCAGGGTGATCTGGTTGAGTTCGGCGCCCTCGAAGATGATGTCGATCCAGGCCTTCTCCACCCGCTTCTCGTTCAGCTTGCTGTAGGCAAGGTCGAAGTCCACCGCCATCTCGGTCGCCTCCATCGGCAGCTCGCGCACCATCTGCTCGGTGTTCGGTCCGTGCCGGATGTTCAGCCGCACGAAGATCTCCAGGGGCTTCTCGAGCTCCACCATGCACTCGAAGCGCACCAGGTGCCGCCGGGTCAGGCCCTGCACCGCCTGAGGCGGCAGATCGAGCACGAGGCTGAGGAAGCTGCCGTCGAAGCGGAGCACGTCGAGCCGCACGCCGAAGGGCGCAAGATCCAGCTCGCGCGTGTTGCGGATCTGCCGGAAGGTCAGTTCCGAGATGGCGCAGTCGTGGAAGATCGTCGCCTCCTCGCCGAAGCGGGTGCGGTTCTCGACCGCCGCCTGGCCGAAGGGCACCATCGGCCCGCGCCAGAGTTCGGGCCGCCAGAGCCAGTCGGCCCCGAGCGGCCGGCGCATCGCGTTCGACCCGATGTAGGGCAGCGCCAGACGCCCCTCGGCGACATGCACCAGCCGGTCGATCCGGCGGCGCAGCTGGCGGGCGCGGGCAAGGTCGCGCCGCAGCGTCTCGAGGTCCGCCGTCTCGGCCCTCGCGGCTGCCGCTGCCCAGCGCGCCAGCGCCCGGCGATGCGAGAAACGGTCGATCAGACTGTCGATCCCCATCGGTGCCCGCGGCTAGGCCAATCCTGCCCGGCCGCAGCATCCGCGACAATCGTTTCCGATTCAAGAACGACGGCGGCGCCCGGCCGAAGGGCGCCGGCGCGGCGCCTCAGATATCGGCGTAAACGTGGCTCTCGCCCGCCGCACCGGGATGCGTCACCGCGCCGTCCCGTGCCGGCCCGACCAGCTGGGCATATTTCCACAGCGCGCCCGAGGTGTAGAGCGTGGGCCGCGGACCCGGCCAGGCGGCGCGGCGCGCGGCCAGTTCGGCCTCGCTCAGGTCCACGCTCAACTCGCCGGTCACCGCGTTCAGGCGGATGCGGTCGCCGTCGCGCAACAGCCCGATCGGCCCGCCCACCGCCGCCTCGGGGCCGATATGGCCGACGCAGAAGCCCCGCGTCGCGCCCGAGAACCGGCCGTCGGTGATCAGCGCGACCTTCTTGCCCATCCCCTGCCCGCTGATCGCCGCGGTGGTCGCCAGCATCTCGCGCATGCCCGGCCCGCCCTTCGGCCCCTCGTTGCGGATCACGATCACGTCGCCGGCCTCGTAGGCCCGCGCCTTGACGGCGGCGAAGGCCTCCTCCTCGCTCTCGAACACCCGCGCGGGGCCCTCGAACACCTGCTCCTCGGGGGTCATCCCGGCGACCTTCACGATCGCGCCCTCGGGCGCGAGGTTGCCGCGCAGCCCGACCACGCCGCCGGTGCGCGACAGGGGTGCGGTGATCGGGTGGATCACCCGCCCGTCGGGCTCGCCGCGGATCAGGTCGAGCTCCTCCCCGATCGTCCGGCCCGAGGCGGTCAGGCAGTCCTCGTGCAGAAGTCCCGCCTTGCGCAGTTCCTTCATCACCACCGGCACGCCGCCCACCTCGTAGAGATCCTTGGCCACATAGTCGCCGCCGGGCCGCAGGTTCACGAAATAGGGCGTGTCGCGCATGATGTCGGCGACATCGAACAGGTCGAAGTCGATCCCCGCCTCGTGCGCGATCGCCGGCAGGTGCAGCGCGGCGTTGGTGGACCCGCCGGTGCAGGCAACCACGCGCGCGGCGTTCTCGAGGCTCCTGCGGGTGACGATGTCGCGGGCGCGGATGCCGCGCTCGATCAGCCGCATCACCGCCTCGCCCGACGCCTCGCCGAAGGCGTCGCGGCTCTCGTAGGGCGCGGGCGCGCCCGAGGAGTTGAGCAGCGCCAGCCCCAGCGCCTCGGAGACGCAGGCCATGGTGTTCGCCGTGTACTGCGCGCCGCAGGCCCCGGCCGAGGGGCAGGCGACGCGCTCGAGGATGGCCAGCTCGGCCTCGGTCATCGTGCCGGCCTGGTGCCGCCCGACGCCCTCGAACACGTCCTGCACGGTGACATCGCGCCCGTCCAGCCGCCCGGGCAGGATCGACCCGCCGTAGATGAACACCGAGGGCACGTTGAGCCGCACCATCGCCATCATCATCCCCGGCAGGCTCTTGTCGCAGCCCGCAAGCCCCACCAGCGCGTCGTAGCTGTGCCCGCGCATCGTCAGCTCGACCGTGTCGGCGATGGCGTCGCGGCTGGCCAGCGACGAGCGCATCCCCTCGTTGCCCATGGCGATGCCGTCGGTCACCGTGATCGTGGTGAACTCGCGCGGCGTGCCGCCGCCCTTCTTCACCCCCATCTTCACCGCCTGCGCCTGGCGGCTCAGCGCGATGTTGCAGGGCGCGGCCTCGTTCCAGCAGGTCGCGACCCCCACCCAGGGCTGATGGATCTCCTCCTCCGAAAGCCCCATGGCGTAGAAGTAGCTGCGTTGCGGCGCCCGGTCGGGGCCCTCGGTCACATGGCGGCTGGGGAGTCTCGACTTGTCGAAACGCAGGGTCATGGGGGTCCTCCCGGGCTCTCTCGCGGCCTTGGATACCGGCGCCCGGCCGGCCCGGCAAGGCGCGATCGGCCCGCGGCCGGGCCGCGCTCATGCCGCCCGTCCCGGGCGCCGCCGTGCTCGGTTGCTGCCCGCGGGGGCGCGCCGCGCGCCCCCGTTTCCGGACCGCAAGCATCCCGCGGGCAGCGACCGGACCCCGGAGGCTCCCGAGAGGGGCGGGGGGGGGCGAGGCAGACAGTTCCGCGGCGCCGCCCGCCGCCGGTGCCTCCGGTGCGCCGGGCTGCCGCGGACCGGGCCGGGCAGGCCTCATCGCCCGGGCAGGACGCAGGCCATCGGGCGCGCATCGGCCCGGCGCGCATCGGCGGACCCGGCCCGCCTCGGGGCATCCGCCGCGGCGGCGCGCCGACGCGGCAGGAGGTCGCACGCCGCTCCGACCGGCCCCGCACCCTGCGTTTCGAAGGATGGACGACTCGAAGGATGGACGACCGGCCAATTCCGGGCGATGGTCCCGGCGAGACGGCAGTCAGGACGGCAGAGGGCCATCGGTGATCGACAGCAGCGGCAGCACGGCCGCGGCCGCCCCGGCGCGCTGCGAGCTCTGGCGCCTCGGCCTCGGGCTCGCGGTCGTCGTGTTCACCTACGCGGGGTTCCTGGCGCTGCTGGTCGCGGGGCTGTTCGCCGCCGTCGGCCCGATGCAGTTCCTCGGACGGCTGAATGCGCTGGCGCGACCCGCCGACCCGGCCGCGGCGGCGCTGCTGCTTGCCACCTTCGGCGGCATGCTGCTCGGCACCCTGCTGGCGGTGTCCGCCTGCCACTTCCGCAGTGCCGGAAGCCTGTTCGGCGGCTGGGGCCCGACGCTCGGCGGCTTCGCCGTCGCCGCCGCCGTGGCGCTTCCGTCCTACGGCCTCGTCCTGGCGCTCGGCACGCTGCTCGAGCCGGCATTGCTGCCGGGGCTGCCCTTCGAGCTCTGGCTGCGCTGGCTGCCGCTGGCGCTGCCGCTCCTGCTTTTGCAGGTGACCGCCGAGGAGGCGCTGTTCCGCGGCTACCTGCAGTCGCAACTTGCCGCACGGTTCCGTCACCCGGCGATCTGGATGGTCCTGCCCTCGGCCGGGTTCGCGGCGCTGCACTGGAACGCGGAGGCGGGAACCCTGGTCTGGGGCATCCTCGCCACGACCTTCGTGTTCGGCCTGATCGCCGCCGACCTCACGCGGCGCAGCGGCAGCATCGGCGCGGCGATCGGCCTGCACTTCGTGAACAACGCCTTCGGGCTGCTCGTGATCTCCGTGTCGGGCACGATCACCGGCCTCGCGCTCTACCGCACCCCCTACACGATGGCGGATACGGGGCCGATGGCCGTATCGCTGGCGTTCAACCTCGTCTTCCTTCTGGCGGTCTGGCGCCTCGTCGTTCTCGCCCTGCGCCGCCGGCAGCTCCACCGGACCTCCCGAAGGCTCGCGACCGATGCCCACCCCTGACCCCGAAATCCTCGAAAGGGCCGAAAGCCGGACGGTCCGCCTGGTCCGCGGAACGGCCCGGTCATCCTCCCTCGTCCGTTCCTTCCACCGGAGCTCGGGCAACAGCCCCCTGCCCGACTGCCTCGGTCGCATCGCGCGGCGCGAGCGGTTCACCCTGGTCGGGACGCGGGGCAGCCGGTCGGCCTCTTTCGACGGGCTCACGCCCCAGCGCTCCGGCCGCATCCTCGCGCCGCTCCTCGCCGGGCACGAGCGGGTCGTGACGATCGGCGCAGGCCTCGGCGGCTTCCTTGCGATCTGCGCCGCCGGGGCGCTGGGCTGCGAATCGCTCGCCTTCGCGCCGCGGGTCGCGGTGCCGCCGCTCCGGCGCGAACGGCCGGACGCGCTCGCCAGCGCAGAGCCGGCCCGCGACCGCCATCGCCCCAGGGCGCTGCCGCCCGGCCCGCACGATCCCGTGGTCGTCCATGACCCGACCCGGATCGCCGATGCGCGCTTCGTCTGGCAGCGCCTGACCGGCCACGACCTGCAGGCCCGGATGATCGCCGTTCCCGGGGCCGGCCACAGCGTCGCCCCGGCCCCGGCCAGGGTCGGCGGCCTCGCGCCCATCGTCCGCGCGGTCCTCCGCGGAAGACCGCTGCGCACGGTTCTCGACGCCGTCTTCGGCACGCCGCGCTCCCGCGCCGCCGGCGCACGATTGCATCACGCCCAGTTGCTGATTATCTCCGGCGCCGACCTGGCGGAAGCGGCCGACGAATGAACTGGATCACCAACTACGTCCGGCCGAAGATCAACTCGCTGTTCTCGCGCCGGGAACTGCCCGAGAATCTCTGGACCAAGTGTCCCGAGTGCGGGCAGATGCTGTTCCACCGGGAACTGGCCGAGAATCTCCAGGTCTGCACCAACTGCCAGCACCACATGGCGATCAGCCCGCGCCAGCGGTTCCTGCGGCTGTTCGATGCGGGCGCCTTCACCGAGATCCGGGTGCCCGAGCCCCTGCCCGACCCGTTGGGCTTCCGCGACCAGAAGCGCTACCCGGAACGGATGAAGGCGGCCCAGAAGGCCACCGGCGAGAAGGAGGCGATGCTGGTCGCCGAGGGCGAGATCGGCCGCACCCCGATCGTCGCCGCCGCGCAGGATTTCGCCTTCATGGGCGGTTCGATGGGCATGTTCGTCGGCAACGCGCTGATCGCCGCGGCCGAGCGCGCGGTCAAGGGCCGCCGGCCGCTGATCGTCTTCACCGCCGCCGGCGGCGCCCGCATGCAGGAAGGCATCCTCAGCCTGATGCAGATGCCGCGCACCACGGTCGCGATCCAGATGGTGAAGGAGGCCGGGCTGCCTTATATCGTGGTGCTCACGCACCCCACGACCGGCGGCGTCACCGCCTCCTTCGCGATGCTCGGCGATGTCCAGATCGCCGAGCCGGGGGCGCTGATCTGCTTCGCCGGACCGCGGGTGATCGAGCAGACGATCCGCGAGAAGCTGCCCGAAGGCTTCCAGCGTGCCGAATACCTGCTCGACCACGGGATGCTCGACCGCGTGACGCACCGCAAGGATCTGCGCGACGAGCTGATCGTGCTGGTGCGTCTGCTGATGAACCTCCCGCCGGCGGTGAAGGGCGACCTGCCGGCGCCCTCCGCGGTTGCCCCCGCGCCCCCCGAGCCGCCCCGCGCCGACGCCGCCGGGGCGCCGCGCCGCCCCTGATCCGCCCCTGATCCGCCGCGCCCCGGACCCCCCACCCGTGACCCTGCCCCGCCCCGATACCACGGCCCTGCCCGCCTCCGACGCGATTCTCGCGCGGCTGATGGCGCTGCATCCGAAGAGCATCGACCTCTCGCTCGAGCGGATGCATCGTCTGCTCGCCCGCCTCGGGCACCCCGAGCGCGCCCTGCCGCCGGTGATCCACGTCGCCGGGACGAACGGCAAGGGCTCGACCACGGCGATGATCCGCGCCGGGCTCGAGGCGGCGGGGGCGCGCGTGCATGTCTACACCTCGCCGCACCTCGCCCGCTTCCACGAGCGCATCCGGCTGGCGGGGCGGCTGATCGCAGAGCCCGCCCTCGCCGCCCTTCTCGACGAGTGCGAGGCGGTGAATGCCGGCGAGCCCGTCACCTTCTTCGAGATCACCACCGCCGCGGCGCTGCTGGCCTTCGCCCGCACCCCGGCCGACTGGACCCTGCTCGAGGTCGGCCTCGGCGGCCGGCTCGACGCCACCAACGTCGTCGACCGCCCGGCGCTGACGGTGATCACGCCCGTCTCCTTCGATCACGAACAGTATCTCGGCGACACGATCGCGCAGATCGCGGCCGAGAAGGCCGGCATCATCAAGCCGGGCGTGCCCTGCGTCGCCGGCCCGCAGCGCCCCGAGGGGCTCGAGGTCATCGCCGCCCGGGCCGCGGCGCTGGCCGCGCCGCTCTACGCCCACGGGCGGGACTGGCTGGTGTGGGAGGAACGCGGGCGGCTCGCCTTCCAGGATTCGACCGGGCTGCTCGACCTGCCGCTGCCGAACCTGATCGGCGCCCACCAGGTGCAGAACGCGGGCGCCGCGCTGCGCGCGCTGCGCGCGCTCGGGCAGGGCGAGGCCGCCTGCGCGGCGGCGGTGACCCGGGCCGAATGGCCGGCGCGGATGCAGAGGCTGCGGCGGGGGCCGCTGGTCGCGGCGGCGGGCGCCTGCGAGCTCTGGCTCGACGGCGGCCACAACCCGGCCGCCGGCGAGGCCATCGCCGAGACGCTGACGCGGCTGCCGCCGAAGCCCGTGCACCTGATCGTCGGGATGCTCAACACCAAGGACGTGCGCGGCTTCCTCCGCCCGCTCGCGCCGGCGGCGCAGAGCCTGCATGCCGTCAGCATCCCCGGCGAGCGCAACACGCTCGACGCCGCCCAGACGCTCGCGGCCGCGCTCGAGGCCGGCCACCGCGCCGTGGCGGCGGCCGGCGTCGCCGAGGCGGTGGCCGACATCGCCGCCGCCGATCCCGGCGCGCGCATCCTGATCTGCGGCTCGCTCTACCTCGCCGGTCAGGTCCTGCGCGAGAACGGCTGATCCGGCGCGCGCGCGCGACGGGCGCGCGCGGTCGCGCGATGCGGGCGGCAGGCCGCCGCCGCCTTCCCGCCCCAGCCCCGCGCCGCAGCCCCGCGCCGCAGCCCCGCGCCCCAGC
>CALDYW010000042.1 GCA_937944395.1 uncultured Paracoccaceae bacterium | reverse complement strand
CAGCCGCGCCCAGTCCTCGGCCGGCCCGCCCTCCTCGGCCAGCCGCTCGGCGAGCCCCTCGACCATGCCGCGGATCATGCCCATCCGCGCCTCGGGATCCATGCCGGCGGCGGCTTGCATGTCCTCGGCGGTCGGCCCTCGCCCGGGCATCCCGGGCGGCGGCAGCTCGAAATTGTGCTCGCCCGCGCGCCAGGCGAGCTCCTCGATCTGCGCCCGGATCGCCGGCACCCAGGGCGCTTCGGGGCGGCTGTCGGCCAGCAGCCCCTGCCAGAGCCGGAACGCCAGGTCGGGGCGGTCGATCTGGTCGTAGAGGAGCCCGGCGTAGAAGCGCGCCCAGGGCTGGCGCGGGTCGCGCTCGAGCGCGGCCTTGAGCGCCGCCTCGGCCTCGGACGAGACATAGCCCCCGGCCGCCACGATCTGCATACCGGCCAGATCGGCGAAGTCGTCGGCGGTGGCGGCCGCGCCCTTGGCGGCGATCAGGGCCGCCTGTGCGGCATGGGCGGCGACGTAGTTTCCCAGCCCCGCCTCGCTGCGCGCCAGAAGCGTCAGCCCCTCGGCGTCGCCCGGACGCTCGGCCACGGTGGCGCGCAGCCGGGCCACCAGGTCGAGGTATTCGGCATCCGCCTCGGGCGGCGGCGTCCAGGGGCCGGCACCGAAGGCCGCTTCGGCCTCGGCCTGGCCCATCCGCCCGGCGCGCAGCGCGTCCGAGGCGGCAAGGCGCGCGGCCAGCGGCATGTCAGGAAAGCCCGGTTTGCCGATCCGGCGGTAGAGCAGCACCGACCCCGCCACCACCGCCACCGCCGCGGCCGCGGCCACCGCCGCCGTCAGCGCGCGCGGCGCCGCCGCCGCCGCGGCCCGGTCGCGCGCGCGGTCGGCCTCGAGCAGGCGGCGCCCGATCTCGACCCGCAGCCGCTCCGCCTCGGCCGCGGGGATCACACCGCGCACGAGGTCGCGGTCGACCTCGGTCAGCTGGTCGCGATAGACGCGCAGGTCGGCCTCGGCCGCGGCCGGCGCGCTGCCGCCGCGCGTCAGCCCCAGAACGATCAGCGCCGCGGCCACCGCCGCCAGCGCCAGCGCCACGATCCAGAAGGTCATGCGGTCTCCGCCTGCTGCGGTCCGACATAGGCCGAAGCCGGGCGCGGGGGAAGGGGCCGGCGGTCGCACCCCGTCCCCGCTGGCCCCGGTCCCCCTGAAGGCGGCGTGCCGGCGGCGATGTCGCATTTCGCCCCATTGTGCCGCCTGCGGCATCGGCCTTGCCTGCCGCCCGGCCCATGAAGGGGCCCAGGAGGTGCACCGCACATGACCCGCTATTCCGCCTTCGCGATCGCCCGCGAGGCCTTCCGCGACCATCTCGGCTGGCGCCGCGCCTGGGCCAGCCCCGAGCCGCGCGCGGCCTATGATGTGGTCGTGATCGGCGCCGGCGGGCACGGACTGGCCACCGCCTACTATCTCGCGCGCAATCACGGCATCACCGATGTCGCGGTGCTCGAGAAGGGGTGGCTCGGCGGCGGCAACACCGGCCGCAACACCACCATCATCCGCTCGAACTACCTGCAGGATCCTTCCGCCGCGATCTACGAGAAGGCGCGCAGCCTCTACGAGACGCTGAGCCAGGAGCTGAACTACAACATCATGTTCAGCCCCCGCGGCGTGATGATGCTGGCGCAGACCGAGCACGAGGTGCGCGGCTACCGCCGCACCGCGGCGGCGAACGCGCTGCAGGGGGTGGAAACCGAATGGATCGGCCCCGAGCGGGTCAAGGCGCTCTGCCCGATCATCAACATCCACGGGCCGCGCTATCCGGTCCTCGGCGCGCTCTGGCAGCCCCGCGGCGGCACCGCGCGGCACGACGCGGTCGCCTGGGGCTATGCCCGGGCCTGTTCGCGCATGGGGATCCACATCATCCAGAACTGCGCGGTCACCGCCATCCGCAGCCGCGACGGCGTGGTGACCGGGGTCGAGACGACCCGGGGCGCGATCGCCTGCAGGAAGCTCGCGATCGTCGTCGCCGGCCATTCCGGGGTGCTGGCCGGAATGGCCGGGTTCCGCCTGCCGATCGAATCGACCGCGCTGCAGGCGCTGGTCTCGGAACCGGTCAAGCCCTGCATGGACGTGGTGGTGATGGCCAATACCGTGCACGGCTACATGAGCCAGTCCGACAAGGGCGAGATGGTCATCGGCGGCGGTGCCGACGGGCGCAACGACTACAGCCAGCGCGGCAGTTTCCACCATGTCGAGGAGACCGTGCGCGCGCTGATCGAGACCTTCCCGATCCTGTCGCGGCTGAAGATGCTGCGCTGGTGGGGCGGGATCGTGGACATGACCGGCGACCGCTCGCCGATCCTCTCGAAGACCCCGCTCGGCAACTGCTTCGTCAACTGCGGCTGGGGCACCGGTGGGTTCAAGGCGATCCCGGGCTCGGGCTGGGCGATGGCCGAACTGGTGGCGAGGGGCGAGCCGGGGCCGCTTGCGGCGCCCTTCTCGATGACCCGCTTCCGCGAAGGCCGTTTCATCGACGAAAGCGTGGCGGCCGGGGTGGCGCATTGACCGCCCGCCGCCCGCGACCCCGCCGCTGCCCCGGCGCCCGCACCGGCCCGCGCCCGGATCCGCACCCGGATCCGCACCCGGATCCGCCCCCGGATCCGCCGGTCGGGATCGCCGGCGCCGGCGAGAGGGGCATCCCCCCGCGCCGCGCGCCCCGCCGTCCCGGCCCGCCTCCCTGTCCGGTCCCGAAATATCCCGGGGGTCCGGGGGCAGAGCCCCCGGCCCCTCCGCCAGCCCCAGGGTCTGCACGATGCTCCTTCTGACCTGCCCCTATTGCGGCATCGCCGCCGAGGAGACCGAGCTCGCCCCCGGCGGGGCGGCGCATCTGACCCGCGCCGGCCCCGAGGCCTCCGACGCGGCCTTCGACGCCTATCTCTTCCTGCGCGACAACCCGAAGGGCCCCCATCTCGAGCGCTGGCGCCACGCCATGGGCTGCGGCAAGTGGTTCCTGGCCGCGCGCGACACCGTCACCCACGAGGTCTACGGCACCTACCCCGCGCAGACGCGGGAACCGCCCGCGGAGGTGGTGGCGCGCATCCGCGCCCGGCATCCGGGCTGGAGCTGGAGGAGCGCCGGATGAGCACGCGGCTGGCCACGGGCGGGCGCCGGATCGACCGCACCCGCCCCCTCGACTTCACCTTCAACGGCCGCCCCATGCGCGGCTTCGAGGGCGACACGCTGGCCTCGGCGCTTCTGGCCAACGGCCAGGGGCTCATCGGGCGGTCGTTCAAGTATCACCGCCCGCGGGGGATCGTCGCCTCGGGCCCCGAAGAGCCGAACGCCCTGGTCGGCCTCGGCGCGGGCGGCCGGTTCGAGCCGAACGCGCGGGCGACGCAGGTGCCGCTGCGCGACGGTCTCGCCGCGGAAAGCCAGAACCACTGGCCGAGCCTCGAATGGGACCTCGGCGCGGTCAACGCCCGCCTCGCGCGCTTCCTGCCGGCGGGGTTCTACTACAAGACGTTCATCCACCCCCGCCGGTTCTGGAAGCACGTCTTCGAGCCCGCGATCCGCCAGTCGGCGGGGCTGGGCCGCCCCCCCCGCGAACCCGACCCCGACCGCTACGAACAGGCCTATGCCTTCTGCGACGTGCTGGTGGCGGGCGCCGGGATCGCGGGGATGCAGGCCGCGCTGGCGGCCGCGCGCGCGGGCCTTTCCGTCTGGCTGGTCGAGCAGGCGCCCCTTCCCGGCGGCCGCGCGCCCGTGGACCACGGCGCGCCGGGTGCGGCGCTGGCCGCGGCGCTCGCGGCCGAGCTGGCCGCGATGCCCAACCTCACCCTGCGCCTGCGCACCGCGGCCGTCGGCCTCTACGACCACGGCTATGTGCTGCTCGACGAGGCGCTCGACCCTGCCGCCGCGGGCGGCCTGCGCCAGCGCCTGTGGCGCCTCCGCGCGCGGCAGGTGATCGTGGCGACCGGCGCCATCGAGCGCCCGCTCGCCTTTCCCGGCAACGACCTGCCCGGCGTGATGCTGGCCTCGGCGGTGCGCGACTACCTCGCCGATTTCGCCGTCAGCCCCGGCGACCGCACCGTCATCGTGACCAACAACGACGATGCCTACCGCACCGCGCTTGCGCTGCACGCCGCGGGCCTGGCGGTGCCGGCGGTGCTCGACGCGCGCCCCGAGGTCACGGGCGCGCTGCCCGCGCAGGTGCGGGCGGCGGGCATCCGCGTCGAGCCCGGGCGCGGCATCGCCGCCGTGCGCGGCGGGCGCGGCGGGGTCGGCGGCGTCGCCGTCTGCCTGCAGGCGGGCGAAGGCGCGGTGCTCGAGGAGATCGCCTGCGACGCGGTGGCGATGTCGGGGGGCTGGTCGCCCGCCGTCCACCTGTGGAGCCACTGCGGCGGCCGGCTTCTGTGGGACGAGGCGCAGGCCCTCTTCCGCCCCGACCCCGACCGCCCGCCGACGGGGGCCGACGGGCGGGCGATGGCCCGGGCCGCGGGCGCCGCGAACGGGGCGCTGCAGGCGGTTGCGGCCGACGCCCGGCGCGCGGCCGAGGCGGTCCTCCGCGCCCTCGGCGCCGATCCCGCCGCCGCCCCGCCCCTGCCGGCCGAGGATCCCCCCCCCGAGGCGCCGATCCTGCCCGTCTGGGTCATGCCGCAGGGGGCGGGGCCGAAGCTCAAGGCGAAGATGTGGCTCGACTTCCAGAACGACGTGAAGGTCTCCGACGTGGAACTGGCCCAGCGCGAGGGCTACGAGAGCGTCGAGCACGCCAAGCGCTACACCACCCTCGGCATGGCGACCGACCAGGGCAAGCTTTCGAACATCAACGGGCTCGCGGTTCTGGCGCAGGCGCGCGGGGCCGCCATCCCCGAGGTCGGCACCACCACCTTCCGCCCGCCCTGGACGCCGGTGACGCTGGGCGCGCTCGCCGGCGAGGCGCGGGGCGCGCTGTTCCAGCCGCTCCGCCGCACGCCGATCGATCCCTGGCACGCGGCGAACGGCGCCGATTTCGAGCCCGTCGGCCTCTGGCGCCGGCCCTACTGCTTCCGCCGGCCCGGCGAGGACCGCGCCGCCGCGGTCGCCCGCGAGGTCCTGAACACCCGCAACCGCGTCGGCCTGCTCGATGCCTCGACGCTGGGCAAGATCCTCGTCAAGGGCCCCGACGCCGGCCGCTTCCTCGACATGCTCTACACCGGCCGCATGAGCACGCTTCCGGTCGGGCGCTGCCGCTACGGACTCATGTGCAGCGAGAACGGCTTCCTGATCGACGACGGGGTGGCGGCGCGGCTGGACGGGGATACCTGGCTCTGCCACACCACCACGGGCGGCGCCGACCGGATCCACGCCCATATGGAGGACTGGCTGCAGACCGAGTGGTGGGACTGGAAGGTCCATACGCTGAACCTCACCGAAGCCTTCGCCCAGATCGCCGTGGTCGGCCCCGAGGCGCGGCGGCTGCTCGAGCGTCTGGGCGGCATGGACCTGTCGCGCGCCGCGCTGCCCTTCCTGCACTGGGCCGAGGGGACGCTTGCGGGGATCCCGGCGCGGGTGTTCCGCATCTCGTTCTCGGGCGAACTCTCCTACGAGGTGGCGGTGCCCGCCGGCCGCGGCCTCGAGTTCTGGCAGGCCTGCCTCGCCGCCGGCGCCGATCTCGGCGTCATGCCCTACGGCACCGAGGCGCTGCATGTGATGCGCGCCGAAAAGGGCTTCATCATGATCGGCGACGAGACCGACGGCACGGTGATTCCGCAGGATCTGGGGCTCGACTGGGCGATCGCGCGGAACAAGCCCGACTACCTCGGCAAGCGGGCGCAGATGCGCCCCGAGATGACCCGACCCGACCGCTGGCGCCTGGTCGGGCTCGAGACGCTCGACGGCAGCGTCATCCCCGAGGGCGCGCAGGCGCTCGGCGAGGGGACGAACGCGAACGGACAGCGCAACGTGATCGGCCGCGTCACCTCCACCTACCGCTCGCCCACGCTCGGCCGCGGCATCGCCCTGGGGCTCGTCGCGCGCGGCCCCGAGCGGATGGGCGAGGTCATCCGCCTCGCCGCCCCCGGCATCGCCCCGGTCGCGGCGCGGATCGTCAGCCCGGTGTTCCACGACCCCGAAGGGAGACGGCAGGATGTCTGACCCGCTGGTGACCGTCGCCGGCCCCGCGACCGCGGGCATGGTGACGCTGCGCGCCGATCTCGCCGATCCGGCGGTGGCCGCGGCGCTCGCCGCGCAGGGCCTGCCCCTGCCCGGCCGCCGGGCGATCCGCGACGGCGACGGCGGGCGCGCCGCCGCCTGGATGTCGCCCGACGAACTGATGCTGTTCTGCCCCCCGGACGACGCGCCGGGCCTGGCCGCGGCCCTGGCGGCGGCCCTGCGAGAAATCCACCACCTCGTTGCCGATGTCTCCGACGCGCGGGTCCTGTTCCGCCTTTCCGGTCCGCTCGCCGCACAGCGCGAGGTGATGGCGAAGCTCTCGCCGACCGACCTCGCCCCCGGTCGCTTCGAGCCCGGCGAGATGCGCCGGTCGCGGCTGGCACAGGTCGCCGCCGCCTTCTGGATCGGCGAGGACAGCTTCCGCATCCTCTGCTTCCGGTCGGTCGCGGACTACGTTGCCGGGCTGCTCGCGACTGCCGCCGCGCCCGGTTCGGGCCTCGCGCTCTGGACCCGCGCCTGACCGACCCGGCGTCCGGGTCGCGCCGGGAGGCGCCGCGGGCGCCCCGGGCAACGGACGGCGGGGGGCCGCGGCGCCGCTTCCGGTCCGCGTGCCGGCACGCGCGGACGCCCGCCGCGGACCCCCGCCTTTCCCCATGTCCGGTCCGGAAATATCCTCGGGGGGTGAATGGACCCG
>CALDYW010000041.1 GCA_937944395.1 uncultured Paracoccaceae bacterium | reverse complement strand
CCGGGTCGGCGCCGCGCGGGGTGCCGACCGGCGGCGCGCCGCCTGTGGCGGAACACCGCAGACATTGCCGAACGCCCGCGGCGAGGACAATCTCGTCCGCGGCAGCCCGACGCCGCGACCGGCGGGCCGCCGGCCGCGGCCGGCGCCCGGTTCCGGCCCGACCCCCAGTAACGGCAACCCGACGGAGACCGCCCGATGCCGATCAGCCGCACCCTCCACGCCTTCGCCCTTGCCGCGGCCCTTGCCGCGGCCCCGGTCGTGGCCCCGGTGGCCCAAGCCTGCACGCGGGCCGTCTATCTCGGCCCCGAGGGCCGGGTGCTGACCGGCCGCAGCATGGACTGGAAGCTGCCGATGGTCTCGAACCTCTGGGCCTTTCCGCGCGGCATGGCGCGCGACGGCGCCGCGGGCGAACGCTCGGCCGAATGGGTGTCGCGCCACGGCAGCCTGGTGGTCACCGGCTACGACATCTCCACCGCCGACGGGATGAACGAGGCCGGTCTGGTGGTGAACCTGCTCTGGGAGGTCGAGGCCACCTACCCCGAGGACGACGGGGCGACGCCGAGGATCTCGATCTCGGTCTTTCCGCAGTACCTGCTCGACCGCTATGCCACGGTGGCCGAGGCGGTGGAGGACCTGCGCGAGAACCCGGTGCTGGTGCAGGGCGGCGAGGTGCCGGTGGGCCCGCCGGGCCGCGCGGCGACGGTGCATGTCTCGCTCTCGGACGCCTCGGGCGACAGCGCGGTCATCGAGTTCGTCAACGGCGCGATGACGGTCTGGCACGACCGCAGCTACCAGGTGATGACGAACGAACCCACCTTCGACCGCCAGCTTGCGATCCTGCAGTACTGGCAGGGCGTCAACCCGCGCGAGTTCCTGCCCGGCACGGTGCGTGCGACCGACCGCTTCGTGCGCGCGCAGTTCTACATCAACGCGGTGGTGCAGAGCGCCGACCCGCGCATCGCCGCCGCCTCGGTGTTCAGCGTGATCCGGCAGACCTCGGTGCCGTGGGGCATCAGCATCGAGGGGCAGCCCAACCTGTCCACCACCCGCTGGCGCGTCGTGGCCGACCACAAGGACCGGCGCTATTACGTCGAATCCGTGATCTCGCCCAGCATCTTCTGGGCGGACCTCGGGAAGCTCGACCTCTCCGAGGGGGCGGCGCCGCGGAAGCTCGACCTCGGGCTCGACATGGAGCGGATCCTGTCGGGTGAGGTCTCGGACCTGTTCGAGCCGGCCGAGCCCTTCGCCTTCCAGCCCGCCGACTGACCGCACCCCGGCGCCCCCTGCCGCCCGTGCGACCGCTTGTCGCCGGGGCCGCTGGCGCGCTAGATGCGCGCAGTTCCGCACCGGGCGAAGGGAGCGCGCCATGGCCGAGAAGGTGGACTTCAACGACCGCATGCTGTCGCTCGGGCTGGCGCGGGTGTCCGAGGCGGCAGCACTCGCGGCGGCGCGCCACATCGGGCGCGGCGACGAGAAGGCGGCCGACCAGGCGGCGGTGGACGGGATGCGCCGCCAGCTCAACCTTCTCGATATCGACGGCGTCGTGGTGATCGGCGAGGGCGAACGCGACGAGGCGCCGATGCTCTACATCGGCGAGCGGGTGGGCACCGGCCGGGGCCCGGCGGTGGACATCGCGCTCGACCCCCTCGAGGGCACGACGCTGACGGCCAAGGACATGCCGAACGCGCTGGCGGTGATCGCGATGGCACCGCGCGGGACGCTTTTGCACGCCCCCGACGTCTACATGGACAAGCTCGCCGTCGGCCCGGGCTACCCGCCCGATGTCGTCGGGCTCGACATGCCCGCCGACGCGCGCGTGCACGCGCTCGCCCGCGCCAAGGGCTGCGGGCCCGAGGACATCACCGTCTGCATCCTCGAACGCCCCCGCCACCAGGAGCTGATCGCCGCCGTCCGCTCGACCGGCGCCGCGATCCGGCTGATCACCGACGGCGACGTGGCCGGGGTGATCCATTGCGCCGAGGCCGAGAAGACCGGCATCGACATGTACATGGGCCAGGGCGGCGCGCCCGAGGGGGTGCTGGCTGCCGCCGCGCTGAAGTGCATGGGCGGGCAGATCTGGGGGCGGCTCGTGTTCCGCACCGACGAGGAGCGCGCCCGCGCCGACCGCGCCGGAATCGCCGACCGCGACCGCATCTATTCCCGCGACGAGATGGTGATGGCCGATGTGATCTTCGCCGCGACCGGGGTGACCGACGGATCGATCCTTGCCGGCATCAAGCGCGAAGTCGGCTATCTCACCGCCGAGACGATCCTGATGCGCTCGAAGACCGGGTCGGTGCGGCGGATGATTTACCGCAATCCGGTGAAGTGACCGCGCCGGCCTTCCTCGGCATCGAACGCTCGGCGACCGGGCGCCGCTGGGACGGCCCCGAGCCGGCCGTCGAGCGACTGGCCGAGGCGATCGCCCGGACCGACTCGCTGCCCCTGCCGGTCGCCCTGGTGCTGGCCCGGCGAGGGGTCGCTCCGGGTGAGGGTGCGCGGTTCCTCGCCCCGTCGCTGCGCGACCTCATGCCCGATCCGCTGACCCTGCGCGACATGGGCGCCGCCTCCGACCGGCTTGCCGCGGCCGCTGCGGGCGGCGAGCGGATTGCCGTCTTCGCCGACTACGACGTGGACGGCGGCGCGGCCGCGGCCCTGGTGCTGACCTGGCTGCGCGCCCTCGGGCGCGCGGCGACCCTCTATATCCCCGACCGCACGGGCGAGGGCTACGGGCCCAACGTGCCCGCGATGCAGGCGCTCGGGCAGGCGCACGACCTGATCCTCTGCGTCGATTGCGGCACCGTCAGCCATGCGCCGATTGGGGCGGCCGCCTGCGACGTGATCGTCGCCGACCACCACCTGGCGGCCGAAACCCTGCCGCCCGCGCTGGCGGTGGTGAATCCGAACCGGCACGACGATGCGTCCGACCTCGGCCACCTCTGTGCGGCGGGGGTGGTATTCCTGCTGCTGGTCGCCGCCAACCGCAGCCTGCGCAAGCGCGGGGTCAGCCCGCCCGACCTGCTGCCGCTGCTCGACCTCGTCGCGCTGGCCACGGTGGCCGATGTGGTGCCCCTCGTCGGGCTCAACCGCGCCTTCGTGCGCCAGGGCCTGAAGGTGATGGCCCCGCTCGCCCGTCCCGGGCTTGCCGCGCTCGCGCGCGCCGCCCGGCTCGACCGGCCGCCCGAGGCCTGGCATCTCGGCTTCCTGTTCGGCCCGCGCGTCAATGCTGGGGGCCGGATCGGCGCCGCCGACCTCGGGGCGCGCTGTCTCGCCACCGCCGATCCGGTCGAGGCCGAGCGGCTGGCGCTGACCCTCGAGCGGCTGAACGCCGAGCGGCGGCGGATCGAGGCCGAGCTGCTCGACGCGGCGATGGCCGCGGTCGAGGCACGCGGCGACCCCGGGGCGCTCGCCTGGGCTGCGGGAGAGGGGTGGCACCCGGGCGTCGTCGGCATCGTCGCCGCGCGGCTGAAGGAGGCGACCGGCCGGCCGGCGGTGGTGATCGGGCTCGACGGCGCCGAGGGGCGCGGCTCGGGCCGGTCGGTCGAAGGCGTGGACCTCGGCCGGGCGGTCCATCGGCTGGCGGCCGAGGGCCTGATCGCGAAGGGAGGCGGACACCGGATGGCCGCAGGGCTGACGGTCGCAGCCGACCGGGTGGCGCCCGCGATGGAGCGCCTTGCCGAACTTCTGGCCGCCGAGGGCGCGGGCGGCGGCGGTCCGCGCCGGCTGCCGCTCGACGGCCTCGTGGCCCCCGGTGCGGCCCACCCCGACCTCGTGACCGCCCTCGAGGCCGCCGGGCCCTACGGCGCCGGCGCCCCCGCACCGCACCATGCCGTGGCCGGCGTGCTGCTGCGCCACCTGAAGCCGGTGGGCGACGGCCACCTGAAGCTCACCCTCGAGGACGCGACCGGCATGCGGCTCGAGGCGATCGCCTTCCGCAGCGCCGGCACGCCGCTCGGCAGTTTCCTCGAGGCCCGGCGCGGGCTTCGCCTGCACGCGGCGGGGCGTCTCGGGCTGAACCACTGGCAGGGGCGCAGCAGCGTCCAGCTTACCCTCGAGGACGCGGCTCCGGCCTGACGCTGCGGGGAATTTGCGCTTGCGAGTCGCCGGGGCTTGGCCTAGGAACGCTCCACGCCGGCGGATGGCCCGTTCGTCTATCGGTTAGGACGTCAGGTTTTCAACCTGAAAAGAGGGGTTCGACTCCCCTACGGGCTGCCATGCTTTCCCCCCTTGGGATGCTCGGGCGCATCGGGTTTATCCTCCCGTTTGCCGGGGTCAGGGCGGCGACCCGTCGGTCGGCCTGGGGCACCGGGGTTTCGTGATCCGGGCTCCCCGCATCGACGGGGGCGACGATGAGCAACCGCTTCCGGTGGCTGACGGATACGCAGATGCAGCGGCCGCGGCCGTTCCTTCCGAAGCGCCACGGCACGCCGCGGCGCGGCAATCGGCAGGTCCTGATCGGCATACTCTTCGTCCATCGCAACGGGTTGGGATCGTGTGATGCGCCACGGCAACATGCCCCGCCCAGGAGCCTCTGCAATCGCTCGAAGCGGCCGGGCGACATCGGCGCTTCGTGCGGATGGTGGAGGGGCTGGCCTCCGACGGCGACGAGGAGAGGGTCGTCATGATCGACCCCGAGGCGGGGCAGCGCCACCGGTCCGAGCGACCCGCCGAGGGTAGCTGACAGCGCACCGCACGGCCACGAACCTGCGGCGGCATGAGGCGGAACCGAAATCGATCCACTGGGCCGATGGCGGACCATGCCGCACCCCGCAACGAGATCCTGCGCACATCGAAGCGCCTCGGCCGGACCATCCGGCGACGATGGCGAGGGGCCAGTCCGCCGCCGGTCCGAGGGCGGCTCCGAACGCGCTCGCCGCCGGAGCCGTGCCGAGCTGCCGGGCCGGCAGCCGAGCGCAAGGGATTTCGACCGTCAGGTCGCCGGGTTCCGGATCCGTGTGGCCGTGCTCAACGGCTTCATCGCGCCCGCCATCCCGGTCGCAGAGGGTTTGGGATATTTCCCCCGGGGAAAGGGGACCCTCGGCCGTCAGTCCATTTGTGCAACAGGGTCCCCCGGGGGGCCGGGTCTTGCCAGCGGCCGGTGCCTTTCGGGCCCGGTCGAGGAGCGCGCCCGACCGCGAAGCGCCCGGCGAGGGGCTCCGGCCTCTCCCCGGCGACGTTCCCCACGGCCGCCGCACGGCGTCCGGTCCGGCGGGTCAGGACGGGCGGGCACCCGCCTGCGGCCGGCCCGCATCCGTCGCAGCCGCCGCGGCCGCCTCGGCCGGGGTCAGCGCTCCGGCGAGCAGCTCTTCGACGAACAGCGCCGCGAACTGCGCGCGCCCCGAAACCCCCGCCTTCCCGTAGAGCCGCGAGAGCTGGGCGCGAACGGTCCCCGGCGCGGCGCCCCTGAGCGCCGCGATCTCGGTCGCGTCAAGTCCCTTGAGCGCCAGCATCGCCACGTCGCGCTCGGCGGCGGTCAGTCCCCAGGCGTCGAACTGGGCCGCGATCACGGTGGCGAAGGCGCCCCGCGCGATGTCGAGGGCGGCCTCCTGCGCGCGCAGGCGCTCGAGCGTGCGGCGGAGCTGGACGAGGCCCAGCACCAGTCCCACCGCCAGAGCCACCGCGACGAGCGCCTCGAGCGCGATGTGCAGGGTCGGCCCCTCGCTCGCGAGGTCGGCGAGGGCATCGCCGATGAAGAACATCGCGGCGATGGCCTGAAGCGAGACGACGGCGGCCAGGACGGCAAGGTGCCGTCCCGGCCTGTGCCGGGCGCGTTCCGGCACACCCGGATTCATCGCGGCATCCGGGGCGGCGTCCCGGGGTCCGGCGACCCGCGGGCGGACCGGGAGCCGGCGAGCATCGGGGCAAGGAGGTTGTGCCCCATCAGCCGGCTTTCCACCGCCACCCCGGCGACGTGGAGGACGGCGAGCAGAAGGATCAGGTTCGCGGCCAGCTCGTGCACCTCCTCGAGCCATTCGTCCCATTCCCCGCCCTCGGAGAGATCGAGCGTCGACCAGTCCTGCGTCTCGATCGCCGTGTTCCGTTCGAGGCTGCCGACGGGCCCGGTGCCGGTCATGGCGATGCCGGTGGCGCTGACGAGCGCGAGCATCGCCCAGAAGACATAGGCAACGAGCGCCCCGGCCGGGTTGTGCGACCGGTAGCGCGGCCGCTCGCCGCGGACAAGCGCCCGCAGATGCCCGAGCGCGCCGCCGAGACTGGGCGGGAAGGCCGTGAAGCGGGCCTCGTCGGGGCCGACGAAACCCCAGGTCAGGCGCAGCGCGAGGAGGCCGAGCATCGCCCAGCCGATCCAGACATGGGCGATGCCGCCGTCCTCGGTGACCAGACCGTTGAGCAGGACGGCAGCGGCGATCCCCCAGTGGGCGATCCGCACCACCGGATCCCACAGGTCGGGCGGGCCGTCGCGGCCGGCGGTCGCGGGTTCCGCCATCTCAGTCGTCCATCTTCACGCCGGTCACGGCGCCGGTGGCGGGATCGATGTAGAACTCCCAGCGCTGACCGGTCGCGGTCTCGGTGCATTTGGCCTCGATCTTGCCCCTTTCGGCTTCGAACTTGATCACCGGGCAGCCCTGGGCCTCGAGTGCCGCGCGCACGGCCGCGGCATCGGTGCCGAGCACGTCGCCGATCGCGGGCAGGGCCAGCGCCGCACCCGGCAGGCAGAGCCCGGCAAGGGCGAGGGCGGCGGAACGGACGGGATGGGTCATCGTGGTCTCTCCATCAGGGGGGCGGGGGTGACGGTCCGGACGCAGCCGCCCCGCGCCGCTCATCCGGGTGGCACCCACATGGGCCGGCGGCCGGCGCCGGAAAAGCCGCGATCCGCTGACCGCCGCCGCCGTAAGCGGCTGCTGACGCCGGCCCTTGATCCTTCCGGCCGGGGCTGCCATCTGGGCGCGGAACAGCCCGGTGCGCGCATGGCCCTTCCGGTCCGGGAACAGCTCACCTACTGGGGCATCGCCGCGGCGGTGTTCCTGCTCATGCTCTGGCTGCTCGGCCAGGTCATCCTGCCCTTCGTGATCGGCGGCGCCATCGCCTATTTCCTCGATCCCGTCGCCGACCGGCTGGAACGCCTCGGGCTGTCGCGGGTGCTCGCCACCGCCGCGATCACTCTGGCCGTGGTCCTCGTCGTCGTCCTTGCCGTCCTCCTCGTGATCCCGGCCCTTCTGCGCGAGGCGACCGCGCTGGTCGAGACCGCGCCGGGGCTTCTGCAGAACCTCGTCGCGTTCCTGACCGATCGCTTCCCCGACCTGATGGACGAATCCTCGACGCTCAGGCAGTCGCTGGCCTCGGTGGCGGCCATGCTGCAATCGAGGGCGGGCGAGGTTGTCAACACGCTCGTCAGCACCGCCTTCTCGATCATCAACGTGATCGTGCTGATCGTCATCGTGCCCGTGGTCTCGTTCTACCTGCTGATGGACTGGGACCGCGTGGTGGCCCATGTCGATTCGCTCCTGCCGCGCGACCATGCGCCGACCATCCGGCGGCTGGCCGCCGAGATCGACCGCACGCTCGCCAGCTTCATCCGCGGGCAGGGCACGGTCTGCCTGATCCTCGGCACCTTCTATGCGGTCGCGCTGACGCTCGCCGGGCTGCAGTTCGGCCTCGTGATCGGAGCGGTCGCGGGACTCCTGACCTTCATCCCCTATTTCGGCACGATCGTCGGCGGGGCGCTGTCGATCGGCTTTGCGCTGTTCCAGTTCTGGGGCGAATGGCAGATGATCGCGATCGTCGCCGGCATCTTCGCCTTCGGCCAGTTCGTCGAGGGAAACTTCCTGACGCCCAAGCTGGTGGGAGGCAGCGTCGGGCTGCATCCGGTGTGGCTGTTGTTCGCGCTCTCGGCCTTCGGCAGCCTGTTCGGCTTCGTCGGGCTGCTGGTTGCGGTGCCGGTGGCCGCAGCACTCGGCGTGCTCGCGCGCTTCGCGGTCGAGCGCTACCGCGCAAGCCTGCTCTACGGCGGGGCCACGCCGCCCGGGCGCTCCGGCGCGATCGACGCCGCACCCCTGCCGCACCCCCCGGCCGACCCGCCCGGCGACGGCGGCGACCGCGGCGCGGGCTGATGGCCGAGCAGATCGCCTTTCCCCTGCCGCGCCGCGTTGCACGGGGCCTTGCCGACTTCTTCGTGGCGCCCCCGAACGCGCTGGCGCTGGCGCGGATCGAAGGCTGGCGCACCTGGCCGGGGGCACGGCTGGTGCTGACCGGGCCGGAGGGTGCGGGCAAGTCGCACCTTGCAGCCGTCTGGTGCGGACTTGCCGGCGCCGCCGTGATCGACGCAGGCGGCCTTGCCGCCGCCGACCTGCCGGTGCTGGCGGCGCAGCCGCTCGCCGTCGAGGACGCCGACCGGATCGCCGGCGACCCTGCGGCCGAAACCGCATTGTTCCACCTTTGCAACCTGATGGCCGAGGCGGGCACGCCGCTGCTGGTCACCGCGCGCCGGGCGCCGCCGCGCTGGGGCCTCGCCCTCCCCGACCTCGAAAGCCGGCTGACCGCCGCGCCGCTGGCCGTGCTCGATCCGCCCGACGATGCGCTGCTCTCGGCGCTTCTCGTCAAGCATTTCGCCGAGCGCCAGATCGCGCCGCCGCCCAGCCTGATCGCCTACTGCCTCGCGCGCATGCCGCGGAGCTTCGCCGCGGCCGAGGCGCTGGTCGCCGGGATCGATGCGGCCGCCCTCGGCAGCGGACGGCCGATCGGGCCGCGGCTTGCCCGCGAGGTTCTCGACAAGCTGGGGGCCGAGGCGCAATAGTCGCGGCCCCGTGCCCACGTCACGACTGCCGAGCTCAGCGCCTTGACCCTCCAGGCCAACTTCCTGAAGGCCCCGTTCCCCGAAGCCGTTCCCCTGCCGGACGAGACCTGCCGCGGCCCGGGGCGCTTCTTCAACCGCGAACTGTCGTGGCTCGCGTTCAACTGGCGCGTGCTCGAGGAGGCCGGCAATCCGCGCGTGCCCCTGCTCGAACGGCTGCGCTTCCTGTCGATCTCGGCCACCAACCTCGACGAGTTCTACACCGTGCGGGTCGCGGGCCTGCGCGAACTTGCCCGCGCCGGCAACACCACACCCTCGGACGACGGGCTGTCGCCGGCCGAACAGCTGGTGCTGATCAACGCCGACGCCCGGCGTCTGATGGCGGCCCAGCAGACGGTCTGGCGCAAGCTCAAGGGCGAGATGGAGCGGGCGGGCATCGCGATCCTGACCCGCGCGCGGCTTGGCCAGCGCGACCGGCGGTTCCTCGAGGAACATTTCATCTCGCGGGTGTTTCCGGTGCTGTCGCCGCTGGCCATCGACCCGGCGCACCCGTTCCCGTTCATCCCGAACACCGGCTTCTGCCTTGCGCTGCAGCTGGAACGCCGCTCGGATCGCCGGAGCCTGCAGGCGCTGCTGCCGATCCCCCAGCAGATCGCCCGCTTCGTCACGCTGCCGCCCTCTGCCGGACACCGGCGCTTCCTGCCGCTCGAGGAACTGCTGCTGATCCATCTCAACGCCCTGTTCCCGGGCTATGCGGCCAAGGGGCATTGTGCCTTCCGCGTCCTGCGCGACAGCGACCTCGAGGTCGAGGACGAGGCCGAGGATCTGGTGCGCGAGTTCGAGACGGCGCTGAAGCGGCGCCGGCGCGGCCAGGTGATCCGCCTGAAGATCACGGCGGGCGCGCCCGATGGCCTGCGCTCGCTGGTGATGGAGGAGCTCGGCGTCACGCCCGACGAGGTGGTAGAGGTCAGGGGCCTGATCGGAATGGCCGATCTCAGGGAATTGGTGCTCGAGGACCGGCGCGACCTGCTCTGGCCCTCGTTCACCCCCCGCGTGCCCGAGCGTGTGCAGGACCACGACGGCGACATGTTCGCGGCGATCCGCCAGAAGGACATGCTGCTGCACCACCCCTACGAGACCTTCGACATGGTCATCCGCTTCCTCGAGCAGGCGGCGCGCGACCCCGACGTGCTGGCGATCAAGCAGACGCTCTACCGCACCTCGCGCGACAGCCCCATCGTGGCCGCGCTCTGCGAGGCGGCCGAGGCGGGCAAGTCGGTGACCGCGCTGGTGGAACTCAAGGCCCGCTTCGACGAGGCCGCCAACATCCGCCAGTCGCGCCGGCTGGAACGGGCGGGGGCGCATGTCGTCTATGGCTTCATCCACTACAAGACCCATGCCAAGATCTCGGCCGTCGTGCGGCGCGAGGGCGAAAGCCTTGTCACCTACACCCATTTCGGCACCGGCAACTACCACCCCATCACCGCGCGCATCTACACCGACCTGTCGCTGTTCACCTGTGACCCGGCACTGGGGCGCGATGCGACGCGGGTGTTCAACTACCTGTCGGGCTATGCCCAGCCCGAGCGGCTCGAGAACCTCGCGATCTCGCCCCTGACGCTGAAGAGCCGGCTGCTCGACCTCATCGCCGCCGAGGCCGAGCACGCCCGCCGCGGCCGGCCGGCCGAGATCTGGGCCAAGATGAACGCCCTGACCGAGGCCGACGTGATCGACGCGCTCTATGCCGCCAGCCGCGCCGGCGTGCGCATCCAGCTGGTCATCCGCGGCATCTGCGCGCTGCGCCCCGGGATCGCGGGCCTGTCCGAGAACATCCGCGTCAAGTCGGTCGTCGGGCGGTTCCTCGAACACAGCCGCATCGTCTGCTTCGGCTCGGGGCACGGCCTGCCCTCGCGGCGGGCGCGGGTGTTCCTCTCCTCGGCCGACTGGATGAGCCGCAACCTCTCGCGCCGGGTCGAGACCCTGGTCGAGATCCTGAACGATACGGTGAAGGCGCAGATCGTGAGCCAGATCATGGCCGCGAACCTGGCCGACGAGGCGCAGAGCTGGCTCCTGGGCCCCGACGGCCGCTACACCCGCGCCGCCCCGCCGGGCGACCGCGCCGCCTTCTCCTGCCACCGCTTCTTCATGGAGAACCCTTCGCTCTCGGGGCGCGGCTCGGCCGGCGCCGCCGACGTGCCGCGGCTTGCGCACCCGAAGGATTGACCGGCCGGCCGCCGCCAAGGCACTCTGGCGGCGACTCGCCGCCGCGGGAAGGGAGGCCGGAGATGGATGGCACGCCGGATCCGAGATCCGACGATCTTCCGGTCCAGACCCGCCGCATCTTCGAGGATCCCTCGGCCCGCGAACTCGAGCGGGTGGGCGTGATCGATGTCGGCTCGAACTCGGTCCGCCTGGTGGTGTTCGACGGCGCGGCGCGCTCGCCGGCCTATTTCTACAACGAGAAGGTGATGGCCGGCCTCGGCACCGGTCTGGCCGAGACCGGGCGGCTGCACCCCGAGGGCCGCCGCCGTGCACTGGCGGCGCTGCGGCGCTTCGCCCTGCTCGCGCGCGGCATGAAGGTGGCGCCGCTGCTGTCCGTCGCCACCGCCGCCGTGCGCGAGGCCGCCGACGGCCCGGAGTTCGTCGCCGAGGTCGAGGCCGCAACCGGGCTGGCGCTGCAGGTGATCGACGGCGAGGAGGAGGCGCGGCTGTCGGCGCAGGGCGTGCTGCTGGGATGGCCCGAGGCCGAAGGGGTGATCTGCGACATCGGCGGCTCGTCGATGGAACTGGCCAAGGTCGCCGGCGGCGAGGTCGGCCAGCGGCTGACGACGCCACTCGGCCCGCTGAAGCTGCAGTCGATCGCCGGCGGGCGCAAGGGCCTGCGCCGGCATGTGCGCGGCATCCTCGAACAGGCGGCCGGCCGCCTCGGGCCGCGGTCGAGGCGGCTCTATCTCGTCGGCGGATCCTGGCGCGCGATCGCGCGGATCGACATGGAACGGCGCGCCTATCCGCTGACCGTGCTGCACGAATACCGGATGACCCCGGCCGATGTGCGGCTGACGGTTGCCCACATCGAGCGCGCCGACCTCGAGGCGCTGCGTGCGTGCACCGGACTGGGGGCCGAGCGCATGGCGCTGGTGCCGATCGCCGCCGAGGTGCTGCACGAACTGGTGTCGGTCCTCGGACCGCGCGAGATCGACGTGTCGTCCTACGGTATCCGCGAGGGGCTGCTCTACGAACAGATGCCCGAGCGGCTGCGCGCCCGCGATCCGCTGATCGAGGCCTGCCGCTGGGCCGAGGCGACCTCGGCCCGCATCCCCGGCTTCGGCAAGCGGCTCTACGGCTTTGTCCTGCCGCTGTTTCCCGGCGCCCCGGCCGCCCTCCGTCGGCTGATCCGCGCCGCCTGCCACCTGCACGACGTGAGCTGGCGCGCCCATCCCGACTACCGCCACGAGGTGTGCTTCGACAATGCCACGCGCGCCAACCTGGGCGGGCTGAACCATGAGGAACGCATCTTCCTCGGCCTGTCGCTGCTGCACCGCTACAAGTCGTCGCGCTCGGGCACGCGGTTCGAACCGCTGTTCTCGCTGCTCTCCGAGGCGGCGATCCGCGATGCCGAGGTTCTGGGCAAGGCGATGCGCTTCGGGGCGATGTTCTCGGGCGCGGCCGGCGAGGATCTCGGCACGCTCGACTACAATCCGAAGAAGCGGCTGCTGACATTCGTCCTCCCACCCCGAAGCGAGCCGCTCTACGGCGAGGTGGCCGCCGCGCGGTTCCAGTCGCTCGCCCGCGCGCTCAACGTGGCGGAGTCGCGGGTGGTGGTGCGCGCGGCAGACTGATCAGAGGTCGATCGGCCCGGATGCGCCGGGGTCCCCGGGTACGGCGGGCGGCGGGGCATCCGGGCGCCGGCGGATCAGGATGTCGCCGTTCGGCAGGATCACCGGCGCCTCGTAGGCGGTGACATCGTCGATCAGCCGCGCGAGGTCGCGCAGGACCGGATCGAGCCGGCCGGCCAGTTCGGCAAGCTCTCCGGCCATCCGGTCGAGCGCCGGGTCCATCTCGTCGCGAAGCCCGCGCAGAAGCGCCTCGGCCCCCTGCTGCAGCAGCGACAACCCCTCCGCGATGCCGCCCTCGGGCGCGGGCCCGGGCGCCTGCTGCGGCGCCTCCTCCTCGGCCGCGAGGGGCAGGGCGGCAAGCAGGGCGGCGAAGAGAACGACGGGCGCGCGCATGCGCCTCATATAGGGCCTGCGCCCGGCGCTGTGGAGTCAGCGATCGAGGTCCAGCGTCACCGGAAAATGGTCGGAGGCGTGCAGCAGCGCGCGCCGCAGCACCGGATCGCGCCAGCAGGCGCGGTCGTCGAACGGGTGCCAGATGCGCCAGCGCGGGCCGGCGGACATCAGGTCGGGCGAGACCAGGATGAAGTCGAGCAGCGCCGAAACCCAGCGGTCCTCGGGCGCGATGACGAAGCGTGCGGTGGCCGGCGCGGCCCGGCCGCGGTCGCGCCGGCCGGCGGCGTGCGGGTCGTGCAGCAGCGCGATCTCCTGCTCGGTCGCGTTCGGAAACCCGATCAGCGCCCGCCGCGCCCGGATGCCGGCATCGGCGGCGAAGCCCTCGAGCGCGCGGACCGTCGAGCGGCGCCGGCTTTCGTCGGGCGCCTCGACGACCAGAACCGCATCCGGATCGAGCGCGCGGAACACCTCGACCAGCCCCGACAGCTGCTCGCGCCGGGTCACCCCGTGCCGGGCCGACCAGCGGTCGTCGGGCTGAAGCCGTCCCTCGTCGTCGAACAGCGCGTTGAACCACTCCACGTTCCAGGTGGCGATCCTCATGCGCCGCGGTCGCCGGCGGCGGCCTCGATCGCTTCGCGGGCGCGATTGGCCGCCACCAGCCGCCGCTCGGCCAGCTTCACCGCCTCGGGCGGCAGACCGCGGGCGATCAGCCGGTCGGGATGGCATTCACGCACCATGCGCCGCCAGGCGGCCCGCGCGGCCTCGAGGTCGGCGCCCCGGGGAAGCCCCAGCACGGCCCAGGGGTCGGGCTCGGCTTCGGGGACGAACAGTGCCCGCACCGCGGCGAAATCGGCTTGCGACAGGCCGAAGATGCCGGCCACGCGCGCCAGGAAGTCGTCCTCGGCCGGGTGATAGTGCCCGTCGGCGACGGCGATGTGGAACAGTCCCTCGAGAAGGTCGCGCAGCGTCGCGCTGCCCTCGGCGAACATCGCGGCGATGCGCCGGGCGTAGTCCTCGAACCCGGCCACGTCCTGCCGCGCGAGGTCGAAAACGCGCGCCGCATTCGCCTCCTCGCCCGGGGGGATGTGGAAGATCTCGCGGAACACCGCCACCTCGTCGCGCGTCACCCGGCCGTCGGCCTTGGCCATCTTGGCGCCCAGCGCGATCACCGCGATGGTGAAGGCGATGCTGCGCTCGGGCGGGGTGCGCAGACGGTCGAACACCGCCGCCAGCCCCTCGCCGGCGCGAAGGGCCGCCAGCGCCTGGGCGATGCGGGTCCAGATCGACATCGGTTGCAAGTGTAGTGCAGGGCGCGCCTGCGGGGAATCGCGACGCATCGCGACGCGACAGCGCACGGACCGGGTTAGCGCCCCGCGGCGACCCGCAGCCGGGGCCGGGGTCCGTCCTGACACGCAGGTCGCGGCACGGTGACAGCGATCACGCCGTCGCGGATGACCGGGTTCCAGACCTCCGCGATTCCGGAAATATCCCCGGCCCGCGGGCGGCGGATCATCCGAGCAACCGCGTCCCCCCGGGCGTCGCGATCCGCGCGGTCAGGCCCGGGGGGCCGGCCTCCACCGAAAGCCGGGGATCGTCGAGCGCGGCCAGCGCCGCCGACAGCGCTGCCGCCTCGGGGTGGCGCAGCATCAGCCGCTCCAGCCGGCAGCCCCGGTCGGTCAGCCGGTCGGCAGGATGGGCGCTGCCCTCCCATTCGATCAGCAGCGGGAAGCCGCCGCCGAAGGGATGCCGGCCATTCTCGGGGATCGCCACGCGCCATCGGAAGTCGCCGCGCGACAGCGCGTGGATGCGTCCGGTTCCGGGCGGGGCGACGGCCAGCGCGGCGTCGAGGTCGCCGGTGCGCGCCGCCCAGTGGGTCAGGCGGGCGGGTCCGGCGAAACGGTCAAGGTCGAACCAGCGCGGTTGCCGCGGCGGCCCGGCCGCCGGATCGGGCGCGATCACCTCGAGATAGAGCCCGGGGCCCAGCGACAGAAGGCGGTTGTGCGTGCCCATGCTGGCATGCCGTCCGCCGGGGTCGAGCGGCACGCCCAGCGCCGCCTCGACCTCGGCCGCGCCCTGCGCAAGGTCGGTGGCGGTGATCACCAGATGGTCGAGCGCGAGCATCAGGCGCCCCCGAGGTGGCGGCGCAGGAAGGCCGTGAGGCGGGCCCAGAGCACCGGCTCGGTCGCCCAGTCGTAGCCGTGTCCCTGCCCTTCAGCGGCAAAGAGGTCGGCCGGCCGCCCGGCCTCGGCCAGCCGCCGGGCCAGCGCCAGGGTCATCGCGTGGGGAAAGACCGGATCGGCCGTGCCCGAGGACAGGAACACCGGCGCCCGCACCGCCTCGACCGGCAGCGGCGTGCCCGGGCGCAGCGCCGCCTCGCGCCCCGGCCAGGCCCAGGCCGGGGGGGCGCCGGGGTCGGGCGCCGGAAGCGCCCCGCCGGTGCGGAAGGCCGCGGGGTCGAAGGCCGGCGTCACCGCGTCGGGCGGGGCATGCAGCGCGAGCGCGGCAAGGGGCAGCTCGTCGGCCGCCAGCGCAGCGTGCAGCGCCGCAGCCTCGGCCCCCTTCGACCAGCCGAACAGGGCAAGCCCCCGTGCCCGCGGATGCCCGGCGAGGGCCGCGAGCGTCGCCGCCAGCGGCGGCAGCGGCACGGCGCGGATCGGCCCGGCGCCGAACACATCGCCCTCGCCGTATTCGAGGGCAAGCGCGAGGAACCCGTGGGCGGCGAGAATCGCCGCAAACCGGTGCGACCAGCCGGCCCCCGGCCCCTCCCCGCCGTGGAGGACCGCGACTGCCGGGGCCGGTCCCGAACCCGGCGGGGCGTAGAGCGCCAGGGCCGGCCCGAATGGCCCGAGGCTCAGGCCCGCCGTCACGCCGGCCGGACCCAAGGTTCCGCCCGGTTCCCCTCGGGGCCCCGGATGCCGCCCGCGCGGTCGCGCCCCGCGACCCCGAGCTTGCGCCGGTGCCGGCGGTCGGCGGCGAAGCGGTCGGGGCCTCCCGGGAATGGCGCACGGACGGTTCCGCCCGCCGCCGGCATCCGGGGCCGGCCAGACCGGATGCCCGGGTGGCCGGCAGGGCGGGCTGCCAGTCGCCCGGGGTCGCCGGCGGGGAAGGCCTGCCCGCCGATCCCGGTGACGCGCCCGGCACTCATGCCGCGATGCCGCGGGCCGCCCGGATCAGCCCGAGGATCTCGCGCGCCGCCTGCGGAATGTTGGTGCCGGGCCCGAAGATCGCCTTCACGCCCGCGGCCTTCAGGAAGGCGTAGTCCTGCTGCGGGATCACACCCCCGCAGATCACCAGGATATCGTCCGCGCCCTGCGCCCGGAGCGCCTCGATCAGCTTCGGCGCCAGCGTCTTGTGCCCCGCGGCCTGGCTCGAGATGCCGACCACGTGCACGTCGTTGTCGATGGCATCCTGCGCCGCTTCCTCGGGCGTCTGGAACAGGGGCCCCACGTCCACGTCGAAGCCGATGTCGGCAAAGGCGGTGGCGATGACCTTGGCGCCGCGGTCGTGCCCGTCCTGCCCCATCTTGACCACCAGCATCCGCGGCCGCCGCCCCTCGGCCTCGGCGAAGGCCTCGACCTCGCGCTGGATGGCGGCAAAGCCCTCGTCGCCCTCGTAGGCCGCACCATAGACGCCCGACAGTGTCTGGATCTCGGCACGGTGGCGCCCGAAGACCTGCTCCATCGCCAGGCTGATCTCTCCCACCGTCGCCCGCGCCCGCGCCGCCTCGATTGCCGCCTCGAGCAGGTTGCCGCCCGCGCGCGCGCGGCGCCCGAGCTCCTCCAGCGCCGCCGCGCACGCGGCCGCGTCGCGCCGGGCGCGCACCTCGGCCAGCCGCGCCACCTGCGCCTCGCGCACGGCCATGTTGTCCACCTCGAGAATCTCGACCGGCGCCTCGGCCTCGGACCGGAAGCGGTTGAGGCCCACGATCACCTCTTCGCCCCGGTCGATCGCGGCCTGGCGCCGCGCCGCGGCCTCCTCGATCCTGAGCTTCGGCATCCCCGAGGCCACCGCCTTCGTCATGCCGCCCATCGCGTCCACCTCCGCCATCAGCGCGCGCGCCGCATCGGCCAGTTCGGCGGTCAGCCGCTCGACGTAGTAGGAGCCCGCCAGCGGGTCGACGACCCTGGTGACCTTGGTCTCGTGCTGGAGGATCAGCTGCGTGTTGCGCGCGATGCGGGCCGAGAACTCGGTGGGCAGCGCGATCGCCTCGTCGAAGCTGTTGGTGTGCAGCGACTGCGTGCCGCCGAGCACTGCCGAGAGCGCCTCGTAGGCGGTGCGCACGATGTTGTTCCAGGGATCCTGCTCCTGCAGGCTGACGCCCGAGGTCTGGCAATGGGTGCGCAGCATCAGGCTTTCCGGCCGCCGTGCCCCGAAGCCCTGCATGATCTCGCACCACAGCACCCGCGCGGCGCGCAGCTTGGCGACCTCCATGAAGAAGTTCATGCCGATGGCGAAGAAGAAGCTGAGCCGCGGGGCGAAGGCATCGACATCCATGCCGCGGGCCAGCGCCGCCTTCACGTATTCCTTCCCGTCGGCCAGCGTGAAGGCCAGTTCCTGCACCAGCGTCGCCCCGGCCTCCTGCATGTGGTAGCCCGAGATCGAGATCGAGTTGAACTTCGGCATCTCGCGCGCGGTGAACTCGATGATGTCGGCGACGATCCGCATCGAGGGTTCGGGCGGGTAGATGTAGGTGTTCCGCACCATGAACTCCTTCAGGATGTCGTTCTGGATCGTGCCCGACAGGGCCGCCCGCGGCACCCCCTGCTCCTCGCCCGCGACGATGAACGCGGCCAGCACCGGGATCACCGCGCCGTTCATCGTCATCGACACGCTGACCTTGTCGAGCGGGATGCCGTCGAAGAGGATCTTCATGTCCTCGACGGAATCGATCGCCACGCCCGCCTTGCCGACGTCGCCCACCACGCGGGGGTGATCGCTGTCGTAGCCGCGGTGGGTGGCCAGGTCGAAGGCCACGCTCACGCCCTGTTGACCCGCCGCCAGCGCCTTGCGGTAGAAGGCGTTCGATTCCTCGGCGGTGGAGAAGCCCGCATATTGCCGGATGGTCCACGGCCGGCCGGCATACATCGTCGCCCGCACCCCGCGCAGGAAGGGCGGCAGGCCCGGCAGGCTGTCCAGATGCGGCAGGCCGCAGACGTCGTCGCGGGTGTAGAGCGGCGACACGGCGATGCCCTCGGGCGTGCGCCAGACCAGCGTATCGGGGTCTGCCCCCTTGAGCTCGCGGCGGGCGAGTGCCGCCCAGTCTTCGCGTCGCGCGGTCATTCCGCCAGTCTCCCAATTCTCGGGCAGCGCCCGTCGGTCGCGCCCCGTCGCCCCTTCGCTTTGTCCGGCATCCGGCCTATATCGCAACCAACCGGAGGTGAAATGTCGCGCCTGTTCCTGCCGCTCTGGCTTCTGGCGGTTCCCGTGGCGGCTCTGGCGCAAGCGACCCTTGCGGCGGGCACCGCGCCGCTGACCGATGCTGCCCTCGCCGCCGCTGGCGACAATGACGCCCCGCCCGAGACCCAGGCGGCCGAGGACGGCGCGCCGGCCTCCGCCGCGGAGGACGATGCCGGAGCCCCTCCGGCAGAAGCGGCCGACGCCGCCGCTGTCGAGGGCCCGCCGCGGGGCCACCCCGACAACCCGTTCCTGGGCAGCGAGGTGACGATCTCGCAGTTCCTCTGGCTCGCCCACCCGGTGGTGGTGATGGCCGACACCCCGAACGACCCTGCATTCCAGCGGCAGATGGAGTTGCTGCGGGCGCGGCCCGAGGCCCTGGCCGAGCGCCACGTGGTGGTGATCGTCGATACCGACCCGGCGGCGCGCAGCGAGGTGCGCCAGCGCCTGCGCCCGCGCGGCTTCGCGCTGGTGGTGCTCGGCATGGACGGCCAGGTGATCGTGCGCAAGCCCGCACCCTGGGACGTGCGCGAGATCAGCCGCGCCATCGACCGCACGCCCCAGCGCCGGCAGGAGATCCGCGATAGCGGCTCGGGCGGCTGACCGGCCCCGGCCGCGACCGGGGGGCGCGGGCCCGGCACGGTCACTCGAACTCCAGGATCACGTCGTCCACCCTGAGGCTTGCGCCGGGACGGGCGACCACGCGCCTCACCTTTCCGCGGCCGGGTGCGCGCAGGATGTTCTCCATCTTCATGGCCTCGACCGTCGCCAGCGGCTGGCCTTCCTCGACCACGTCGCCTTCCGCCACGTCGATGCGCACCACGAGTCCCGGCATCGGGCAGAGCAACAGCCGCGAGGTGTCGGGCGGGGCCTTCTCGGGCATCCGCCGCGCAAGCTCGGCCGCGCGGGGCGTGCGCACGAACACGCGCAGGTCGGCCCCGCGGGTGCGCAGCCGGAAGCCCATGGGCATCTTGCCGACCTTCAGCACCAGCGGCCGGCCGTCCACCATCAGCCGGGCGAGCGACCGGCCCGGCGTCCAGTCCGAGGTCACCCGCAGCGCCGCGCCGTCGCCGAAGGTCACGGTCGAGCCCCCGCGGTCGGCGGCGATGGTCACCGGAAAGGTCGCCCCGGCGAGCTCGACCACCCAGTCGCTGCCCACGCGCCGCTCGTGGTTGTCCATCCGCCCCGAGATCCGGGTGCGCCGGATCTCGGCGACGCGGAACATGGCCGCCGCCGCCGCCGCGACCCGGCGCAGTTCGTCCTCCGGCAGGGTCACCCCGCGGAAGCCCTCGGGCCATTCCTCGGCGATGAAGGCGGTCGTGATCTCGCCCGCGACGAAGCGCGGATGGTCCATCACCGCCGACAGAAAGGGCAGATTATGGCCGATGCCCTCGACCTCGAACTCGTCGAGCGCAAGGCGCATCGCCTCGATCGCCCCCGCGCGGTCCGGCGCCCAGGTGCACAGCTTGGCGATCATCGGGTCGTAATACATGCTGATCTCGCCGCCCTCGAAGACGCCGGTATCGTTGCGCACGATCGCGCCCGCGGCCGTCGGCCCCTCGGCCGGGGGGCGATAGCGTGTAAGCCGGCCGGTCGAGGGCAGGAAGTTGCGGTAGGGATCCTCGGCATAGAGCCGGCTCTCCAGCGCCCAGCCGTTGATCGTCAGATCCTCCTGCCGGAACGGCAGCGGCTGGCCGGCAGCGACTCGGATCATCTGTTCCACCAGATCGACGCCGGTGATCAGCTCGGTCACCGGATGTTCGACCTGGAGGCGCGTGTTCATCTCGAGGAAGTAGAAGTTGCGCGCACCGTCCACGATGAATTCCACCGTCCCGGCGCTGGTGTAGCCGACCGCGCGGGCCAGGGCGCAGGCCCGCTCGCCCATCGCCTTGCGGGTGGCCGCGTCGAGGAACGGCGAGGGCGCCTCCTCGATCACCTTCTGGTTGCGCCGCTGGATCGAGCATTCGCGCTCGTGCAGGTGCACGCAGTTGCCATGGGTGTCGGCCAGCACCTGGATCTCGATGTGGCGCGGCTGCGTGACGAACTTCTCGATGAAGATGCGGTCGTCGCCGAAGCTGGCGGTGGCCTCGTTGCGGGACGACTGGAAGCCCTCGCGCGCCTCCTGGTCGGTCCAGGCGATGCGCATCCCCTTGCCGCCGCCGCCGGCGCTGGCCTTGATCATCACCGGATAGCCGATCTCGCGGGCGATCCGCACTGCCTCGTCGGCGTCCACGATCAGGCCCATGTGGCCCGGAACCGTCGGAACCCCGGCTTCGGCGGCCAGCTTCTTCGACGCGATCTTGTCGCCCATCGCCTCGATCGCCGTGGCCGGCGGCCCGATGAAGACGACCCCTTCGGCCTCGAGGGCGCGCGCGAAGGCCGGGTTCTCCGACAGGAAGCCGTAGCCCGGATGCACGGCCTCGGCACCGGTGGCCCGGATCGCCTCGAGGATGCGCTCGATCGCGATGTAGCTCTGCGCCGCCGGCGACGGGCCGATGTGCACCGCCTCGTCCGCCATCCGGACATGCAGCGCACCGCGGTCGGCATCGGAATGCACGGCGACGGTGGCGATCCCGAGGCGGCGGGCTGTCTTGATCACACGGCAGGCGATCTCGCCACGGTTGGCGATCAGGATCTTGCGGAACATCGGGGTCCTGTCCGGAGGGAGGAGTGCGCGCCGCGCAGCGGCCGCGCCGACAGCGAAGCGCCATCCGGACCGCAGGCCCGGACGGCGCGCCGGGAACTTCGCCGCAGTGCGGCGCGGTGCGGATCAGCGCGGGATGCAGCCCGGCACGTTGAGATCGTCGCAGAACACACCCGCGAGGGCGCCCAGTGCGGCGCCGGTCGCCACGTCATTGTCGGTCGCGCTGGCAATGACCGCCCCGGTTGCCGCGCCGATGACCGCCCGCTCGCCGTCCGTTGTTGCCATGCAGCCCGCCACGACGAGAACTGCCGCGACGGCCACGCCGGCCTTGATACGTTGCATGATGCTCTGCCTCCGTGCGGATTGGATGTTCCGGAAGTATCCGCCGGGGGGCAGAACATGTCAAAGCGAAACGGGGCGGCAGGGATCGCGCGCCCGACGCCCCGCCGCCGCGACGACCACGGCAGGCGGCGAAGGATCGGCCTGACCCGCAGGGGGCCAGGCCGCAGGGAAGGGGAAGGGTACCGGTTCTGATTGTCGCGCCGGCCCGGATTGCTGGAGGGTGCCGACGCACCTGCAGCATCGCGCCAGCCGGACCGCGACGCAACCGCCACAGCGCCACGGAGCGCGCCATAGGCGAAGTTCCGCGCGGATGCGCAACCCGAGCGCGAAATCATGCCGACCGCCCCCCTCTGCCCGGTGGCCGGGCAGGGCTGTCGTCATCGAACAGGTCTGGAAACGAGGCGCGGGCGCACTGCAGATCGACCCGCAGCAAGGCCGTGTAGCTGGCCGGATCGAACGGATCCTCTGCCGGCACCACCTCGCGCCCGAACAGCCAGGACAGCCGCCCGGCATCGAGGTTGCCGCGCTCGAACGGCTCGGCACCGAAATGCTGCCAGAGCGCCAGCAGGAAGGCGGCGTCGGCGCGCCGGTCTTCGGGCCGGCGGTCGGCATGACGGCGCCGCGCCGTCAACGGCGTGGCCCCGCGCGGATTGGCCCGACGGATGACGAACTGATGATCCGTTCCCGGAAGTCGCCCCGGGAATCCCCTGTGCTTCAGCATCCCCGCACCCGGAAGGTCCGGCGGCGCGCGACCCGCCCTGCGGGCGGGATGGGGGCGGGCGCAGCGCCCTGCCCCCTGAAGCCATCAGTACTTGTTGTAGACGGGCTCGGACGGGATGGGCGCCGGGCCGGGCGTGGGCGCGGACTGCGGTGCGCAGGCGGCCACGACGGCGACGAGACCGACAACGAGAAGCGGCTTGACGAAGATGGACATACGATACTCCTGCTGCGATGCGAGTCGACCGCCCCGGCGCCTCGACCCTGGGCGGCCTCCGTTTCTTGTCGGGCCGCATACCCGCGGCCAGCGCGGACGATAGCGCAAACCCTCGGGCATGCCCATCGCGTTCCGGCGACCCATCGCCATTGTGGCAGGTTTGCATCACCCCGAGCGACCCCGCGCGGGGCACCGGTCGGGACCCGCGTCACAGCCATTCGCAGACCCCCTCAACCGGCTCGTAGGCGGCGATGTACTGCGTGGCCGCGGGGTCGGGCTGGCCGCGCGGCACCGGGCGGTCCAACAGCACGATCACGATCTCGTCCACCGCCCGCGTCTGGGCCTGCGCCGCCGCGATCCCCTCGGCTGCGCAGAGCGCATCGAGGTCGGCCACCACCGCCTCGTAGGGCACGGCGCCGCCGGCTATGGCGGGGGCGAGATAGCGCAGAACCACCTGGAAGGTGCCGTCGGGGGTAAGCTCGTAGCCCGTATCGAACGGCTCGACCGCAAGACCCGAGGGAAGCTCGGGCCCCGCGGCTGCCGTCAGGGCGGCCAGCACGAACAGTCCGGCCGCGGGCACACGGCACCGCGCGGACCGGGTCAGAGCGGCATGTTGTCGTGCTTCTTCCACGGATTCTGCAGCTTCTTGGTGCGCAGGCTGGCGAAGGCGCGGGCGACGCGGCGGCGTGTCGAATGGGGCATGATCACCTCGTCCACGAAGCCGCGCTCGGCCGCGACGAAGGGGTTGGCGAAGCGCTTTTCGTATTCGCGGGTGGCGCGCGCGATCCGCTCGGGGTCGTCGCGGTCGGCCCGGTGCAGGATCTCTACCGCCCCCTTCGCACCCATCACCGCGACCTCGGCGGTGGGCCAGGCATAGTTGAAGTCCCCGCGCAGGTGCTTCGAGGCCATCACCACATAGGCGCCGCCGTAGCATTTTCGCAAAAGCACCGTGACCTTGGGCACCGTCGCCTCGCCATAGGCGAACAGAAGCTTCGCGCCGTGCTTGATGATCCCCCGGTATTCCTGCTCGGTCCCCGGCAGGAAGCCCGGCACGTCCACGAAGGTCAGGATCGGGATCCCGAAGGCATCGCAGAAGCGCACGAACCGCGCCGCCTTGCGGCTCGCGTCGATGTCGAGGCAACCGGCCAGCACCATCGGCTGGTTCGCCACCACCCCGACGGTCGAGCCCTCGATGCGGATGAACCCGATCACGATGTTCGCCGCGAAATCGGCCTGGATCTCGAAGAAATCGCCTTCGTCGGCGACCTTCAGGATCAGTTCCTTGATGTCGTAGGGCTGGTTGGGGTTTTCGGGGATCAGCGTGTCGAGGCTTGGCTCGATGCGCGCCGGATCGTCGAAGAACGGCCGGACGGGCACCGGGCCGCGGTTCGACAACGGCAGGAAGTCGAACAGCCGCCGCATCTCGGACAGGAGCTCGACGTCATTCTCGAAGGCGCCGTCGGCGACCGAACTGCGCGTGGTATGGGTCCGCGCGCCGCCGAGTTCCTCGGCCGAGACCACCTCGTTCGTCACCGTCCTGACCACCTCGGGGCCGGTCACGAACATGTAGCTCGTGTCCTTCACCATGAAGATGAAGTCGGTCATCGCCGGGGAATAGACCGCGCCGCCCGCGCAGGGCCCCATGATCAGGCTGATCTGCGGCACCACGCCCGAGGCCAGGATGTTGCGCTGGAACACCGCGGCATAGCCCGCAAGGCTGGCCACGCCCTCCTGGATGCGGGCGCCGCCGGAGTCGTTGATCCCGATCACCGGCGCCCCGTTCTGGATGGCCATGTCCATGATCTTGCAGATCTTCTCGGCATGGGCCTCGGACAGCGAGCCGCCGAACACGGTGAAGTCCTGGGAAAAGACATAGACCATCCGGCCGTTGATCGTGCCCCAGCCGGTCACCACGCCATCGCCTGCGGGCCGCTCGTCCTGCATGCCGAAATCGGTGCAGCGGTGGCGCACGAACATGTCGAACTCCTCGAACGAGCCCTCGTCGAGCAGAAGCTCGATGCGTTCGCGCGCGGTCAGCTTGCCCTTGGCGTGCTGCGCGGCGATCCGCCGTTCGCCGCCCCCCGCGCGCGCCGCCGCCCGCTGCGCCTCGAGTTCCGCAAGGATGTCCCTCATCGCTCCCCCACGCCGTGCGGCCCTGCCCCCCGTCCGCCGGATCCGGATGCGACCCTAGCCGCGCGCGAGGGGCTGGCAAAGGGCTTTCTGGAAACCCGGAATCTCCTTCGCATGCACTGCCCGAAGGAGCGCGAAACGGCAAGACACGGGCGGTGCTGGAAGGTTCGCGGTCGGAGCCCTATACCGGCGCGACCGCTTCAGCGAGAGACACCCTGATGCCGCAACTTCCCGTGCCGGTCGTCACGATCGGCCTGCTTCTCCTGTCGAACATCTTCATGACCTTCGCCTGGTATGGCCACCTGAAGCACAAGTCCGCGCCGCTGGTCGCGGTGATCCTGGTCAGCTGGGGCATCGCCTTCTTCGAATACCTCCTGCAGGTGCCGGCGAACCGGATCGGGCACGGGCATTTCTCGGCCGCCGAGCTCAAGACCGTCCAGGAGGTCATCACCCTGTCGGTCTTCGCGGGCTTCTCGGTGCTCTACCTGCGCGAGCCGATCGCCTGGAACCACCTCGTGGGCTTCGGCTTCATCGCGCTCGGGGCCTTCTTCGTGTTCCAGAAATGGTGAGCGCGCGACGCCGGCCCATCCGGCCGATGGACAGTGGCTGCATGCGCACCTAGGACGGACCCCATGTCCAGCCCCCCGAGGGTGCGATTCCTCGACCGCACCACCCCGCCCCACATCGTCACCCTGGTTCTGCTCGCCGGGATCGGCGCGCTGGCGATGAACGTGTTCCTGCCCTCGCTGCCTGCGATGGCGGCGCATTTCGGCGCCGAATACCGGGTGATCCAGCTGTCGGTCTCGCTCTATCTGGGCGTGAATGCCGCCCTGCAGCTGTTCATCGGGCCGATCTCCGACCGGTACGGGCGACGCCCGGTGATGCTGGCGGCAGCCGCCCTGTTCCTTCTCGCCACCCTCGGCACGCTGCTCGCCCCGACGGTCGAGGTCTTCCTCGTGTTCCGCGCGCTCCAGGCGGTGATCGTGGCGGGGCTGGTGCTGGGACGGGCGGTGGTGCGCGACATGGTGCCGGCGGCCGAATCGGCCTCGATGATCGGCTACGTCACCATGGGCATGGCCCTGGTGCCGATGCTCGGGCCGATGATCGGCGGCATCCTCGACCAGACGTTGGGGTGGAAGGCGAACTTCTGGCTGCTGCTGGTCTGCGGATCGGCGATCCTCGTGCTCGCCTGGTCCGACATGGGCGAGACCGCGACGCAGCGGTCCGCGAGCCTGGCCCAGCAGGTGCGCGAGTATCCCGAGCTGCTGACGGCGCGCCGCTTCTGGGGCTACTGCGCCGCCGCCGCGCTGGCCTCGGGCGCCTTCTTCGCCTTCCTCGGCGGCGCGCCCTTCGTCGGCACCGAGGTCTTCGGCCTGTCGCCCGCGGTGCTGGGGCTCTACTTCGGCGCCCCGGCACTCGGCTATGCCGCCGGGAACTTCCTTGCCGGGCGCTATTCCGTTCGCGTCGGGATCAACCGGATGGTGCTCTGGGGCACGCTGGCCTCGACGCTCGGCCTCGCCGTCCTGATGGCGCTCTATGCCGCGGGCCTGCACCATCCGGCGGTATTCTTCGGCTTCTTCGGGATCATGGGCCTCGGCAACGGCATGACGTTGCCGAACGCGACGGCGGGGATGCTTTCGGTGCGCCCGCGGCTGGCCGGCACCGCCTCGGGGCTTGGCGGCGCCTTCATGATCGGCGGCGGGGCGGCGCTGTCGGTGCTGGCAGGCGCGGTCCTCGGCCCGGGCTCGGGGCCGCTCCCCCTGCTGTGGGTGATGCTCCTCACCTCGGCCGGCTCGATCCTGGCCATCCTCTACGTGATCCGGCGCGAGCGGCGGATCGGGCTTGGCTGAAGCGCCCCGCGGGGGGAGGACGCCGCGGACGCGGTCAGAACGCCGCCGGCTGCGCCGCGCGCGCCATGTGGTCGAGCACGGCGTTGACGAAACCCACCTCGCGGCCCTCGGGAAAGAAGGCCTTGGCGAGTTCGAGGTATTCGTTGATCACCACCTTCGGCGGCGCCGATCCGGTGACCAGTTCCGCCCCCGCCGCGCGGAACAGGGCGCGCAGCGTCGGGTCGATGCGGTCGATGGGCCAACTCGCCTTGAGCGCGCGGTCGGTCATCTGGTCGATGACGGCCTGCCAGTTCACCGCCTCGGCAACCACGGTGCGGAACAGGTCCACGTCGCCCTCGGCCAGTTCCGCGTCGTCGATCACCGAACCCAGGCGATGGGCCAGGAACTCGCGCACCACCGCGTCCACGTCCTGCCCCGAGACTTCCATCTGGAACAGCGCCTGCAGCGCGTGCAGCCGCGCCACCCTGCGCATCTGCCGCGTCGCGGTCATGCCCCGGCCGGATCCCCACCGGGGGCGGCGCGGAAGCCGATGCCCTTGGTCCGCCCGGCCCAGCGTCGCGCGAGGGCGACGAGGTGCAGCGCCGCCGCCGCCGCGCCGCCGCCCTTGTCCAGTCCCGACGGATCGGCGCGCACCAGCGCCTGATCGCGGTTCTCCACGGTCAGGATGCCGTTGCCGATGCAGGCTCCATCGAGCCCCAGCAGCATCAGCCCGCGCGCGGACTCGGCACAGACGGTCTCGTAATGGCTGGTCTCGCCGCGGATGACGCAGCCGAGGGCGACGAAGCCGTCGTATTCCGACAGGCCGCGGGCGAGCCGGATCGCGGTGGGGATCTCGAGTGCTCCCGGCACCTCGACATGCTCGATCCCCGCGCCTGCACGTTCGGCCGTGGCATAGGCGCCGACGATCAGCAGGTCGGCGATGTCGCGGTAGAACGGCGCGACCACGGCCAAGAGCTTCACCGGCCTGTCGAACTGCGGCAAGGGCAGGGCGCCGTGCGGGTCGGTCCGGGCCATGGGTCAGTCCTTCGGGATCGACCGGGTGCCGACGATCGACAGGCCGTAGCCCTCGAGCCCGACGACCTTCGGCCTGGCGGAATTGGTAAGCAGCACGATCTCGTGCAGACCAAGCGAGGTGAGGATCTGCGCGCCGAGCCCGTACTGGCGCAGCGTCTGCGGCGACACGTGGTCCTCCGTGACGAGCTTCATGTGGGTGTCGCGCAGCAGCACCAGCACGCCCCGCCCCTCGGCCGCGATCAGCCGCATGGCGTTGCCGAATTCGCGCGTGCGCCCGGGGCCGCCGAGGCCCACCACATCGAGCAGCGGATCGAGCGTGTGCATCCGCACCAGCACCGGCTCCGGGCCCGAGAGGTCGCCGCGCACCAGCGCGATGTGCTCGGAGCCCTGGGTGGCATCGGCGTAGATTCGCATCGTCCACTCGCCGCCGAACTCCGAGCGGATGCGCCGCTCCTCGGTCACGCGCACGAGGTTGTCGTGGCGGCGGCGATAGGCGATCAGGTCGGCGATGGTGCCGATCCTCAGCCCGTGGCGCTGCGCGAAGGCGACGAGGTCGGGCAGGCGCGCCATCGACCCGTCCTCGTTCATGATCTCGCAGATCACGCCCGAGGGATTGAGGCCGGCCAGCCGCGCGATGTCCACCGCCGCCTCGGTGTGCCCCGCCCGGACCAGCACCCCGCCCTCCTTGGCGCGCAGCGGGAAGATGTGGCCCGGCGTGGCGATGTCGGCGGCGGTCTTGGTCGGGTCGATCGCGACCGCGATGGTGCGCGCGCGGTCATAGGCCGAGATCCCCGTGGTCACCCCCTCGCGCGCCTCGATCGAGACGGTGAAGGCGGTCTCGTGGCGCGAGGAATTGGCCGAGGCCATCAGCGGCAGGCCGAGCTTGTCCACCCGCTCGCCGGTCAGCGCGAGGCAGATCAGGCCGCGACCGTGGGTCGCCATGAAGTTGATCTTCTCGGGCGTGGCCATCTGCGCCGGCACCACGAGGTCGCCCTCGTTCTCGCGATCCTCGTGGTCGATGAGGATGAACATGCGCCCGTTGCGCGCATCGTCGATCAGCTCGTCGATCGACGAGATGGCACCGGAATAGTCGGTCCTGACGGACTCGGACATCGGCAGCTGGCCCTCGCAGTTGCGCGCCGGCGGATACACGATGGCGGCCGCCGACGCCAGTGGCACCGCGCCGTCCGGC
>CALDYW010000040.1 GCA_937944395.1 uncultured Paracoccaceae bacterium | reverse complement strand
ACGCCTCTTCTTCCCTGAAGGTGTCGAGGCCGAGCCCGACGAGGCGTGCGACCTCGCTGTCGTCGTAGACGGCGTTGTAGGCGCCCGCGTTGAAGCCGCCGGGCTTGTTGCCCTTGGCGGCGACGCCGTAGACCATGACCGACGGGTTCAGGCGATAGTCGACCGTGAAGCGGGGCAGGAAGCTCGTGTAGGTGGCGACGCCGAGGGGGTCGCGGATCTCGCGGCGGAAGGTGGTGGCGCCGACATTGGCGGTCGAGGTGCCGGAGGTGCGGAGATCATCCTCCTGGTAGCGGCCTTCCGCCGAAAGGGTGAGGCCGGTGACGGGCTCGAACTGGATCTGGCCGAACAGCGCCCAGTTGTCGACCGCGCTGGCGAAGACGGCATTGCGCACGATGCGCGCCGGGTCGTCGCCGATCACCCAGGGCCGCGGCGGCGGCCCGGGGAAGACCAGCGAGGCGCTGAAATTGTCATCGAGGCTGCGCTCGCGGTAGATGTAGGCGCCGACGAGGCCGCGCAGGCGCCGGTCGGCCGGGCTGAGCAGCTTCACTTCGCCCGAGACGTCGCGCACGCCGGAGCCGGTGACCGTCTCGAAGCCGAACACCCGCCGCTCGGTATAGTCCTGGTCGACCGCGGCGGTCTGGCGGAAGCGGTTCCACGCGCCGATTCCGACCAGCGTCCAGTCGCCCAGCTCCTGGTCGACCCGCAGGCTGGTGCGGATGGTGCGGCGGTCGAGCGCATGGGGGAAGCCGGCGGCGCGGTAGACGCTGGTGCTGAGGGAATATTGGTCGGGCACGCCGATCTCGCCGCAGAAATAGCCGCGGGTGCGGGTGCGGGCGACTGGGCGGCGCGCCGGGGCGGGGCCGGTGCCGATGATCTCGGGCTCGAGGCAGTTGCGCGCGCCGTTGTTGATGAGCTCGCCGGGGACGGGGAGCGCCTGCCCGGGGATGCGGCCGAGCAGCGCGATCGGGAAATGCCCGTCCATGTCTTCCATGTAGTTGACGCGCGCGGTGAGGGTGAGCGTCTCGGTCGGGGTGGCGCGGAGCGTCATGCCGACCGAGTTGGATTTCTCGCGGCCCAGCTTCTCGGCCGGGTCGGCGAGATTCTCATACTGGCCGCCGAACCGCCAGATGCGGCCGTTGATCTCGGCGTAGAGCCGGTCGCGGATGACGGGCGCCGACGCATGGCCCGAGAGTTCGCGCAGGCCATCCTCGCCGAGGCTGAGCGCGCCGCGGCCGCGGAACTCGTTGTCGGGCTGGCGGGTGATGAAGTTGATGGCGCCGGCGAAGGTGGCCCGGCCGAACAGGGCCGCCTGCGGACCCTTGATGACCTCCACCCGCTCGAGATTGTCGATGTTGTAGGCCGACAGCGGGCCGGTGACGAACACGCCGTCGATGAAGAAGGCGGCGTTGGGGGCGCCCTGGATGTTGGACATGCCGCGGATGACCGGGCGGTCGAAGTTGCGGCCGAAGGCCTGGCGGAAGGAGAGGCCGGGGGTCAGGTCGGCGATGTCGGTGATCGAGCGGAGCGTCTGCCGCTCGATCGCATCGGCGCCGATCGCGGTGACCGAGAGCGGGACATCCTGGAGGCGCTCCTCGCGCTTGCGCGCAGTGACGATGATGTCGCCGGGTGCGTTCTGGGCCGCGCCCTGGGCGAGGACGGGTGCGCCGAGCCCGGGCAGGGCGCCGGCCAGCATGGCGAGCGCGGTGGCGGGAAGGACGCCGCGTCGAACCGGGACGAACTGGCTGAAACCCATGGCCCATCTCCCCTTGCCTGCGGAGGGCTGGCCCCTGGGCAGGGGATCCCGCCCGATTTGTCCGGACAAGTTGTCGCGGCCCGCAGGGGTCTGTCAACCGAAAATGCGCCGCCCGGCAGCGCGGGTTCAGCGGGTGGCGCGGGCGAGGAAGGCGATGACGGCAGCCCGGTCTTCCGGGCGGGGCAGGCCGGCGAAGGCCATGCTGGTGCCGGGCACGGCGCGCCCCGGGGCGGCGAGGAAACGGTCGAGCGCGGCCTCGTCCCAGGTGATGCCGGACTCGCGCAGGGCCTTCGAATAGGCGGCGAAGCCGGGCCGGGTGCCGGCGGCTGCGCCCATCACCCCGTTCAGGTTGGGCCCGACCTTGTGCCCCTCTCCGAGGGCAAGCGTGTGGCAGGCCCTGCACTGGAGGAAGAGGAGGCGGCCGCGCGCCTCGGGGTCGGCCGCTTGCGCTGCCGCCGGCGCCGCGACGAGGCCGGCGACGAGCACCGCCAGCCGCGCGCGCCGAAGCCCCGTGCCCGAACGCCCGCTCATGGCTTCGGCCCCGCCTCCACCTGGGGAATGCCCGCAATCGCGTCCGGACCCGGAGGCGGCGTGTAGGCGGGCGGCTGGACCCGCCCGGCCATGTAGGGCGGCGGGGCAAGCTCGGCATGGACCGTCACGCTGAAGCTGCCGGCCGGCGGATCGAGCCGGAGCGGGCGGATCCGCTCCTGATATTCGCGGGAGAACCAGAAGGCGCGGGCGTGGGCGAGACAGGGAAACCGCACCACGAGGATGGATTCGTTGGCGGGCGGCGTTCCCTCGAAGACGTCGACGCGGCGCGGGTCGTTGAGATAGTAGCCGCCGAGCGCGGGATAGAGGCCGGAGGCGCGCAGGGCCTCGGCGTAGCGGGCGAGGCGCTCGCGGTCCTCGAGCAGGCCGCGCACGATCATCAGGACTGGCCTGCCGTCGCAGCGGACCGGATCGGGCGCGGCGCTGCCGGCGACGGGCGATGGGACTGCCGGCGCGGCACCAGCCGGCGCCTGCTGGGCCCGGCCGATGCCGGCGGCGGAAAGGAGAAGGAGTGTCGCCGCCAGTGCCGGGCCCCGCCTGGCGCCCGCCCCTGGGGCACGACCCACCGAATGACGTTCGAACATCGCCCGCACCGCCAGCCGGCCTACCCGCAGCGACTTTGCCGCGCAAGCGGGGGC
>CALDYW010000039.1 GCA_937944395.1 uncultured Paracoccaceae bacterium | reverse complement strand
AGCCGTCGGCGGCGCTGATCGCTCCGGGCCGCGTGACCTGCTGGTAGTGCAGGTCGGCGAACTCGGCGCGGCGGGCGTTGTAGCCGGTGGTGCTCATGTTGGCGAGGTTGTGCGAGATCACCTCGACGCGCGTGGCCTGCGCGCTCATCCCCGTCGCCGCGATCGACAGCGCCCGCATCGCCCGGCCCCCCCTCAGCGCGCGAAGGTGCGCAGGACGGCGCGGATGCGCTCGTCCTCGCGGTCAAGAAAGCCCTGGGCGCGCTCGTAGGCGCGCTGCACCTCGACCATCCGCACGAGTTCGCGCATCGGATCGACGTTCGAGCCCTCCAGGACCCCCTGCAGGAAGCGCGCCCCCTCGGCCGGCAGGGTGCCGTCCGGAGCGGCGAAACGGCTTCCCGCGGTGCGGATCAGGCTTTCCGCGCCGGCGGGCAGCACCGCGCCGATCTGCGCCACCGGGACGCCGTCGGCCGACAGCGTGCCGTCGGGGGCGAGCGTGACCGCGCGCGCGTCGGGCGGCACGAAGACCGGTGCGCCGCCCGCGTCGAGCAGGCGCGCACCGTCGGGCGCCACCAGTTCGCCCTCGGCATTCGGGGTGAAGCTGCCGGCGCGGGTCAGGCGCAGGCCCTCGGCGGTTTCGACCTGGAAGTAGCCCGGGCCGTCGAGGGCGAAGTCGAAGGTTCCCCCCGTCGGGTCGAGCGCGCCGGGCCGGTCGTCGATGTAGCGGCCGAGCGCCGCGGCCATCGACAGCGGGGCGCCGCCCTCTCCGGTGCGGCGGACGTGTTCGGCGAAGACCGTGCCCTCGCGCCGGTAGCCGGTGGTGGAGAGGTTCGCGATGTTGTTGGCGATCGCGGCCATCTCGCGCATCAGCCCGGTCTGGCGCGTGAGGGCGACATAGGCGGCATTGTCCATTCCCTAGCCTCCGGCAACCAGCGTCAGGACGGTTCCGGTGAAGAAGCCGGTCAACGTCTGGGTCATGAAGCCCATGGTCGCCCAGAACACGGCGAGCATGGCGGCGAGCTTGGGCACGAAGGTCAGCGTCATCTCCTGGATCGAGGTCAGCGCCTGGAACAGCCCGACCGCGAGTCCGGCCAGGAGCGCGACGGACAGGAGCGGCGCGGACACCTGGACCGAGATCCAGAGGCCCTGTCGCAGCGCGTCGAAGAGAACCGCATCCCCCATCGCGTCACACCGGCATCCGCAGGATTTCCTGGTAGGCCTCCACCACCCGGTCGCGCACGGTCACGGCGGTTTCCACCGCGAGTTCGGTGGCGGCGAGCGCCTGGACGAGGGCATAGGCGTCGGCCCCGCCGGTCATCGCCGCCTTCGCCGTCTCCTCGCCGCGGCGGAGGGTTTCGGCGAAGTCGCGGGCGGCGCGGGAGAGCGGGTCGCCCTGACCGGCAGGCGCCGCCGGCTCGGTGGCCGGACGCGCCTGCCGGTAGGCCTGCGCGGCGATCGCGGAGCGCACGTCCATTCTGGCGGTCTCCTATCGCTTGAGAAGCTCGATCAGCGCGGCCTGCATCTGCCGCGCCTGGTCGAACATCCGAAGGTTCGCCTCGTAGCTGCGCTGCGCTTCGCGCGCGTCAGCGATCTCGACCACCAGATCGACATTCGAGCCGTCGTAGTAGCCGCTTCCGTCCGCCAGCGGGTGGCCGGGGTCGTAGATCCGTGCCGGCGCGCGGGGATCGAGCCGTACCGGGCCGGCCTGCACCAGCCCGTCGCCGGCCAGCGCCGTCTCGAACGGCACCGTCTTGCGCCGGTAGCCCGGCGTGTCGGCATTGGCGATGTTCTCGGACACATGCACGAGCCGCGTCGCCTGCGCCGCCATGCCGGCCATCGAGAGGGCGAGGGTGCGGTGAAGGTCGGCCATGGCGGTGCCCTAGCGTGCCCGCCCGAGGCTGGTGCGCAGGATGCCCAGGGCGTTCTGATAGATCGCCAGCGCCAGGTCATGCTGCGCCCGCACCTCGGCCGCGCCGAGCAGTTCCGCCTCGATCGATACGGCATTGCCGTTCGGCGCCAAGGTGCCCGACGGCGGCCGCAGTATCGGCTGCGGCTCGGGGCTCGGCAGGAATCCCGCCGCCATGTTGCGCCAGACCTCCGCGAAGGGCGGCAGGTCGCGCGGGCGGAATCCGGGCGTGTCGGCATTCGCCACGTTCTCGGCGATCAGGGTCTGCCGGCGGGCGGCATGGACCGACATCGCCTGCGCCGCACGGAGCACTTCCAGACCTTCGTACATCGGGCGTTCTCCCGTGTTCCTTTGCCGTTCTGGCGAAACCAAGGCTTAAGGGCGATTCGTTACCATCCGGTTTGCAGCCGGCGGGTCCGGCCGCGGCGCAGGAGGGCGGCGATGGACGAGGGGCTGATCGGCGGGCTCGCGGCCGAGATCGCGGGGCTTGCGGCGCTCTGTCCGGTGGGGCGGGTCGCCGCGGTCGCCGGCGGACGGATCGAGCTCGCGGGTCTCGGCCGGCACGTCGCGCTGGGCGACCGGGTGCGCATCGCCACCGCCGGCGGCGCGCTGATGGCCGAGGTGGCAGGGCTCGGCCCCGAGCGCGCGGTGGCGCTGGCCGAGGGCGCGGCGGCCGGCGTGCGCATCGGCGACCGGGCCGAACCGCGGGGTCCGGTGCGGATCGCGCCGCACGATTCCTGGATCGGCCGGGTGATCGACCCGCAGGGCGCGCCGCTCGACGGCCGGCCGCTGGGTCGCGGGCCGGCGCCGCGCGCGCTGCTGGCGCCGCCGCCGCCGCCGGCTGCCCGGCGCGGCTTCGGTGCGCGGCTGTCCACCGGTCTGGCGGTGTTCGACACGCTTCTGCCGATCGTGCAGGGGCAGCGGCTCGGCCTGTTCGCGGGCTCGGGGGTGGGGAAATCGACCCTCCTCGGCGATCTCGCGCGCGGGCTGTCCTGCGATGTGGCGGTGATCGCGCTGGTGGGCGAACGCGGGCGGGAACTGCGCACCTTCGTCGAGGAGGTGCTGGGCCCGCGGGGCCTCTCGCGGTCGGTGATCGTCACCGCCACCTCCGACCGGCCGGCGCCCGAACGGCGGCGGGCGGCCCTGGCGGCGATGACGGTGGCCGAGCATTTCCGCGACGCGGGCGCGCAGGTGCTGCTCCTCGTCGATTCGGTCACCCGGTTCGCAGAGGCGCACCGCGAGGTGGCGCTGGCCGCCGGCGAGCCGATGGGCCCCGGCGGCTTTCCGCCCTCGCTCGGTCAGGCGGTGATGGCGCTGGCGGAACGGGCGGGGCCGGGCGCCGGGGCGGCGGGCGACATCACCGCGGTGTTCACCGTCCTCGTCGCCGGGTCGGACATGGAAGAGCCGGTGGCCGACCTGCTGCGCGGGGTGCTCGACGGGCACGTGGTGCTCGACCGCGGAATCGCCGAGCGCGGGCGGTTCCCGGCGGTGGACCTGCTGCGGTCGGTCTCGCGCAGCCTGCCGGGTGCGGCGGATCCGGAGGAGAATGCGCTGATCGCGGCGGCGCGGCGGCAGCTCGGGCTCTACGACCGGTTCGAGGCGATGATCCGGGCCGGACTGCACATGCCCGGGGCCGACCCGGCGCTGGACGAGGCGATCCGCGTGTTCCCCCTGCTCGACGCCTTCCTCGCCGAACCCTCGGCCGGGGTGGCGGAGGCCTTCGCGCGGCTGGCCGGGTGCCTCGCCCCGGCGCCGCGCACGGGGGGCGGCGCCGGGGCGCAGCCCGGGGCAGCGGCACCGCCGGCCGCCATGCCCGCGGCGCCGGCCTTCTCGCTGGACGCGGGCGCCTAGGCGGGGGTGCCCGGGCGCGGGGCGCAACGGCGGGGGCACGCCGGCGCGGGGCCGCAGGGGCGGGGGCACGCCGGCGCGGGGCCGCAGGGCGGGGTCGCGGCAGCCGGAAGGCCGCGGGGGCGGAGGGCTCAGGACAGCCGGGGGAGCGGCGGCGGGCTCAGGACAGCCGGCGCGGGGTCTGCAGCAGGGTCAGCGCCAGGCCGGCCGGCTGCGCGGCGGGCGCGGACATCGCGTCGCGGGCCAGATAGAGACGGATCAGCGCCTCGCGACGGGCCGGGTCGCGGAACTGCGCGAAGTCCGGGCTGCCGAAGGTGCTGCGGGCGCGGTCGCGGAAGGTGGCGCGCTGGCGGTCGAGGTCGAGCCGGCCGAAGCTTTCGGGCAGGCCGAAGGCGGTCTCGAGCACCTTGCGCACCGGGCGCTGGCCCATCGCGCCGAACCAGGCCGCCGCGTCGGAGCCGCTGCGCGCGGCGAGCGCGGCGATCTCGCGATCGGCGTTGAGCGCGAAGCGCAGCGCCGCGTCGCGCTCGCCGACGCCGGCCTCGAACTGCCGGCGGGCATAGAGGGCGGCGATGCGGTCGGCGAAGCCGGGGTCGCGGGTGCGCGGGCCGCCGGGATCGGCGAAGCCGAAGGTGCGCGCGAACTCGGCCCAGCGGCTGTCGGCCAGGCGGTTCGCCAGCGCCTTCGGGTCGCTCGCGGGACTGTCGAGAACCTGGCGCAGGAAGGCGCGGGCCTCGAGCCGCTCCTCGAGCCCGAAGGCCCCGAGCGCGACCTTCAGCAGCGGGCGGTCGGCCACCAGCTCGGCGGCCGAGCCGATCCGCCCGATCCGGTCGCGGAAGGCGGCGATCTCGCGCGCCGTGGCCGGCGCGGCGGCGGCGCGCGCCTGCTGCTCGGGGGCGGTGCGCTGGAGATAGCGCCAGCCCGCCCAGCCGCCGAAGGGCACGATCGGGCCGCTCATGGCGCTAGCCGCGGACGGCGGCGAACAGGCGCTCCTCGCGCGGCAGCAGCGCGCGCAGCGCCTTCAGGGCCTGATAGGGCTGGGCGGCGATCACCGCCTCGGTGGCCTGCGTCAGCAGCGACCGGCTGTCGGGGTCGGTGAACACCTGGCTGAGCTGCTCGATCCCGCGCAGCAGCTGGTGGCGCGCCTCGGCCGGGTCGGCGTCGCCCGAGAGCACGAGCTGCGCGACGTAGCAGACGCGCCGCACCGGCGTGGTGACCTCGCCGGGGTGGATCGCGTCGCGCAGTCTCAGGATATGCGCCCCCGGGGTGAGGATCGCGAGACGCGCGCGGCGGTCGCCGTTCTCGATCACCGCGCCGTTGACGAGCACGCGCTCGCGCGGGCCGAGCTTGAGGACGAGGCCGCTCATCCCCCGCCCCCGGGGGCGCCGAGGCCGCGCATCACCGCGGTGTTGATGTCGATCAGGACGCCGGCGGCGCCGGCACCGGCGATCACCTGGGCGGTGTGCCGGCGGACGAACTCGGCCAGCGAGAACAGCCGCGCCCGCAGCTCGACCGGCAGGGCGTTGCCGTCGTCGGCGACGTCGGCGGCGAGCGTCGTCCAGAGCTCGCGGTTGTCGTTGAGCGCGCGGATCAGCGCAAAGCGCGCCGGGGCGTCGGCGACCTCGGCGCCGCGGGCGGCGGCCTCGGCCTCGCGCAGGCGGCGGGTGATCCGGGCGAAGAGGTCGTATTCGGTGGCGCGCGGCGTGCGCACCGGGGCGCCGGGCTGGGCATAGGCGCGGCGGGCCAGGTCGTGGGTGCTGAGGGCGGCGGTCACGGGCGGTTCCTCGACTTGCGGTTTGGGGCGCCCGGCGCCGTGCCCGCCGCAGACGGGCGGTGCGGCGACGGGCAGGGGCCGGAGCGGGCGGCCGGGCCGCTTGCGCCTGCGGCGCCGGCGAGGCGGACGGCCTGCCGCCGGGGCGGGGGCGCACCCGCCCCGGCGGCGGCTGCCTCAGCGGAACAGCGCGAGGATCGACTGCGGCGCCTGGTTGGCGATCGACAGCGCCTGGATGCCGAGCTGCTGCTGCACCTGCAGCGCCTGCAACCGGGCCGAGGCCTCCTCCATGTTCGCGTCCACCAGGGTGCCGATGCCCGAGTTGAGCTGGTCGATCATCGCGCCCACGAACTTCGACTGGTTGTCGATCCGGCCCTGGGCCGAGCCGAACGAGGCCGCCGCGTCGATCGCCGTCTGGATCAGCGTCTCGATGTTGCCGAGCGCCGCCTGCGCCCCCGACTGGGTGGAGACGTCGATCGTGGACAGCGCCGCGAGCCCGCCCGAGCCGGCGTTGCGGTACTGCACGCTGACCGCGAGGTCCGTGGTGCCGCCGTTGGTGAAGGCCAGCGTCTGCGGCGTGCCGCTGTCGTAGTCGATCACGAGGCCGTCGATCCCGAGCGCCTCGATCCGGCTCTTGAGCGCCACCGCCACGATGTCGCCGGGGCTGGTCGAGGCGATGTCGGCGGCGGTCAGCGTGTAGCTCACGGTGCGGCCGCCGATCGTGACCGACAGGCTGTCGCCGGCGGCGAAGGCCGAGCCGTCGAGTTCCAGCGTGCCGGTGCCGCCGCCGTTGTCGAGCGCGAAGCCCGCGGTGTCGCCGTTCGCCGAGACGCCGTCGGTGGCGCCGCCCAGCACCGCCGCGGCGACATAGCCGCCGGTCGAGAGATCCTGCCCCTGCACCGCGATGTAGCTGGCGGTGACGGTCGAGCCGGCGCGGTCGAGCGAGGACAGGAAGTTGACCGTGTCGGAATTGTCCACGAGGTTCAGGCCGTTGAACTGCGCGGCGCGGACGATTCCGGTGATCTGGTCGCGCAGGCGCGCGACATCGGCCTGAATCTTGTCGCGGTCCACGTTGTCCTGCTGGGCGGCCACGATGCGGCCCTTCATCTCGGTCAGGAGGTCGGTCACCGTCTCGGCCGCGGTGCGGGCGATGGTGACGGTGGACTGGCCGAAGCCCAGGCTGTCGGTGATCGCCTTGAAGCCCTGGACGTCGGAGCGCATGGTGCTGGCCACGCCCCAGTAGGCGGCGTTGTCGCGCGCGGTCGCCACCGACTTGCCGGTGGAGATCTCGTTCTGGACCTTGGCGAGGTTCGCGTTGATGCCCTTCAGCGTCTGCAGGGCGACCATCGCGCTGGTGTTGGTGAGGATGCTGGACATGGTGTCTCCATGGCACGGGGGCGCGTTTTTCGCCCGGTTTCGCGTGCCGCCCGGAAAACCGGGCGACGGAACCGGCCGTTCTGGGCCGAGCGGTGCCGCCGTCTCGCGGTGCCGCGCCATCCCTCGCGGATGCCCGGCCACCCTCGGGCCGCAACCCCTAACGCCGCGCTAATCCGCACGCCGGAGATTCCGGCAATTCGACACGAATCCGCCCGGTTTCGCCGTCAGGCACGGCGCTCGAGCGCGAGCGGACCGGCCGCTGCGGCCGGGGCGCGGCGGCCCGCGGCATCATAGGTGGACAGCGCCGCGCCCGCCCCCGCGCCCGCCCCCGCCCCCGCGGCCGGCGCCGGCAGCCGGGCGCGCACCGCGGCAAACCCCTCGCGTGCGGCGGCCAGCAGGCGGGCATTGTGGCGCGCGGCCTCGCCGAGCCGCACCAGCGCCCCCGGGTCGGCCTGCGCGAGGGCAGGCAGCCCGTCTGCCAGCCGCTCGATCTCGGGGGCGAGCGCCTCGAGCGTCGCGAGGTCGCCGCCGAGCAGCGCGGCGCGCAGGTCGGCCATCCGGCCGTCGAGCCGGCGCAGGCTCTGCTCAGCCCGGTCCATCGCCGCCCCCGGGCAGGTCGCGTTCCGCCGAGGCCCCGGCCGGCGGATCGCGCGAGAGGGCGGCGAACAGCCGTTCGGCGAGGCCGATGCCCCCGGCGCGGACCAGCGCTTCCGCCTGCGCCGTGCGCAGGAGCGAGGCGAACTGTTCCTCGCCGGCGCCGCCGCCGAACGCGCCCGGCACCGCGCCGAGGCCGGCATCCTTCAGCATTTCGGCGAGGAAGGTCGCCTCGAGCGCCTGTGCGGCGCGCATCAGCGCCGCCTCGCGCCCCCGGGCGGCCGGGCGGGGGGCGTCGGAGGCGGACGGGGCGACGACGGGGCCCGCAGGAATGGTGCCGGGCATGGGCGATCCCTCGAATTGCGGCGACTTCGGCGGGCATAGACCGGCGGCGGTAAACGTCTGGTAAGTCCCCGGCTGCAAGAACGGCGGCGCTGGCAGAACGCCGAGGCCCCGCATGACGCCGACCGATCCCGCATCCGCCCCCGCGACCGTGCCGCTTCCGGGGCCTGCCGTGCCGATCCGCGCCGATTCGGGCCCGACGGCGCCCGGCCCGACGGGGCCGGACGCGCGGCAGCCGCCGGCAGGGCGGCGGGCCGAGGGCTTCGATGCCTTCTACCGCCGCGCCGCGCCGCGCGCCGAGCCGGAGCCCCGCCCGGCAGGCGCGCAGGCCGTTCCCGCGGCGCGCGAGGCAGGCGCGGCACGCGAAGCGCCGTCCGCCGGGGCGGCCGGCTCGCTCGGGTCGGGGCGCGACCTGCCGGGTCGGGCCGACGGCGCCCGGCCCGCCGGTTCCGGCGCCGCGCCGCGCGCCGGAGCGCCGGGGCAACGGGCGGGCAGTCCGGCGGTTCCGGGCCTCGCCCCGGGCGCGACGGGCCTGTTCGCCTTCGCCGCGGGGCGAGCCCGGGGCGCGGATCCGGCGCAGGGGCCGGCGGAACCCGCCGCGCACGAGGGAACGGCCTCGGCCGATAGCGGGCCGGATCGGGAACGGGTTCCCCCGACCCGGGCCGCCACCGGTGCCGATCCGACCCCGCCGGACACCACCGACGACGCCGGCCTGACGTGGCCCGCCGGGATCGGAGGCATCCGGACGCCGCCGGTCGCGGTCGCTGCGGATGTGGCGGGCGATGCCGCCCTCGCCGCGGACGTGGCGGGCAGCGACGTGGCGGGCGGCGACGTGGCGGGCGGCGACGGAC
>CALDYW010000038.1 GCA_937944395.1 uncultured Paracoccaceae bacterium | reverse complement strand
GTCGCCGACATCACCACGAGCTTCAGGTCGGGGCGCAGCGCCCCGCGCGCCTCCCAGGCAAGCGCAAGGCCGAGGTCGGCCGGCAGCGAGCGTTCGTGGAACTCGTCGAAGATCACCGCGCCCACCCCCTCGAGCGCGGGGTCGGCCTGGAGCATCCGCGTCAGGATGCCCTCGGTCACCACCTCGATCCGCGTCGCCGGGCCGACCCGGGCGGCGCCGCGCATCCGCCAGCCGACGGTCTCGCCCGGCACCTGCCCGAGGTTCTCGGCCATCCGTTCGGCGGCGGCACGCGCGGCCAGCCGACGCGGCTCGAGCATCACGATGCGCCCCTCGACCTCGGGCAGCAGCGCCAGCGGCACCCGCGTCGTCTTGCCCGCACCGGGCGGCGCCTCGAGCACGGCGACGCCCGCCCCGCGCAGGGCGGCGATGAGGTCGGCAAGGGCGGCGTCGATCGGCAGCGGCTCCATCGGCGGCGTTATCGCCGCTTCAGCACCGCCTGGCCATAGAGCGTCTGCACGGTGACGCGCACCACCTGCACGAGGTCGCTCTCGCCTGCGACCGGGGCGAGCGCGAGCCGCAGGGGAAAGCGGCTGCGTTCGGCCATGTCCCCGGGATGGAAACCGGCAATCCGACGGTATTCGCCGGTGCAGGTGAGCCCGCCGGTGGCCGGGTCGGGTTGCGGCGCCCCGAGCGTCACTTGCGACAGCCGCGCCCCGTCGAACATGGACAGGCTGAGGGCGCAGGCCGCGGCGACGGGCTGCGGCGCCAGCGCCAGATACAGCACGCTCAAGGGGTCGAGCGCACCCACCGCCTCGGCCGGGTCCGCGGGCGGCGCCTCGCGTCCCGCCTGCGCCTCGACCCAGCGGGTGACCTGCGGCAGGCCGCGGTGCCAGAGGATCTCTGCCTCGGACCGGCGGCGGCCGGTGTCGGCGCGCTCGGCGTAACGCAGCGGGACGAGGCGGCCGCCTTCGCGCCGCCCCTCGACCTCGCCGGCATAGCGGACGCGCGCGACAAGCCGCAGGAGGCCGCTGGCCGCAATGCTGCCCGTGGCGCGGTAGGCGCCGTCGCCTTCGGCCGACGACAGGGTAAGCACCGCAGCCCGGACGCCTCCGAAGTCGATGTCGAACACCGTCACGCCGACCTCGGCGCGGACCGGCGCGGCCAGGGCAAGCGCGGCAACCAGGACGGTCGCGACATGGCGCATCATGCTTCCTTCCTCCTGTCGGCCCGGGGTCTCGACAGGGCCGCGCCGGGCAGGCAGAAAGGCGGCCAACCCGCGTCTGCACCGAAGGATGCCGGAAGAGTGTGACAGACGTTCCCGCCCTTGCCGAGGCACTTCGCGCCGGCGACCGCCGGGCGCTCGCCCGCGCGATCACGCTGGTCGAGAGCGCGCGCGCCGACCATCGGGCCGAGGCGCTGGCGCTCATCTCGGCCGTGGCGGGCGGGCGGCAGGCACTGCGCATCGGGCTGACCGGCACCCCCGGGGTGGGGAAATCGACCCTGATCGAGGCCCTCGGGCTGATGCTCACCGCCGAAGGGCGGCGCGTCGCGGTGCTGGCGGTCGATCCCTCCTCGGCCCGGTCGGGCGGATCGATCCTCGGCGACAAGACGCGGATGGAGCGGCTGTCGCGCGACCCGCGCGCCTTCGTCCGCCCCTCGCCCAGCCGCCTGGCACCCGGGGGCGTGGCGCGGCGCACGCGCGAGGCGCTGGTCCTCGTCGAGGCGGCGGGTTTCGACGTGGCGATCGTCGAGACGGTGGGCGTCGGCCAGTCCGAGACCGCGGTGGCGGCAATGACCGACCTCTTCGTGCTCCTGATCGCGCCGGGGGGCGGCGACGAGCTGCAGGGCGTCAAGCGCGGAATCATGGAGGCGGCCGACCTGATCCTCGTCACCAAGGCCGATGGCGAGCTTCGCACCGCGGCCGAGCGGACGCGGGCCGACTATGCCGGGGCGCTGCGCCTGCTCCGTCCGCGGCCGCAGGATCCGCCGGGGTTTCCGAAGGCGCTCTGCGTCTCGGCGGTGACGGGCGAGGGGCTTGCCGAGGCCTGGGTCGAGATCCGCCGGCTGGCCGACTGGCGCACGGCCTCGGGGCACCGCGCCGCAGCGCGCGCGGCCCAGGCGGCGGCCTGGTTCGAGGACGAGCTGCGCGCGGGGCTGATGGCCCGGCTTCTCGCCGACCCCGACTTCGCCCGCGCGCGCGCCGCGGCCGGGGCAGCGGTGGCCGAAGGGCGCGAAGCCCCCGCCGAGGCCGCCGCGCGGGTCCTCGCCCTGCTCGACCGCGCCGACCCGGCCGATCCGCGGCCCGCCGCGCCTTGAACCCTTCACCCCCTGCCGCTACCGTCCGCCACGTCCGACCCAGCCGAGGGACACATGCCGCGCACCCCGGTGCCCCCAGCCCGCCGCCACCCCGGCCCGGCGCCCGCCGCCGCCTGAATCCGGGCACAGCGCGAGAGCGGCCGCTTCGCCTTCATCCACATCAACGCGTGCGGCGGCACCAGCATCGAGGCGGTGCTGGGCCTGCCGAAGATCCACGACACCGCGGCGATGCGCCGCCGCAAGCTCGGCCGCGCGCGCTGGGACGCGCTGTTCAGCATCGCCTTCGTGCGCCACCCCTTCGCGCGCGCCACCCCTTCGCGCGCGCCGCCTCGCAGTACCGCTACCGCGCCGCGGCCGGGGCGGCGCAACCGCAGCCTCGTGACGGACGGTGCGGAAGTCCGCGCCGAGGACGGCCGGCAAGGATCGCGTCAAGATCGGCCGCGTGATCGGCGTCGCTCCGCGGCGCCGGGTAATCCGGAGGAGGCGCGGGGAGGGGGGGACGACCCGATGCGCGCGGGCGACCGGTTCCTCGGTAAGCCGAAGGGTGCGGGAGCGACGCATCGCGACCCTTCCTGCCGACCGGCAGCCGCGAAACGACGCCGGAGACGATCAGACGCGCCCGGGCGGCAGCACGAGAGCTTCGCGTTCGTCCGAACTCGGCAGCCGGAAAGAGGCTCCGCGATCCCGCGGCGCGGCGCCCCCCCGCCGCGCGCCTGACCACGACAGAGGACGGGCGGCGGGCCCTCACCCGTCCATCTTCAGCGCGTTGATGAAGGCCGTCTGCGGGATCTCGACCTTGCCGAACTGGCGCATCTTCTTCTTGCCGGCCTTCTGCTTCTCCAGCAGCTTCTTCTTGCGCGTCACGTCGCCGCCGTAGCACTTGGCGGTCACGTCCTTCCTGAGCGCCGCGATCGTCTCGCGCGCGATCACCCGGCCGCCGATCGCCGCCTGGATCGGGATCTTGAACATGTGCCGCGGGATCAGGTCCTTCAGCTTCTCGACCATCGCCCGGCCGCGCAGCTCGGCGCGGTCGCGGTGGACCATCATCGCCAGCGCATCCACCGGCTCGTCGTTGACCAGCACGCTCATCTTGACGAGGTGATCCTCGCGGTAGCCCGTCAGCGCGTAGTCGAAGCTTGCATAGCCCTTGGTGACCGACTTCAGCCGGTCGTAGAAGTCGAACACCACCTCGTTCAGCGGCAGGTCATAGACCACCATCGCGCGGTTGCCGGCATAGGTCAGCTCGAGCTGTTCGCCGCGGCGGTCCTGGCAGAGCTTCAGCACGTCGCCGAGGTAGTCGTCGGGCACGAGGATCGTCGCCTTGATCCGCGGCTCCTCGATGTGATCGACATGCGTCAGGTCGGGCATGTCGGCGGGATTGTGCAGCTCCTTCACCGTGCCGTCGCGCAGGAACACGCGATAGACGACCGAGGGGGCGGTGGTGATGAGGTCGAGGTCGAACTCGCGCTCGAGCCGCTCGCGCACCACCTCGAGGTGCAGAAGCCCGAGGAACCCGCAGCGGAACCCGAAACCCAGCGCCGCCGACGTTTCCATCTCGTAGGTGAAGCTCGCGTCGTTGAGCGCAAGCTTCTCGATGGCGTCGCGCAGCGCCTCGAAGTCCGAGGCATCGACCGGAAAGAGCCCGCAGAACACCACCGGCACCGACGGCTTGAACCCCGGCAGCGGCGCGTCGCAGGGCCGGCGCTCGTGGGTGATGGTGTCGCCCACGCGGGTGTCGCGCACCTGCTTGATCGAGGCGGTCAGCACCCCGATCTCGCCGGGGCCGAGTTCCACCCAGTCGGTCATCGCCGGGCGCAACACCGCCAGCCGGTCCACCCCGTAGGTCGCGCCGGTCTGCATCATCCGGATGCGGTCGCCCTTGCGGATGACCCCGTCCATCACCCGGATCATCACCACGACGCCGAGGTAGGCGTCGTACCAGCTGTCCACCAGCATCGCCTTCAGCGGCGCCTCGCGGTCGCCCCGCGGCGGCGGCAGGCGGGTGACGATCGCCTCGAGCACCGCAGGCACGCCGAAGCCGGTCTTGGCGCTGATCTCGACCGCCTCCGAGGCGTCCAGACCGATCACGTCCTCGATCTGCTCCTTCACCCGGTCGGGGTCGGCGGCCGGCAGGTCGATCTTGTTCAGCACCGGGACGATCTCGTGGCCGGCGTCGATCGCCTGATAGACGTTGGCGAGCGTCTGCGCCTCGACCCCCTGGGTGGCATCGACCACAAGCAGCGACCCCTCGACCGCACGCATCGACCGGCTGACCTCGTAGGCGAAGTCCACGTGCCCCGGCGTGTCGATCAGGTTCAGAACGTAGTCCTGCCCGTCGCGGGCGCGGTAGTCCAGCCGCACGGTGTTCGCCTTGATGGTGATGCCGCGCTCGCGCTCGATGTCCATCGAGTCGAGCAGCTGCTCCTTCATGTCGCGGTCGGCGACCGTGCCGGTCAGCTGGATCAGGCGATCCGCCAGGGTGGACTTGCCGTGGTCGATATGCGCCACGATCGAGAAGTTGCGGATGCGCGCGGGCTCGGTCATGGCGGCGCATATGCGCGGGAAGGGGGCAAGGGTCAAGCCGCGCCCGGCTGCGCGCGGGCGCGGGCGGCGCCGGACCTGCCGGTCAGCGGCGCCCGGCCTCCGGCAGGGCCGGAGCGGTCGCAAGGCCGACCGGCAACCCCGCTGCCGCGCCGCAGGCCGCACCAAGCAGCGCGAGCGCCCCCTGCCCCAGCCCCTCCGGCACCAGCATCGCCCCGGCCACGATCACCGTCAGGGCCAGCGACCAGCCCGGCGCGTTCCGCAGCACCCAGGGCCGGAACCGAAGGATGCCGCGCCCGGTCAGGCCCTGCACCGCCCCCACGACCAGGCCCATGACCGCCCCCGCGACCGCCGCCCCGGCAAGCACCGGCCAGACCGGCACCATGGCGCCCGCACCCCTGCCGGTCCCGCCCGGCAGCAGCAGGGCATGGCCGGCGACGACCGCGAGCGCGGTGGCGAGCATCCAGCAGCCGGCGCAGACCCCGGCCCGGCGGAGCACCATCGCCTGTGCCGCGCCGAGCGTCAGCCCCGCCCAGAGACCCGCGGCCAGGACCGCCGGCGCGGCCGGCGCCGCACCGCGCTCGACCGCGGCGCAGGCCAGCGCCACGACGGCAACCCCCGCGGCTTCGCCGATCATGCAGGCCGCAACCCAGAGGCCGCGCATCTCCCCTCCCCCGCGGCCCTTGCGGGCGAACTGGCGGACCCCGCCGGCAGGGTCCGGTGGCAACGGCTCCCGGCAGTGGCCTGCCTGCCCGAAGGTTCCGGCCCGGCCCTCGCCGCGTCGGCGCGGGGCTCGGACGGCGCATCACCCTAGCACGCCGGCGGCCGCCCGAGCGAGGGCCGCGACGGCGGCACCGGAAGGCTCAGCCGGCCAGCGGATAGGTGGCGAGCTCCTCGTAATGTGCGGCGGTGCGACCGAGATGCGAGCGGTAGAGGACGAAGCGTTCGACCGCCAGCGGCCCGAACCGGGGCTCTCCCGCGCCGGCCAGGGCGGCGGCGAGGCGCGGCAGGTCGGCCTCGTGCGGGCGGAAGCGCGCGAGCGTCACATGCGGCACGAAGCGGCGCGCCTCGGGGGCAAGCCCGGCGCGGCGGGCTGCGGTCTCGATCCGCGCCTGCAGCCGGTCGAGCCGCGGCTCGGGCCGGACCGCCGCATGCACCGACCGCGGCCGGTCGCCGCCGAACAGGCCGAGCCCGGCCAGATCGATCGCGAATGGCGCGGCGCGGATCGCGGCGAAGCCGTGATGCGCCTCCTCGAGCAGGGGTTCGGGCACCTCGCCCAGGAACAGGAGCGTCAGGTGCATATTCTCCGGCGGCACGCGCCGCGGCAGCGGCAGCATCTGTGCCAGCATGTGCAGCCGCCCGGCCATCTCCGCAGGCAGCGGCAGTGCGAGGAAGGCGCGGATCATCGGCGCGCAAGCCGGGCGAGCCGGTCGCGCAGCTCGGAGCGCACCGGCCCCTCGCGCGGCGCATCCGCGAGCGTCTCGGTCAGGTATCCGGGCACCGGGCCGCGCTGGCGGGCGAAGGTGAGGGCGCGCAGGACGGCGGCGGCCGGCTCGGGCAGGCGGTCCGGCACCTCGATGCCGCACAGCACCGCCCAGACGCGCGTCCAGAGCCGTCCGACGCTCCAGGGGTTGTAGCCGCCGCCCCCCGTGACGAGCAGCCGCGGCGCCAGCGGCATCAGCGCGGCCACGACCTCGGCATGGGCGTTGTTCGACAGCCCGAGCCGCGCCAGCGGATCCTCGACCACCGCATCGGCGCCGCACTGCACCACCAGCGCCTCGGGCGCGAAGCCGGCGACGCGGGGCAGGATCAGCTCGTTCAGAACGGCGCGCATCTCGCTGTCGTTGAACCCCCTCGGCACCGGCAGGTTGAAGGCCGACCCGCCGGCATCCTGCCCGAGATCGCCGCTGAAAGGCCAGCGCCCTTCCTCGTGGACCGAGATCATCAGCACCTCCGGATCACCCGCGAAGGCGGCCTCCACCCCGTCGGGATGGTGGGCGTCGATGTCCACATAGGCGACCCGCCGCAGCCCCGCACGCCGCAGCGCCAGCATCGCCAGGACCGGGTCGTTGAGATAGCAGAAGCCGTTCGCGCGGTCGCGCAGGCCGTGGTGGGTGCCGCCGGCGGGGTGGAACACGACGCCCCCGGCGGAGCCCCCGGCGGACAGCAGCTCGGCCGCAAGCAGCGCGCCCCCGGCCGAGGTCGCCGGGCGGCGGAACATCTCGGGGAACACCGGGTTCGACAGCGTGCCGAGGCCGTGGCGCGCGCGTACCGCGTCGCTGACCGCCTGGGCCGCCTCGGCGGCGGCGAGCGCGGCAACGTAGCCGGGCGTGTGCCAGAGGGTCAGCGCGGCCGGCTTCGCGGTGGGCGAGGTGCGGAAGCGCTCCGGCGGCAGCCAGCCGAGCGCCCGGGCAAGATCCATCACCGTCGAGACCCTGGGCACCGCCAGCGGATGGCCCGCGCCGTAGCTCGACCGCCGGTAGATCTCGTGGCCGAGAAACAGCGGGCCGCCGTCCGCTGCGGCCCGCGGCCGCGCGCTCACCGCGGCAGGAGCGCCTCGATGGCGCTGCGGATCGGGGCGGCGGTGGGCGAGACCGTCGAGCCCCAGGTCGCCACCAGCGCGCCGTCCGGGCCGATCAGGACCTTGTTGAAGTTCCACCGCGGCTCGAACCCGTGCGCCTGCCGGAGCCAGCGGTAGAACGGGTGCGCCTGCGGACCGCGCACGTGGGTGATCTCGGTCATCGGCAGGTCGAGATCGAAGTTGACCGCGCAGAACTCGCGCACCTCGTCGTTCGAGCCGAGTTCCTGGCGGAAGTCGTCGGAGGGCACCGCCAGAACCACCAGCCCGCGGTCGCGGTAGCGGTCGTAGAGCGCCTGCAACGCGTCGTACTGGGGCGTGAAACCGCAGAGCGAGGCGGTGTTGGCCACCAGGACAGGACGGCCGCGCCATTCCGCGGTGTCGATCGTGCCGCCGTCGATCGAGGCGAAGCTGAAGGGACCGGCGGCCAGGGCCGGAAGGGCCGCGAGGAGCGCTGCGAGAAATGCGAGGATCCGGCGCATCGGCATCATCCGTTTGAAACCCTGCCTGCGCGAGGTATGCTGCCCTTCCACCGCGTCAAGCGGCGCCCTATCTTCCGGTCACGCCGGCGTCAGTCCGGTGCGGGGCGGTCCTGGATGCGGGCCCCCGTTGCGGCGAGACCAGACCTTGCCAGGAGCAGACCGTGAGCGTGCCCAGCATCAGCCCTGCGCTGCCCGCGCCCGTGCCTGCCGACCCGCGCCGGCAGGTCGCGGCGCTCTGCTGGCGGCTCGACGGGCGGCGGCTGCGCGTGCTTCTGGTCACCAGCCGCGAGACCGGGCGCTGGGTGCTGCCCAAGGGCTGGCCGATTCCGGGCCTCTCGGGCCCCGAGACCGCCGCGCGCGAGGCCTGGGAGGAGGCCGGGGTGCGCGGCGATGTCGCGGCGCACAGCCTCGGGTCCTACGGCTACCGGAAGATCCTGGACGGATCGGGCAGCGTGCCCTGCCGGGTCGAGGTCTTCCCGGTCAGGGTCGCCCGGCTCGCCGATGCCTTCCCCGAACGCACCCAGCGGCGGCGGCGCTGGTTCAGCCCGCGCGGGGCGGCCGGCAAGGTGGCCGAACCGGAACTGCGCGACCTGCTTGCGGCGCTGGCCGAGACCGGGCCCGGGGCGCTTGCGAGCGATTGATTCCCCATGCCGGCCGCCTAAATGAAGCCGGTTGAGCCAAACGGGTGAGGCGATGATCCGCTACCGCCTGTCCTGCCACCGCGGACACGGGTTTGACAGCTGGTTCCAGTCGGGCGAAGCCTTCGAGAAGCTGCGCTCCGCCGGTGCGATCGCCTGCCCGGACTGCGGTTCGGTCAGGGTGGAAAAGACGCTCATGGCGCCGGAGGTGCAGCCGTCGCGCGACCGCGAGGCGGCACGGCGGCCGCTGTCGGCGCCGCCGCAGACCGCGCGCGAGAAGGCCCTGGCCGAACTGCGGCGCAGAATCGAGGAAGGCACGGAATACGTGGGCATGAACTTCGCGGCCGAGGCGCGCGCGATCCACGCGGGCGAGGCACCCGAGCGCCCGATCTGGGGCGAGGCGCGCGGCGAGGAGGCCCGCAAGCTGATCGAGGACGGCATCCCGGTCGCGCCGCTGCCGTTCCTGCCGCGACCCAAGGCGAACTGACCCTTTGTCCGTAACCCCGGCCGATCAACGGATCATGGCTCCGAAGCGCAGCGCCGACCCAGGTTCCCGCCCGTGCGAAGGCATGGTCAGCGCCCGCCCGCCCCGGTCGCGGCCCGGGCCTGTGGCCGGCACGACGCCGGGCGCTGCCGGGTTTCGCGGGCTTGCGCGGCCGAATTGCCTCCAGGGCCGCCGCCACCTGCCGCGCGGTCGCCGCCCGTTCCAACCCGCGGTTGCGGACAGAGTGTGAGGCCCCGGTGGCGGCGCTGGTCACCGGGGCGACGCGCGGCATCGGCCTGGCGCTGGTGCGGGCACTCGCGGACAGAGGGTCGGCCGTGACCGGCACCTTCCGCCACGCACCGCCCGCGCACCCGCCGGCCGGCGCGCATTGGCTGCCGCTCGACCTTGCGGACCCGCCGAGCATCGACGCCCTGGCCGCGGCCTGGGGCGGGCGGCCGCTTGACCTTCTGGTACTGAACGCCGGGATCTACCCCGACCGCGCCCCCGACCGCGACGGCGCCGGCCCGCTGGACGGCTGCCCGCCCGAGGCCTGGGCCGAAGGCTTCGCGGTCAACGTCACCGGGGCCTTCCTGACGATCCGGGCGCTGCTGCCGGCCCTGCGCCGGGGCGCGCGGCCACGGATCGCCATCCTCGGCTCGCGCATGGGCTCGACCGCGCGGGCGCCGGGCGGCGCCTACATCTACCGGGCGACCAAGGCCGCGGTCCTGAACCTCGGGCGCAACCTCGCCACCGACCTGCGCCCGCATGGGATCGCCGTTGGGGTCTATCACCCGGGCTGGGTGCGCACCGACATGGGCGGACCCGGGGCCGAGCTCGATCCCGCCGTCTCGGCGGAAGGGCTGCTTGCCCGCTTCGCCGCGCTCGACCTCGCGCGTTCGGGCTGCTTCGAGGACTGGCGCGGCGATCCGATCCCCTTCTGACCCGCACGCCCCGGGTCTCATGGATCCGTCAGGAACCCGCAACACCGCTGTCACGGGAATCGCCTAGGCGCAGGGCAGGGTCCGGGGTGGCGCAAGGCGCATCCCTCGGCCTGCCCGAACTCAGCCGATGGAGCCAGGCATGAAGGACTTCGAGAACGAGTATCCCGACTGGAAAGGCGCGCCGCACTACGAGCACGGCGACGAGCGGCCGTCGAACACCTCCGCCAACCCCAACTTCTACGAGATCATCGAGGCGCGCCTCGCCCGCCGCGATGTCCTCGCCGGCGGACTCGCCTCGGTCGCGGCCGGCCTGTTCGGAGGCGCCCTGACCGGGCGTGCCGCGCTGGCGCAGTCCTCGGGGCTGCTGGGCTTCGCGCCCGTCCCGGTCAGCAAGGACGACACCGTGGTGGTGCCCGAGGGCTACACGGTGCAGGTGCTGGCCCCCTGGGGCACGCCGATCACCGGCGACATGCCGGAATGGAAGCCCGGCGCGGTCACCGGTGCCGACCAGGCCAACCAGGTCGGCAGCCACCACGACGGGATGCACTTCTTCCCGATCGACGGCTCCTCGACCGACGGCCTTCTGGTGCTGAACCACGAATATGTCGAACCGCGGTTCTTCCACGCCGCCGCCTGGGCCGGCAAAGCCGCCGATTCCGATGCGGTGGTCCTTTCCGCCGACGGCACCCGCCCCGACGACGAGGTGCTGGCCGAGATCAACGGCCACGGCGTCAGCATCCTGCGCATCCGCAAAGGCGATGACGGACAGTGGGCGGTCGTCGCCGACCCGCGCAACCGCCGCATCACCGGCATGACCGAGATGACGCTCTCGGGCCCGGCCGCCGGACACCCGCTGATGGTCACGAAGTTCTCGCCGGACGGACGGCGCACCCGGGGCACGCTGAACAACTGCGCCCATGGCGTGACCCCCTGGAACACCTACCTGACCTGCGAGGAGAACTGGGCGGGCTACTTCGTCAACGGCGACAAGATCGACCAGAAGCCCGACCTGCCCCGCGAACATGCCCGGTACGGCGTTCCGACCGACACGTCGCGCTACGGCTGGGAAAAGGCCGCCTCGGGTGCGGACGAATACGTCCGCTTCAACCTGACGGCCAGCGGGGCCTCGGCCGCCGAGGACTACCGCAACGAGGTCAACGGTTTCGGCTGGGTCGTCGAATTCGACCCGTTCGATCCCAACTCGACACCGGTGAAGCGCACCCATCTCGGCCGCTTCGCCCACGAGGGCGTCATCTTCGCCCCTGTCGTTCCCGGCAAGCCGATCGTTCTCTACTCGGGCGATGACGCCCGCTTCGAGTACATCTACAAGTTCGTCTCGGCCGCCAATTACGAGCCCGGCGTCACCGACGGCTCGATCCTCGACGAGGGCACGCTCTACGCGGCGAAGTTCAACGCCGACGGCACCGGCGAGTGGCTGGCGCTGGCGCCGGGCCAGAACGGGCTGACGCCCGAGAACGGCTTTGCCGACCTCGCCGAGATCCTGCTCAACACCCGCGCGGCGGCCGACACCGCCGGGGCGACGAAGATGGACCGTCCGGAATGGGGCGCCATCGATCCGCGCACCGGGCACGTCTACTTCACGCTGACCAACAACACCCGTCGCACGCAGCTCCAGGTCGATGCGGTCAACCCGAGGGCCGAAAACAACTACGGCCAGATCGTCCGCTGGGTCGAGGGCAGCGAGGACTACACGGCGACGAACTTCCAGTGGGAGCTCTTCGTGCTCGCCGGCACGGCGCGGCAGTCGGCCACCTTCAACGGACTGGCGCTGAACGACGACAACATCTTCGCCTGCCCGGACGGGCTGTGGTGCGATCCGGACGGGCGCCTCTGGATCCAGACCGACATGGGCGACCTCGGCCCGAACCAGAGCGGGCCGCTCGCGCCCCTCGGGATGAACATGATGCTGGCCGCCGACCCGGCGACCGGCGAGATCCGCCGCTTCCTGACCGGCCCCTGGGGGCAGGAGATCACCGGCGTCGTGACCACGCCCGACGGCAAGACCATGTTCGTCAACGTCCAGCACCCCGGCGCCCATGCCACGGCCGAGGAGTTCGCGGCCGGCAGCTTCGGGTCGGGCTTCCCCGACTACGACGGCAGCGTGCCGCGCTCGGCGACGCTGGTGATCAGCCGCACCGACGGCGGCGTGATCGGCGCCTGAGCGGGCCCGCCGCGATCCGCGACGCAAGGCAGACGCCCCGCCCTCGCGGCGGGGCGTTTCGCGTTTCTTCCGGCTCCGGCCCGCGATGGATCCCGGCCCGGCGCGATGCCCCGGCCGACCGGCGCGATGCCCCGGCCGGCGCGATGCCCCGGCCGGCGGTGCGGCACCCCGTTTCCGTCGCCGCTTGCGGCCGCAGGAACCTTCGCCTAGGAAGCGCGCGCCTCGGCCAGGGATGAGAGCCGGCGATGACGCTTCTGGTGATGAAGTTCGGCGGCACCTCGGTGGCCGATCTCGCGCGGATCGAGAACGCGGCCGGCAAGGTCGCGCGCGAGGTCGCGCGCGGCCATGACGTCATCGTCATCGTCTCGGCCATGGCCGGCGAGACCAACAAGCTGGTCGGCTGGGTCAACCAGACCTCGCCCTTCTACGACGCGCGCGAATATGACGCGGTGGTGTCCTCGGGCGAGAACGTCACCGCCGGACTCATGGCCCTGCGCCTGCAGGAGATGGGCATTCCCGCGCGCAGCTGGCAGGGTTGGCAGGTGCCGCTGCTGACGACCTCGGCGCATGGCGCGGCACGGATCGAGGAGATCCCGCGCGCGAACATCGACCGCAAGTTCGCCGAAGGGATGAAGGTCGCCGTGGTCGCGGGCTTCCAGGGCGTCAGCCCCGAGGGGCGCATCACCACGCTCGGCCGGGGCGGGTCGGACACCTCGGCGGTCGCCTTCGCCGCCGCCTTCGGCGCCGAACGCTGCGACATCTACACCGATGTGGACGGCGTCTATACCACCGACCCGAGGATCACCCGCAAGGCCCGCAAGCTCGACCGCATCGCCTATGAGGAGATGCTCGAGCTCGCCTCGCTCGGCGCCAGGGTGCTGCAGACGCGCTCGGTCGAGCTGGCGATGCGCTACAAGGTGCGGCTCAGGGTCCTGTCGAGCTTCGAGGAGGTGGACGACACTTCGGGAACGCTGGTCTGCGACGAGGAGGAGATCATGGAATCGAACGTGGTGGCCGGCGTCGCCCATTCCCGCGACGAGGCGAAGATGACGCTGATCTCGGTCGCCGACCGGCCGGGGGTGGCGGCGGCGATCTTCGGGCCGCTCGCCGAGGCGGGGGTCAACGTGGACATGATCGTGCAGAACATCTCCGAGGAGGGTCGCACCGACATGACCTTCTCCTGCCCGGTCGATCAGGTCGCCCGCGCCGAGCGGGCAATCGTCGCCGCGCGCGACGAAGGCCGCATCCAGTTCGCCGATCTCGTTGCCGATACCGAGGTGGCCAAGGTCTCGGTCGTCGGCATCGGGATGCGCAGCCATTCCGGCGTCGCGGCGCGGATGTTCGCGGCGCTCGCCGCCGAGGGAATCAACATCAAGGTCATCACCACGTCCGAGATCAAGATCTCGGTTCTGATCGACCGCAAGTACATGGAGCTTGCGGTGCAGGCCCTGCACGACGCCTTCGCGCTGGACCGCGCGGGCTGACACCGGACGCGCAGGCCGCAGGACCGCGCCCGGGCGACCCGCCGGGGCAGCGTCAAGTCCGTTCCGTTCGCGCCCGCGTTGTGCTCTAACCGCCTGTGGACCAGCGCCCGGCGTGGGGGTCGTGACCTTGGAACGGGGTATGCCGGAACGAAGCGAAACCCAGAGCCGGAGGCTGCTCAGGCGGTTGCGCGACACCCTTGCGTTGCCGGGCGCAGGCCAGGAACGGCTCGACCGGATCGTGCGTCTGATCGCCGACTCCATGCGCACCGAGGTCTGTTCGATCTATCTGTTCCGCGATGCCGAGACGCTCGAACTCTGCGCCACCGAGGGCCTGAAGAAGGCGGCCGTGCACCGCACCCGGCTCAGGCTGGGCGAGGGGCTGGTCGGCCGCGTGGCCCGGAGTGCGACGCCCATCAACACCGGCAACGCCCCGGCCGAGAAGGGCTTCCGCTACATGCCCGAGACCGGGGAGGAGATCTTCTCGTCGTTTCTCGGCGTGCCGATCCAGCGTCTGGGCGAGCGGATGGGGGTTCTGGTCGTCCAGTCGAAGGAGGCGCGCCAGTTCTCGGACGACGAGGTCTATGCCCTCGAGGTCGTCGCCATGGTTCTGGCCGAGATGGCCGAGCTCGGCGCCTTCGTCGGCGAGGGCGAGGCACTGGGCGCGCGCCACAAGCAGCCGGTGATGTTCCGCGGGGTCATGGGGCAGGAAGGCGCGGCCGAGGGCCAGGTCTGGCTGCACGAGCCGAGAGTGGTGGTGACGAACCCCGTTGCCGACGATCCGAAGGCGGAACTCGAGCGGCTGCACGCGGCGATGGAGGTGCTGCGCGGGTCGGTCGAGACGCTGATCGCCGAAGCCGACGGCAGCGACGCCGAGCACCGCGAGGTGCTCGAGGCCTACCGGATGTTCACCCAGTCCAAGGGCTGGATGCGCCGCATGGAAGAGGACATCGCCCGCGGCCTGTCGGCAGAAGCCGCGGTCGAGAAGGAGCAGTCCGCGGCCCGTGCGCGGATGGAGCAGGTTCCGGACCCCTACCTGCGCGAGCGGCTGCAGGATCTCGACGACCTGTCGAACCGGCTGTTGCGGATCCTGACCGGCCAGGGACGCGACACCGGGGCCGAGATGCCCGACAACCCGATCCTGGTGGCGCGCAACATCGGGCCCGGCGAGCTTCTGGAATACGGCCGCAGGCTCAAGGGCGTGGTGCTCGAGGAGGGCTCGGTCGGCAGCCATGCGGCGATCGTTGCGCGGGCACTGGCGATTCCGCTGGTGATCCAGGCCGAGCGCATCACCACCGAGGCGCTGAACGGCGACCACATCCTTGTCGACGGCGACCAGGGCATCGTCCACCTCCGGCCCGAGGACTCGGTGGCCTCGGCCTTCCGCGACAAGATCGCGATGGCCGCCAAGGCGCAGGAACGCTATGCCTCGATCCGCGACCTGCCGGCCGAGGCGCGCTGCGGCACGCGGATCTCGCTGCAGATGAACGCGGGCCTGATGGCCGACCTGCCCTCGCTGCCCTCGTCGGGGGCCGAGGGTGTGGGCCTGTTCCGCACCGAACTGCAGTTCCTGATCCGCGCCTCGGTGCCGCGCCGTGGCGAGCTCGCGGCGCTCTACGCCCGCGTGATGGATGCCGCCCGCGGCAAGCGTGTCGTGTTCCGCACGCTCGACATCGGTTCGGACAAGGTGCTGCCCTACATGAAGCGCCCCGACGAGCCGAACCCGGCGCTCGGCTGGCGGGCGATCCGGGTCGGGCTCGACAGGCCCGGGGTGATGCGGATGCAGCTGCAGGCGCTGATCCGCGCCGCCGCCGGCCGGCCGCTTGCGGTGATGTTTCCCTTCGTCGCGCAGATGGACGAATACTTCGCCGCGCGGCGCCACCTCGAGCAGGAGCTCGAGCGCGAGGCCCGCCTCGGCCATCGCCTGCCCGAGCGGGTCGAGATCGGCGCAATGCTCGAGACCCCGAGCCTCGCCTTCGCGCCGCGGCGGTTCTTCGAGGCGACCGACTTCGTGTCGATCGGCGGCAACGACCTCAAGCAGTTCTTCTTCGCAGCCGACCGCGAGAACGAACTGGTGCGCCGGCGCTACGACACGCTGAACACGAGCTACCTCGGGCTGATCGCCCATATCGTCGCCCGCTGCGCCGAGACCGGCACGCCGCTCAGCTTCTGCGGCGAGGATGCCGGCAGGCCGGTCGAGGCGGTCTGCCTGGCGGCAATGGGGATCCGGTCGCTGTCGATGCGGCCGGCCTCGATCGGGCCGGTCAAGCACCTGATCCGCCGGGTGGACCTCGGCGCGCTTCGCGACGTGATCGACGCGGCCTGCGCACGCGGCGAGGCGACGGTGCGCCCGGCCGTCACCGATTTCCTGAAGGCCGCGGTCTGATCCGGCATCCGGTCAGGCGCGCCGGGGCTGGCCTCGGCCGGGCAGGAATGGCATGAGGCCGGCGGCAACGGCGAGGTGGCCGCGATGATCCTCTACCCCGCAATCGACCTCAAGGACGGCGCCTGCGTGCGGCTGCTGCGCGGCGACATGGGAACGGCAACCGTATTCGGCACCGACCCGGCGGCGCAGGCGGCGGCCTTCGCCGCGGCCGGTGCCGCCTGTCTCCACCTCGTCGATCTGAACGGCGCCTTCGCCGGCCGCCCGGTAAACGGCGCCGCGGTCGAGGCGATCCTGCGCGCGGTCGCCGTTCCGGTGCAGCTCGGCGGCGGCATCCGCGACCTCTCCACCGTCGCGATGTGGCTGGAGAAGGGTGTGGCGCGGGTGATCCTGGGAACCGCCGCGGTCGAGACCCCGGATCTGGTGCGCGCGGCGGCGCGCGCCTTCCCCGGCCGGGTCGCGGTCGGGATCGACGCGCGGGCGGGGCGCGTGGCCACCCGCGGCTGGGCCGAGGCGACCGAGGTTCAGGCCGTCGATCTCGCCCGCCGGTTCGAGGACGCCGGGGTGGCGGCGATCGTCTATACCGACATCGACCGCGACGGGGCGATGGCGGGCCCGAACGTCGCCGCCACCGCGGCGCTCGGCCGCTCGGTCTCGGTGCCGGTGATCGCCTCGGGCGGCGTGTCGCGGCTCGAGGATCTGATCGCGCTGCGCGAGACCGGCGCGGTCTCGGGCGCGATTGTCGGCCGCGCGCTCTACGAAGGCGCGATCGACCTTCGCGCGGCGCTGGCGGCCCTGCGCGGCTGAGGCCGGCCCCGCTTCAGCCCCAGGGCGGGGGCCCCGCCGCCTCGAGCTGGCCGTAGACGTTCTCGCGGTGCCAGCGCAGGTTCTCCGGATGCGGCCAGTCGCGGCGGTCGGCGGGCAGAAAGATGCGCCCCTCGGGCCGGATCAGCCGCCCGGCCACCTCCGGGGGCACCTTGTTGCGCGACACAAGGATCCTGTGATCCTCGGCCACCGAGATCAACCCGCGGTCGAACATCCAGTGCAGGGTCGCCGACAGCGCGAGGCCGTTGCGCACCGAATCGCTGCCCTGCCGCGCCACCGGCCGGATATGGGCGGCTTGCACCTCGGGCGCGCCACCGCCGTTCCTGAGACCGAGCTCCGAGACGGCGCAGCGATAGCCGTAGGCCGCGAGCACCCGGTCGCGGAAGACCGCATCGCGCAGTGGACGGTTCGTCAGCTGCGCGACGACCGGGCGCCGGAACGGCGCGGCCGCTTCCGCAAGCCCCTCGGTCGCCCCCGCCGCCACGGCCTCGGCCGGCAGTCCCGCGGCAAGGATGGCGGCGAACTCGCCCTCGGGCAGCCGGCGGACCGCCGACTGCGCAAGACCGCCCGTCTGCGGCCGGCCGTCGGCGCCGGCGAGCGCCGACTCCCAGGGGCGGCCGTCGGGGCGCAGGCGCGCGACCGGGCGGACGAAGTCGAGGTAGCTCCCGGGCTCGATCCAGGCCCGCAGCTCGCCCTCCCGGTCGGGGTTCGGGCCGATCCGTTCGATCCGCGCCACGGCGAAATAGCCCCGTCCGCCCTCCCGCACCTTCACCGGCTCGTAATAGAGCGCCCAGTCGCCCGCGCCCTGCTCGAGATCCCGGCGGTAGCGCGGGGGAAAGTTGTAGTGGCGGTCAGGTTCGTCGCGGTATCCCGAATCCGGCCGGTGCTGGAGGACGAGCTTCACCATCCTGCCAGCAAAGCGCGGCCGGGCGCGGGTGCGCAAGCGCCGCCCGCATCCCCATTCCGCCGCGCCCCGCGCGGCGTCATGGCCCCGGACCCGCGCTCCGCGCCCCTCCCGGGGCACGCCCCGCCCCCATGTCCGGTCGCGAAATATCCTCGGGGGGT
>CALDYW010000037.1 GCA_937944395.1 uncultured Paracoccaceae bacterium | reverse complement strand
GAACGGGCGCGCGGCGCCGGCGGCCCCCGGCCCGCGCCCGCTCAGTCGCCGCGCCCGACCCGGCCGGCGAGCGCCCGGGTCACGATCTGCGTCACCCGCGGCCGCGGCCGGGCATGGAACGGCAGCGGCCGGCAGACCTCGATCGCGGCGACGCCGACGCGGGCGGTCAGCGCGCCGTTCACCACGCCCTCGCCGAAGCGGCGCGACAGCTTCGACACAAGCCCGCCCCCGGCCATCGAACCGATGAGGTCGTCGCCCACCGCCACCGCGCCGGTCGCCAGCAGATGCGTCATCACCGACCGCGTGAGTCGCCAGGCACCGATGGTGCCCGCCCGGCCGCCGTAGATCTCGGCGATGCGGCGGATCATCCTGAGGTTGGCCACCAGCGCCGCGGCAACATCGGCCAGCGCGAGGGGAACCAGCGCGGTCGCCGCGGCCACGGTGCGCGCGGCGGCGGCGATCTCGCGTTCGGCCGCCGCATCGAGCGGGGCGAGCAGATGGGTTTCGGCAAGGTCGAACAGTGCCGCCGCGTCGAGCTGCTCGGGCGCGCGGCGCGCGAGTTCGTCCCGGCCGGCGGCCAGTTCGGGGCGGCGCGCATAGAGACGCCCGAGCGCCGCCACGACCGCCCGCGCGCCCCTGAGGTCGGCGGCAAGACGCGCTTCGGCGGCAGCCCGGTGCAGCCGGTCCACCCGGGCGAGGCGGGCAAGCGCGGAAAGTTCCCTCAGCGCGAGCAGGAGCGCGAGCAGCCCGACCAGGGCGAACAGCGCGGCCGCCGCAGCGCCGAGCGCGGGGTTGCGGGCCAGCAGCGCGGTCACCGTGTCCCAGACGGCAAGCCCGGCGAGGAAGGCGACGAGCGCCCCCGCGGCACGCCAGAACCAGCGGCCGAGCGTGCTGCCGCGCGTTGCCGCAAGTGCCGCGGCGGCCTGCATCGCGCGCGGCTCGGGCAGGTCGGGGTCGGGAACCGGAGGCACCTCGGCGGGGCCGAGGGGCAGCGGCTCGTCGTGTTCGATGACGCGCGGCGCGCGCGGCGTGCTCATCGGACTGGCCCCGGTCGCACGGCGGGCCGGACGGCGCGCCTGGTGCAGGTGTCGCCCGGCCGCACCCGCGGCGCAAGTCCCGGCGCCGCGGCGGTGCGCCCGCTCATCGCAGGCGGTCCCCGAACAGGAATTCGGCGGCCCGGTCGAGCCGGATGTGCGGCGGGCCCTCGCCCGGCCGCAGCGACAGCCGCGGCGGCGCGAAGGCCATCACCGCGAAGTCGCGGTCCAGCCAGCGCGGCGCCCCCTCGCGCGCGGGGCCCAGCAGCACCGCCGGATCCTCGGGCAGGTCGCCCGCGAACATGGTCGCCTCGCGCCCGCTGGACAGAAGCCGTCCGCGCACCGCCTCGAGCGGCGCCTCGCCCGCGGTCACCTCGACGGTGGCGCGCAGGCTCGCGATCGCCATGGCCGCGGTGCGCGCACCGGCGAAATCGGCGCGCCGGCGTGCCTCGGCCAGCAGCGCCTCGAGGATCGCGGCGAGGCGCGCATGCTGGGAATGGTGCAGATGGTCGGCCTTGGTGGCGGCGAAGAGGATCCGTTCCACCCGCGCCTGGCCGAGCAGCGCCGCAAGCCAGCCGATCCGCCCGGGCCGGAAGGCCGCGAGCACCGCCGCCATGGCGCGGCGCAGGTCCTCGAGCGCGGTCGGGCCGGCATGGATGGCGCCGAGCAGGTCCACCAGAACGATCTGCCGGTCGATCCGGGCGAAGTGGCGGCGGAAGAAAGGGGCGGCAACCTCGGCCCGGTAGGCGTCGAAGCGGCGTTCGAAGGCGCGCCAGAGGCTCGCGCGCGGGGCGGCACGCGGCGGTCGCGGCAGCGGCGCGAAGGTCAGCGCCGGCGAACCGGCAAGGTCGCCCGGCATCAGGAAGCGCCCCGGGCTGACGTCGGAGTAGCCGGCAGACCGCAGCGCGGCCAGCGCCTCGACATAGCTGCGGGCGAGGGACTGCGCCCGGGGTTCGTCGAGGGGCGCGGCGGGATCGGCGGAGGCCGCGGCGGCCAGGAACCCGGCCGCCGCGGGGCGCTCGGCCAGCCGGGCCAGCGTCTCGCGCGACCAGGCCGCATAGTCGCGGTCCATGAGGGCGAGGTCGGTGAGCCACTCGCCCGGGTAGTCCACGATGTCGAGGTGCACCGTGCGTGTGCCGGCAAGGGCCGGGAGCAGCCCGGCCGGCCGAACCCGGAACGACAGCCTGAGTTCCGAGACGCTGCGGGTGCTGTCGGGCCAGCGCGGCTCGGGCGCCGAGAGCGCGGCGAGGTGGCCTTCGTAGTCGAAGCGCGGCACCGTCTGGTCGGGCTGCGGCTGCAGCCAGGCCGCGAGGATCGCCCCCTCGCGCGCCGCGGCGAGCTGCGGCATGCGCCCGCGGTCGAGCAGGTTGGCGACAAGGGAGGTGATGAACACGGTCTTGCCGGAACGCGCGAGGCCGGTCACGCCGAGCCGGATCACCGGTTCGAGGAAGGCTGCGCTGACGCCGGCGGCGGCGCGCTCGATGCCCTCCGCGATCCCGTCCGCGATCCGCCCCAGCACATCCGCCCCCTTGCCGCCCCGGCCTTCCGAGCGGGGGCGGGACCGCTCCGACGATAGGACCGGCGGAAGCCCGGCGCCAGAGGGGGGTG
>CALDYW010000036.1 GCA_937944395.1 uncultured Paracoccaceae bacterium | reverse complement strand
GGGCCGCTACGAGTTCGCCCTCAGTTTCGCGCCGGCCGGCGACCGCCTCTGCGGCGGCAGGAGGGTGGCCGAGGGGAGCGGCGCGCCGCCCTCAGCCGGTGCGGCCGGCGATGAAGCGGCGTGCCTCGGGGCTGACCGGATCGGCGAACACCCGGTCGGTCGGGCCGATCTCGACCAGCCGGCCGAGGTGGAACACCGCCACCCGGTCGGCGATGCGGCGCGCCTCCATCATCGAATGGGTGATGACGACGATGGCGTGGTCGGCCTTGAGTTCGAGCATGAGATCCTCGATCGCCCGGGTCGCGATCGGGTCGATCGAGCCCGTGGGCTCGTCCATCAGCAGCACGTCGGGCATCTGCGACAGCGCCCGCGCGATGCACAGCCGCTGCTGCTGGCCGCCCGAGAGATCGGTGCCGGGGGTCGTGTGCAGGATGTCGGCGACCTCGTCCCAGAGCCGCGCCCGCCGCAGGCAGGCCTCGACATGGGCGTCGAGCGCGGCCTGCCCGCGCACGAGCCCGTGCAGGCGCGCGGGATAGGCGACGTTCTCGTAGACCGAGCGGGGGAAGGGGTTGGGCTTCTGCGCCACCCAGCCGAAGCGGCGCCGGAGCAGCGGCGGGTCGAGGCCCTCGCGGTGGATGTCCTGCCCCTCCATCAGCACGCGCCCGGTCATGCGCAGGTCGCGCACGCCGTCGTGCATGCGGTTCAGGAGCTTGAGCGCGGTCGTCTTGCCGCAGCCCGAGGGGCCGATCAGCGCGAGGATCTCGGCCGGATAGAGTTCGAAGGAGACATCGTCGAGCGCCTGCTTGGATCCGTACCAGAGGCTGACCCCCTGCACCTCGACCAGCGGCTCGGCGTTGCGGCGGGCGGGGTGGACGACGGTCGGTCGCGGGGCGGCGGGCGGGTCGGTGTCGAACATCGGGCGGCTCCGTCAAAGGGGAAACGGGATCGGCCCGAACCCTTGCCCCGAATCGTGACAACCGGACTCGATCTGGATCAAGGGCGCGAAAACTTCATGAAATCTTCATCCCCCGGTCACAGACCGCGCGCCGCGCGGGCGCGCTCGACGAGGTCGAGCACGGCCGGTCCGAGATCCTCGACGATGCGGCGGACGCCCTCGGCCGAGGGGTGCAGGCCGTCGGGCTGCATGAGCGCGACGGGGTTCGCGCCGGCCTCGACCGCGGCGCGCAGCCCGGCGAGGAAATCGGGGTGCCAGAGCGCGCCATGCGCCGCGGCGAGCTCGGGATACATCGCCTCGAAGGCGGCCTTGAACTCGGGTCCGTAGTTGCCGGGCGCCGGCAGGCCGACGAGCAGCACCGGGATCCCGGCCGCGCCGGCGGCGGCGAGGATGCCGTCGAGGTTTTTCCGGCTCACCGCCGGATCGATCCCGCGCAACAGGTCGTTGCCGCCCAGCGCGACGATCAGCCCCGCGACCTCGGGCGTCAGCGTCCAGCCGATGCGGCTGAGGCCGCCTGCGGTGGTATCGCCCGAGACGCCGGCGTTCAGCACCCGCACCTCGGCGCCGCGGGCGGCGAGCCAGGCCTCGAGCTGCGGCACGAAGCCCTGATCCTCCGGCAGCCCGTAGCCCTGGGTCAGGCTGTCGCCGAGGGCGGCGATCACCAGCGGCCCGGCGGCCGCCGGCGGGGCGAGCGCGATCACGATGGCGGCGAGGAGGTTGCGGGCGCGGGCGCGCGCGCCATATCGCGCAAGGACGGCACCCAGGACAGTGACGATGACCGACCCGATCCTTTCGCTCCGCGACGCGCGGCTCACGCTTTCGGGCAATGCCGGGCCGGTCGACATCCTGCACGGCATCACCCTCGACATCGCCCGCGGCGAGAGCCTGGCGCTGGTCGGGCCTTCGGGGTCGGGCAAGTCGTCGCTCCTCATGCTGATGGGCGGGCTCGAGCGCGCCACCGGCGGCAGCGTCCTGGCCATGGGGCAGGATCTGACGGCGATGAACGAGGACCAGCTTGCCCGTTTCCGCCGGGGCAATATGGGCGTGGTGTTCCAGTCTTTCCACCTGATCCCGACGATGACCGCGCTCGAGAACGTGGCGACGCCGCTGGAGCTTGCCGGCCATGCCGACGCCTTCGAGCGCGCCGCCGAGGAGCTGAGGGCGGTGGGCCTGGCGGCGCGGATCCATCACTACCCGGCGCAGCTTTCGGGCGGCGAGCAGCAGCGTGTGGCGCTCGCGCGCGCGGCCGCGCCGCGGCCGGCGATCCTTCTGGCCGACGAGCCCACCGGCAACCTCGACGGGGCGACCGGCGAGGCGATCATGGCGCTGCTGTTCGGGCTGCAGGCGCGCCACGGGGCGACGCTGGTCCTGGTGACGCATGCGCCCGAACTCGCCGCCCGCTGCGACCGGGTGGCAGCTCTGGCCGACGGGCGGCTGGTCGGCGCGCCCGCCGCGCCCGCCGCCGCGCCCGCCGCTGCGGCGGCGCGGGCGGCTGCGGCGCGGGCGGCGGAATGAGCCCCGCGCTCGCCATCGCCCGGCGCGAGCTGCGCGGGGGGCTGCGCGGCTTCGCGGTGTTCCTCGCCTGCCTAGCGCTGGGCGTCGCGGCCATCGCCGCGGTCGGCTCGGTGCGCGCGGCGATCGCGACCGGGCTTTCGCGCGAGGGGGCGGTGCTTCTGGGCGGCGATGCCGAGATGACCTTCACCTACCGCCACGCGAGCGAGGAGGAGCGCGCCTGGATGGAGGGGCGGGCGCTGGCGGTGTCCGAGGTCGTCGATTTCCGGTCGATGGTCACGGTGCCGCTGCCCGACGGAGGCGCCGACCGGGCGCTGACGCAGGTCAAGGGCGTTGACGGCGCCTATCCGCTCAAGGGGGCGGTTGCGCTCGATCCGGCGATGCCGCTTGCCGAGGCGCTGGCCGGGTCGGGGGGGCTGCCGGGCGGCGTGATGGAGGCGGCGCTGGCCGACCGGCTGGGGATCGTCCCGGGCGACCGGTTCCGGCTGGGGGTGAAGGACTTCGTGCTGGGCGCGATCCTCGTCACCGAGCCCGACGGCGCCGGCGCCGGGTTTGCCTTCGGGCCGCGCACCATCGTGCGCACCGCCGACCTCGAGGGGTCGGAGCTGCTCGGCCCGGGCACCCTGTTCGAGACGCGCTACCGGCTTGCGCTGCCCGCGGGCAGCGACCTTGCCGCCCTGCAGGCCGAGGCCGAGGCGCGGTTCCGCGGCTCCGGGCTGCGCTGGCGCGATGCGCGCGACGGCGCGCCGGGCGTGGCCACGTTCGTGGACCGGCTGGGCGCCTTCCTGGTGCTGGTCGGGCTTGCCGGGCTGGCCGTCGGCGGCGTCGGCGTGTCGGCTGCGGTGCGCGCCTATCTCGACCGCAAGGTGGCGACGATCGCGACGCTGAAGACCCTGGGGGCCGAGGGGCGGACGATCTTCGCCGCCTACTTCCTGCAGATCGGGGCGCTGGCCGCCGCGGGGATCGCGCTGGGCCTGGCGCTGGGCGCGGCGCTGCCGCTGCTGGCGGCCCCGGCGATCGCCGTGCACCTGCCGGTGCCGGCGGTCTTCGGGCTCTATCCCGGGCCGCTGCTGGAAGCGGCGCTCTACGGCGCGCTGACCGCGCTTGTGTTCACGCTCTGGCCGCTGGCGCGCACCGAGGAGGTGCGGGCGGCCGCGCTCTACCGCGATTCGGCCGGCCGGGCGCAGGCGCTGCCGCGGCCGCGTTACCTGGTCGCCACGGCCGGCCTTGCGGCGGCGCTGGTCGGGTCGGCGGCCTGGTTCTCGGGCGTCCCGCAGCTGGCCTTCTGGGCGGCGGGGGGCGTGGCGGGGGCGCTCGTCCTCCTGGTTCTCGCGGCCCGGGCCGCGCGGCGTCTGGCAAGGCGGGCGGCGCGGGCGCGGATGGTGCGCGGGCGCACCGCGCTCCGGCTGGCGCTGGGCTCGGTGGGGGGGCCCGGGGGCGAGGCGACCTCGGTGGTGCTCTCGCTCGGCCTGGGGCTGTCGGTGCTGGCGGCGGTCGGCCAGATCGACGCGAACCTGCGCGCGGCGATCGACCGCGAACTTCCCGCGGTCGCGCCCTCCTACTTCGTGGTGGACATCCAGCCCGACCAGATGGCGGGCTTCATGGCGCGGCTCGAGCAGGATAGCGGCGTCAGCCGGGTGGAAAGCGCGCCGATGCTGCGCGGCATCATCACCCGCATCAACGACCGGCCGGCGCGCGAGGTGGCCGGCGACCACTGGGTGATCCGCGGCGATCGCGGCGTGACCTACTCGGCCGCGCCGCCGCCCGACACCCGCATCACCGCGGGCGCCTGGTGGCCCGAGGACTATGCCGGCGAGCCGGTGATGAGCTTCGCCGCCGGGGAGGCGGCCGAGATCGGCCTGAAGCTCGGCGACCGGGTGACCGTCAACATCCTCGGCCGCGACATCACCGCCACGGTCACGAGCTTCCGCGAGGTCGATTTCTCGACCGCCGGCATCGGCTTCGTGCTGTCGATGAACCCCGGTGCCCTGGCAGGGGCGCCGCACACCTTCATCGCCACGATCTATGCCGAGGCGGCGGCCGAGGCGGCGATCCTGCGCGACCTGGCGCAGGCCTATCCCAACATCACCCTGGTGCGGGTGCGCGACGCGATCGACCGGGTATCGGGCATCCTTGCCGCCATCGCCTCGGCGATCACCTGGGCGGCGGGGGTGACGCTGGTCACCGGTGCGACCGTGCTGATCGGCGCGGCGGCCGCGGGGCAGGGGGCGCGCACCTTCGAATCCGCGGTGCTGAAGACCCTCGGCGCGGTGCGCGGACAGGTCCTGTCCTACCTCGCGCTGCGCTCGGCCCTGCTCGGGGCGACCGCGGGGGCGGTGGCGGTCGCGGCGGGCGCGGTCGCGGGCTGGGCGGTGCTGCGGTTCGTGATGGAGTCCGACTACCGGTTCGAGCCGGTCTCGGCCTTCGGGATCGTCGCGGGCGGCGCCGCGGCGACCCTGCTGGCCGGCCTCGCCTTTGCGCTGGGGCCGCTGGCCGCGCGGCCGGCACGGGTGCTGCGCGCGCGCGAGTGAGCCGGGCAGCACCGGTCCCCGCCGGCCCGGCACCGGCGGCGCCGACAGCGGGGCGCCGGCGCGGGCGCGCGCCCGCCCCCCCTTGCGGGCCGCGCGGCCGCGGGTCCAGGATGCGGCGATCCGTTGCGGGGGCGGCCGGCGATGAGTGGCGATCTCTGGGACAAGATCCGCACCGCCTTCCACGTCGCCCGCACCGGCACGGTCTCGGGGGCCGCGCAGGCGCTCGGCGTGCACCACGCCACCGTGATCCGCCATGTGGACGCGCTCGAGCGGCACCTCGGGGTGCGGCTGTTCCAGCGCCACGCCCGTGGCTACACGCCGACCGAGGCCGGACGCGACCTGATGCAGGTGGCGCAGGTCACCGAGGAGCAGTTCGCCCAGCTCGTCGGCCGCATCCGCGGCCGCGGCAGCGAGGTGACCGGCGAGCTGACGGTGACGGCGATTCCGGGGATTGCCCGCATGGTGGTGCCGGCGCTGGCCGCGTTCCAGCAGCGCCACCCGGGCGTCACCCTGCGCTACATTTCGGATGCGCGCGTGTTCCGCCTGGAATACGGCGAGGCGCATGTGGCACTCCGCGCCGGAAGCCCGCCCGCCGAGCCGGACAACGTGGTGCAGCGGGTGGGCTCGGTCGGCGCACGGCTCTGCGCGGCGGCCTCCTACATCGCCCGCCACGGCCGCCCGGAGTCCGATGCCGACCTCGCCCGGCACCGCTTCGTCGGGTCGGACGACCCGGGGGCACGCGCGCCCTTCCTGCGCTGGCTGCGCGAGGCCGTGCCGGCCGGGGCGATCGTGTTCCGCGCAACCGAGCCCGCGGCGATGGCCGAGGCGGTGCGCGCCGGCATCGGGCTGGGGTTCCTGACCGCGACCGAGGCGGCCGAGGATCCCGCGCTGACGGTGGTGATGGAGCCGCGCCCCGAGTGGACCTCGGGCCTGTGGCTCGTGACCCATGTCGATCTGCACCGGACACCGAAGGTGCAGGCGCTGGTCGCGCACCTGAAGGGGGCCGCCCGCGGCTGGGGCGCGCTCTGATCGGCATGGAGGCGCGCCTGCGGGGCCACGCCGCGATGCTGGCCTATTCGGTGATGGTCGCAGGGTCGTTCAGCCTGGGGTCGCTGGTGGCCAACGACCTTGCGCCGGCGGTCCTGAACGCCGTGCGCTTCCTGATCGCCGGCGCCGTCCTCGGCGCGGCGACCTGGGCGGCCGGCGGGCTGTCGCGCCGGGCCCTTGCCGCGCCCTGGCGCCATGCCGTGCTGGGGGCGCTGATGGCGGCCTATTTCTACCTGATGTTCGAGGGTCTGAAGACCGCGCCGGCGGTGTCGAGCGCGGCGGTGTTCACGCTGACCCCGGCGATGGCGGGGCTGTTCGGCTGGCTTCTGCTGCGGCAGGTCATCACGCCGCGGATGGCGCTGGCGCTGGCCCTCGGCGCGGTCGGGGCGCTCTGGGTCATCTTCCGGGCCGACCTGTCGGCGGCGCTCGCCCTCGATGTCGGACGGGGCGAAGCGGTGTTCTTCTGGGGATGCGCGGCGCATGCGCTCTATACCCCGCTGGTGCGGCGGCTGAACCGGGGCGAATCGGCCCTCGGCTTCACCTTCGGGGTGACGCTGGCGACCTTCGGCTGCCTCGCCCTCGTCGCCCTGCCCGACCTGCCGCGGACCGACTGGGCGGGACTCCCGGCGCGGGTCTGGCTGACGATCCTCTACCTTGCGGTCTTCGCCAGCGCGCTGAGCTTCGTCTGCGTGCAGTATGCCACGCTGCGGCTGCCCTCGGCCAAGGTGATGGCCTATACCTATCTGGTGCCGAGCTGGGTGATCGTCTGGGAACTCGCCCGGGGGCGCAGCCCGCCGCCCGGCCTGGTGCTGGTCGGCATCGGGTTGAGCGTTCTCGCGCTGCTGCTGCTTCTGAAGGACGAGGGCGAAGGTGGCCGCAGCGGCTGAGACGCCGGGCCGCCGGGCCGCCGGGCCCCGGGGCGCGGCTATGCGCGTGCCGACGCGGCCTGTTCCGGCGTCTCGCGGGCAGCCACCGCGCCGTAGTGCACGATCCGCTCGGCATGGGCGCAGCTGCGTTCGAGCCAGCGGAGCGAGTCGGTCAGCCGGAACACATCGCGCGGGGCGACGATGCCGGCGGCCTCGCGCAGCAGCACCGACCGGCGCAGCCGTGTCGTCCGCCCGGCGATCAGCCGGTGCAGGCGGGCGAGCCGCCGCGCCAGCGCGGCATCGGCGGGCGCCTCGGCGGCACGCTCCAGCGCCGCCGCCAGGGCCCGGGCCGGGCGCCTGAGCGCCGGCTCGGTGCGCAGCGGCAGCAGCCGCTCGTCCTGCCCGGCGCGATGCAGGAGCCGGCCGAGGTGGTCGCAGAGGTGGTTGAGCGCCGCCAGCCGGTGCCGAGGGCCGGGGGCGTCGGGCGGAACGGACAGCGTGGTCAGGAAGTCCTCGAGATCGTCCACCGCCCGCTCTGCCGCGTCGAGAGCGAACGCCGGCCGGCCGCCGGCGCGGATGCGCCGCGCCAGATCGCCGAACAGCGGCGCCGCCAGCGCCCCCGCCTGGGCCCGGGCGGTGTCGAGCGCCGCGCCCGCGTCGTCGAGCAGCTTGCGGTCGAGCGGTTCGGGCAGCTCGCCCTGGCCGCTGCCGGGCACGATCCGCTCGATCAGCCGGGCGAAGCTGCCGACGAAGGGCAGCAGCAGCGCCGCCCCGGCGACATTGAACAGCGTGTGGAAGGCGACCAGCGTGGTCGGCGCGTCGCCGCCGAGGAAGGCATGGAATGCCGGCACCAGCGGCAGGATCAGGAAGGCCGCCGCGCCGGTGACCACGTTGTAGCCCACATGCGCCGCCGCCGTGCGCCGCATCGCCCGCGAGCCGCCGAGGCTGGCCAGCAGCGACTTCAGCGTGGTGCCGATGTCCATGCCCACCACCATCGCCGCCGCCTGGACGATGTCGATGGTGCCGGCGGACAACAGCACCAGCGTCGCAGCCACCCCGGCGCTGGACGACTGCACGATCGCGGTGACGAGCACGCCGGTCGCCACCAGTCCGAGCCGGCCGAGCAGGCCCTCGCCCGGGGCGAGCCAGCGCAGGAGCAGGGGTTCGACCGCCCCCGCCCCCGCCTGCATCATCGCCAGGCCGAGGAACACCAGCGCGAAGCCGGCCATCAGCATGCCCGCCTGCGCCCGCGCGCCCCGCCCCAGCGTGGCCAGAAGCGCCCCCGCGAAGGCCAGCGGCAGCGCCAGCCGGCCGAGTTCCAGCTTCAGGCCGAGGATCGCCACCATCCAGCCCGTGACCGTGGTGCCGATGTTGGCGCCGAAGATCACCCCCAGCGCCTGCGGGAAGGTCAGCAGCCCGGCGCCGACGAAGCCGATCGTGGTCATCACCGTCGCCGAGGACGACTGGATCAGCGCGGTGGTCGCCGCGCCGGTGGCCACGCCCGACAGGGGCGAGGTGGTGAAGCGCGCCAGCAGGTTGCGCGTGCGCTGCCCCGCCAGCTGGCGCAGCGCACCGGTCATCGTCTGCATGCCCAGAAGGAACAGCCCGATGCCGCCGAGAAGGGTGAAGCCCAGAGCGCCGTCCATGATCGCGCGGCGAAGGATCGCAGAGCCATGCGCCGGCGGCAAGCCCGCGTCCCGCAGGCGCCCCGGCCGCGTCCGCACGGTTGTGGACGATCCGGAAACCCCTATCCTGCGTCGCGCCGCAGCCTTGCGTGGCCGGGCAGGGAGGCGCGCGGCGGCAGGGGCGGTCCGGGCGGGCGGAGCAGGCAGGTGAAACGACCGGCAGGCAGTGCGGCGACGGGCGCGGCGCTGGCGCTTCTGGCCTTCGGCATCTTCGCCACCCATGACGTGGTGGTGAAGTGGCTGGGCGGGCAGTATGCGCCCTTCCAGATCGTGTTCTTTTCGGTGCTGATGGGGTTTCCGCTGGTCACGCTGATGCTGATCGGCGACCGCAGCGACGGCAACCTGCGCCCCCGGCATCCCTGGTGGACGGCGCTGCGCACGGCGGCGGCGGTGGTCACCGGGCTTTCGGCCTTCTACGCCTTCGCGGTGCTGCCGCTGGCGCAGGTCTATGCCATCCTGTTCGCGGCGCCGCTGATCATCACCATCCTGGCGATCCCGATCCTGGGCGAGGTGGTGCGGCTGCGGCGCTGGGCGGCGGTGGTGCTGGGTCTGGTCGGCGTGCTCGTCGTGCTGCGGCCGGGGCAGGTGAACCTCGGGCTCGGCCATCTGGCGGCGGTGACGGCGGCGGTGTCGGGGGCGGTGGCCTCGATCGTGGTGCGCAAGATCGGCCACGAGGAGCGCTCGGCCGTGCTGCTGCTCTATCCGATGCTGGCCAACTTCGTCTGCATGGGCATCGCCCTGCCCTTCGTGTACCGGCCGATGCCGATGGCGCATCTGGCCGGGCTCGCGCTGATCGCGCTCCTGGCCTTCGTGGCGATGCTGCTGATCATCGCCGCCTACCGCCGGGCCGAGGCGGTGATCGTGGCGCCGATGCAATATTCGCAGATCCTCTGGGCCATCGCCTACGGCTGGTTCCTCTTCGGCGAGACGATCGACTGGCCCACCGCGACCGGGGCGGCGATCGTCATCGCCTCGGGCCTTTACATCCTGCTGCGCGAGGCGCGCGGGGGCACCTCGCGCACCACCCCCGTGCTGCGCACCCGTTCGCGCCCCGAAACCGGCACCAGCCCGAAGCTCGGCGGCCTGATCGCCGAGCGCGGAGGGGAGCGCGGCGGCGAGGGGGGCGGCGAGGGGGGCGGCCGCGTCTGACCGTCCGCGTCTGACCGTCCGCGGCTCACTGTCTGTTTCCGAAGCGGGCGGACCGCCGCGCGCGGGTCCGGCGCGTGCCGCCGGCCGGATCGCGCGACCTGCGCTGGCCCGCCGGGCGCGCCCGTCCCGCCGGCGTCGCGCCGCAGGCGTGCCGCCGGTGCCATGCGGGCGCTGCCGCGGCCGGCGGGCCGCTCG
>CALDYW010000035.1 GCA_937944395.1 uncultured Paracoccaceae bacterium | reverse complement strand
CGCGACGGGCCGATTGCCGCCCTGCCGCCGGGATCGCTGGGTGCGCTGGCCGGAGGCGCCGGCATGCCCCCCGGAGAGGGGAGCGCAACCGCGGAACTGGCCGAGGCCGGGTCCGCCCTTGCCGAAGCGCCGCAGGTGCTGGCCCCCGGCGCCGCCGAGGTGGTGCTGGTCGCGGTGCGTCCGGCCTGGGTGCGGGTGACGGCGGCGAACGGGACCGTGCTGCTCGAGAAGATCCTGGAACCCGGCGAGCGCTGGGCCGTTCCGGCGATGGAGGAGCCGCCCCGACTGCGCTCGGGCAATTCGGGTGCGGTGTATTTCGCCGTCGGCGGGCAGACCTTCGGGCCGGCTGCGCCGGGTGCGCAGGTGGTGCGCAACATCGCGCTCGATGCCCGGTCGCTGACCGAGACGTTCGCGCTGGCGGACATCTCGCGCGATCCCGACCTCGCCTCGCTGCTGGTGGCCGAGGCTGCGGCCGCCGGGACGGACCCCGCGTCGGATTGACCGCGCCGCCGGCGTTGCCGGCAGGAGCGGGCGGGGCTACATCTTCGCGGGACCGTTCCCTTCGCTCGAGGCGCCGAGCCCGATGACGCACAATCCCGTCCGTCCCTGGCGCAACATCGACCGCCGCCGCAGCCGGCAGATCCGCGTCGGCAAGGTGCGGGTGGGCGGCGACGCGCCGATCAGCGTGCAGACGATGACGAACACGCCGACGACCGATGTTGCGGCCACCATCGAGCAGGTCGGCCGCTGCGCCGTTGCCGGTGCCGACATCGTGCGCGTGTCCTGCCCGGACGAGGACAGCACGCGCGCGCTGCGGCAGATCGTGGCGGAAAGCCCGGTTCCGATCGTCGCCGACATCCACTTCCACTACCGCCGCGCCATCGAGGCGGCCGAGGCGGGGGCGGCCTGCCTGAGGATCAACCCGGGCAACATCGGCAGTGCGGACCGGGTGCGCGAGGTCGTGCGCGCGGCGAAAGATCACGGCTGCAGCATCCGCATCGGGGTCAACGCCGGCAGCCTCGAGAAACACCTGCTCGAGAAATACGGCGAACCCTGCCCCGCGGCGATGGTCGAATCCGCCCTCGATCACATGAAGCTGCTGCAGGACAACGACTTCCACGAGTTCAAGGTCAGCGTGAAGGCCTCGGACGTGTTCCTTGCCGCCGCCGCCTACCAGAGCCTCGCCGAGGCGACCGACGCGCCGATCCACCTCGGCATCACCGAGGCGGGGGGGCTGGTGTCGGGCACCGTCAAGTCGGCGATCGGCCTCGGCAGCCTGTTGTGGATGGGCATCGGTGACACGATCCGCGTGAGCCTCTCGGCCGATCCGGTCGAGGAGGTGAAGGTCGGCTTCGAGATCCTGAAGAGCCTCGGGCTGCGCCACCGCGGCGTCACCATCATCTCCTGCCCGTCCTGCGCGCGGCAGGGGTTCGACGTGATCCGCACGGTCGCAGAGCTGGAGGATCGGCTGGCGCACATCACCACGTCGATGAGCCTGTCGATCATCGGCTGCGTGGTGAACGGGCCCGGCGAGGCGCTGCTGACCGACATCGGCTTCACCGGCGGCGGCGCCGGCAAGGGCATGGTCTACCTCGCCGGCCGGCAGAGCCACACGATGGGCAACGACCGCATGATCGATCACATCGTGGAACTGGTCGAGAAGAAGGCCGCCGAGATCGAGGCGGCGGCGGCCGACCTGGCTGCGGAATAGCGTCGGGCGCATCCGCCCGGGAAGGCTGCCGCCGCGATCGCGGCCCCGGGGGTCCTCGACCCAGCGAGGGGCGGCCCCGCAGGGAAGCAATCCGTGGCCGCCCGAGCCGGAGCCGTTCCTTCCTGCCGGAATGCCCCCGAGGGGATGGGCCGATGGCGCCCGGGGCGCACCGCCAGCTTGGGCCCGTTGCCCGGGGGCGGCCGGTCAGCCGCCGCGGCGGCGGGCGCGCGCGCTGGCGGCCTCTGCCGCGCGCAGGACGTCCTCGGCGCGCAGCCAGCCCGGACCGCCGCGCGGAAGCTGGTCCTGCGCCCGGCGGGCATGCAGCGCGGCATCCTCGAACCGGCCGAGCAGCGCGTAGCGCTCGGCGGTCGCGACCGAGGCCATCCCCGGCTGGCCCGTGCCGGCATAGGCGCGGGCGAGGTCGCGCAACATCGCCGGATCGGCCGGGTCGCGGCTGCGGGCGGCCTCGAGCACCTCGATCGCCTCGCCGAGGGCGCGGGCGCTGCCTTCGGCCACCAGCGCCCGGCCGAGACCGGCCAGCAGCAGCGGATGGCGCGGGGACATGCGCACGGCATCGCGGCAGGTGGCCACTGCCTCGGCCGGGCGGCGCGATTCGAGCAGGATCTGGCACAGCAGATCGCGCAGGAACGGGTCGTCGGGCCGGGCTGCGGCCAGCCGCTGCGCCTCGGCGATCGCCTCGGCCGGTTTCGGCTGTCGGTGCAGCGCCACCGCCCGGCGCAGCGTCGCCACGTCGCCGCCGCCCTCGCGCCCGACCGCGCGCAGGGTCTGGGCGGGGTTCTGCAGCCAGGCGCCGAGCTTGCCCTGCGCCCGCGCGAACCAGTAGGCCGCGGCCGGATCCTCCCGCGCCGCGCCGCCCCAGGCGGCGGCATGGCCCTCGAGCGCGCGGATCCGGTCGCGCGACAGCGGATGGGTGACGGCATAGGGATCCTGCCGGCCGATGTTCAGCGCCTCCTGGCCGCGGAACAGTTCGAGCACGCGCACCATCGCTCCGGGGTCGATGCCGGCGGCCGCGAGGTAGCGCACGCCCGACTGGTCGGCTGCGGCCTCCTCGGCGCGCGTGTGGGCGAAGAAGAGGCGCTGCGCCGAGCCGGCAGCGCCGAGCGCCACGCCCGCGGCTGCCTCGCCGGCGCCGGCGCCGGCGGCGGCAAGCGCGAGCAGGATGCCCATGCCGGCCGCCGAGCGCGCCGAGCGGGCATTGGCGGCGCGGCGGGTGATGTGGCCGTTGGCGATATGGGCGATCTCGTGCGCCAGCACCGCCTGCAGCTCGGGCGCGTCCTTCATCCGCAGCATCAACCCGGAGCTGACGAAGACATGCTGCGCGTCGCCGACAAAGGCGTTCAGCCGCCGGTCCTCGATCACCAGAATCCGGATCTGGTCGGGGCCGAAGCCCGCCGCGGCCAGAACCGGACGGGCGACCTCGCGCAGGGCATGCTCGATGTCGGCATCGCGCAGCAGCACCTGCGCCCGGAGCGGCCCCGCCGCCGCGGCCGCCACCAGGACCAGACCCAGCGCCAGGCCGAGCATCCGCCACACCATTGACCGCCGTTCCCCCGGCTGCTTGATGGCCGCGATCCTAGGGAGGGGTTCATGCGGACTTCAAGGCGGGGCGCGGTCGATCCCTTCATCGTGATGGATGTGATGGAGGCGGCGCGGGCGGCCGAGGCCACGGGGCGGCGGATCGTGCACATGGAGGTCGGCCAGCCGGGAACGCCGGCCCCGGCGGCCGCACGCGCGGCGCTGGCGCGCGCGATGGCGCAGGATGCGCTCGGCTATACCGTGGCGCTCGGCCTGCCCGACCTGCGCGCGCGCATCGCCCGCCATTACCGCGACCGGCACGGGGTGGCGCTGGATCCGGCCCGGGTGGTCGTGACCACCGGTTCATCCGGGGCCTTCCTGCTGGCCTTCGCGGCGCTGTTCGATGCTGGCGAGCGGGTGGCGCTGGCGTCGCCCGGCTATCCGTCCTACCGACAGATCCTGCGCGCCTCGAGCCTGGTGCCGGTCGATCTGCCGGCGCGCGCCGAAGCCGGGTTCCAGCCCGGGCCCGAGGACGTGGCGGCGGTGCCCGACCTCGCCGGGCTGATCCTGGCCTCGCCCGCGAACCCCACCGGAACGGTGCTTCCGCGCGACCGTCTGGCGGCGCTGATCGGGGTTGCGACGGCGCGCGGGGCGGCGGTGATCTCGGACGAGATCTACCACGGCCTGACCTACGGCGACCGGGCGGTCTCGGCGCTCGAGATCGAGGCGGCGGGCGGGGGCGCGGCGGTGGTCGTCAACTCCTTCTCGAAGTACTTCTCGATGACCGGCTGGCGGGTCGGATGGATGGTGGTTCCCGAGGCGCTGTTGCGCACCGTCGAGCGGCTGCAGCAGAACCTCTTCATCTGCCCGCCGCACGCCAGCCAGGTGGCGGCGCTGGCGGCGATGGACGCGACCGACGAGCTCGAGGCGAACCGCAGGGTCTATGCCGCGAACCGGGCGCGGCTGCTGGCGGCGCTGCCGGCGATGGGACTGACGCGCTTCGCACCGCCCGACGGGGCGTTCTACCTCTATGTGGACGTGAGCGAGGTCACCGACGACAGCCGGACGCTGGCCGCGCGCCTGCTGGACGACGCCGGGGTTGCCGTGACGCCGGGCCTCGACTTCGACCCCGCGCGCGGGCATCGCTGGCTCCGGCTGTCCTACGCCCGTTCCGAGGCCGACATCGCCGAGGGGATCGACCGGCTGGGGCGCTTCCTCGGGCGGTGCTGAGGCGCCCTATTTCTTCTTCTGTCCCTTCGCGAGGCCGGTCAGCCAGTCCATCGCGGCGAGCAGAACGCCCGACAGGACGAAGACGATGTGGATCGTGATCATCCAGCGGATCTTCTCGGGCGGGTATTTCTCGACGTCCATGAACACCTTGAGCAGGTGGATCCCCGAGATCGCGACGATCGAGGCCACAAGCTTCAGCTTCAGCCCCGAGAAGTCCACCGTCCCCTGCCATTCCGGCCGGTCCTCCTCCTGGGCAAGGTCCATCCGGCTGACGAAGTTCTCGTAGCCCGAGAAGATCACGATCAGCAGCAGGTTGCCGGCCAGCGACAGGTCGATGAGCGCCAGCACCCCCAGCACCGCATCGTCCACGCCGAGACCGGGGATCTGAAGCGCAAAGCGCCAGAGCTCCATCAGGAAAACCCACATCAGGATCGCAAGCGCGCCGACGAGGCCCACATACATCGGGGCCATCAGCCAGCGGCTGGCAAACAGCCCGCGTTCGATCAGACGTTCCATGCGGCGCTCCCGAGACCCTCGCGCGGGGACTCGCATAGGCGATCGGCAGGCTTCGCGAAAGTCCCCGACGATGCCCGCCGGTTGTCCTGCGTCAAGGTGCGCCTTGCATCGACATGCGATGAAGCGAATGTATGCAACGGAGTACCGGAGGGAGGAGACATGCCTGAACGAGATCATCTTGCCGCCTCGCGCCGCGGGTTCCTTGGGCTGGCGGCGGGGGGGCTGGCGCTTGCTGCGGGCAGCGGTGCCGCCCGTGCCGCGCGGGTGGACACCTCGGCCCGCATCCTGATCCTCGGGGCGGGCGCCGCCGGCGTCGCGATGGCGAGCCGGCTGACCGCGCGTCTCCGCGGGGCGACGATCACGCTTCTCGATCCGCGGCCCGAGCACTGGTATCAGCCGGGCTTCACCCTGATCGCCGCGGGGCTGAAACCCGCAACCTATGCGGTGAGCAGCACCGCCCAGTGGATCCCGCGCGGGGCGACGCTGGTGCCCGAGGCGGCGGCCGAGATCGACCCCGAGACGAACACCGTCACCACCGAATCGGGCACCAAACTCGGCTACGACTTCCTGATCGTCGCCACGGGCCTTGTGCTCGACTGGGCGGCGATCGAGGGGTTCTCGCTCGATCTCGTCGGGCCCGAGCACGGGATCGGCGCGCATTACGCGGGGCCATCCTACGCCGCCCGAACCTGGGCGGCGCTGGATGCCTTCACCTCGAAGGGCGGGCAGGCGCTGGTCGGCCGTCCCGCGACCGAGATGAAGTGCGCCGGTGCGCCCCTGAAGTTCGCCTTCCTGACCGAGGACACCGCGGCGCGCAAGGGCACCCGCGGCAGCGTGGCGGTGACCTATGCCGCGCAGTCCACGGCGCTGTTCGGCGTGCCGATCGTGTCCGAGAAGGTGCGGATGCTCTTCGCCGAGCGCGGCATCGGGGTCGTCTACGAGCATGTGCTGAAGGCGATCGACCCGGGCGCACGCACCGCCACCTACGCGACGCCCGAGGGCGACAAGGTGCTCGACTGGGATTTCATCAACGTCATCCCGCCCATGCGCGCGCCGGCGGCGGTGCGGAACTCGCCGCTGCCCTGGGCCGACAAGTGGACCGACCAGGGCTGGGTCGAGGCCGATCAGGCGACGCTCCGGCACCCGCGCTATCCCAATGTCTTCGCCGTGGGCGATGTCGCCGGCGTGCCCAAGGGCAAGACCGCGGCCAGCGTGAAGTGGCAGGTGCCGGTGATCGAGGATCACCTCGTGGCCGAGATCGCCGGCCGCGGCGAGGGGACCGAGCGCTACGACGGCTATACCTCGTGCCCGCTGATCACCCGTGTGGGCAGGGCGATGCTGGTCGAGTTCGACTACAGGAACAACCTCGTCCCCTCGTTCCCGGGCATCATCGCCCCGCTCGAGGAGCTCTGGATTTCCTGGCTGATGAAGGAAGTGGCGCTGCACGCCACCTACAACGCCATGCTGCGCGGCCGCGCCTGAGGAGGAGCGACGATGAAGCAACTGACCTTCGGCACCCTGATCGCCGTGTTCGAGGAGATGTTCGGCCGCGCCCTGTTCTGGGCGCTGGTCGCGGCGGCAGCGGTGATCACCCTGGCCTATCTCTACGTGCTGATCCGCGACCGCGCCGTGTCGTGGCGGAAGTTCCTCCTTGCCCAGCTGTCCATGCCCGTCGGCGCGGTCGCGGCGGTGGTCTTCGTGATGTGGATCACCGAATCGCGGCTGTCCGACATCGGCGGGCCGATCGATGCCATCGTGCTGCTCGGCATCGCCGCGGTGGGCGCGGTGGGGCTCGCGATCCTCGTCTATACGGTTCAGTCGCTCGTCCGACGACCCGGCGCGGGCTGAGGCGGCGGCCGCCCGCCACGGCCTTCGTCGATCGGTCGGCCGCCCGTCACGAACCTGTCGGCAGCGTGACACGGGCCTGCACAGACATCGCGCTATCCGCTGCGGGCGCTTCCGTCCGAAGGGGATCCCGACGCGTCTTTCCTCTGCCACTTCCCGCCCTCGCCTTGGCCTTCGCCGCCGCACCTGCGGCGGCCGACGAGGCCCTTCCGGCCACGCTCGCGGGCCATGCCTTCGTTCCGGCCCTGAGCCTGGTGCCGCCGCCGGCCGACGCGCCGCGCGACGCCTGGATCGCGGGCAAGTTCACCGGTCCGGCGCCGAACCACGCACCGATGAACCGCCCCGGCGATACCGGCGCGATGCACGGCCGCCGGCCCACCGGCCTGTCGCTGCCCTGCGTCGGGCAGCCCTACCAGGGCTGGTCGGGTTTCGCGATGGACCGCGCCGCTGACGGTTCGATCTACGTGCTCACCGACAACGGCCTCGGCTCGAAGGCGAACAGCCCGGATGCGCTGCTGTTCTTCTCGCGCATCGCCCCCGACCGGGAGACCGGGACGGTCGCGATCCGCGAGGTCGTGTTCCTGCATGATCCCGACCGGCATCGTCACGATGCCGTTCTTCACCGTCGAGAGCGTGATGCGCGCGGGCGAGGGGCTGATCGCGGTGGCGATGGACAACAACCTGCCGTTCTCGTCGGGCCGGGCGCTCGACCGGGCCGCCGACAACGAGATCCTCCTGCTGTCGGCGCCCGAGTTCCTGTCGGCGCGCTGGGGCGCGCGGCCGGTTGGGCCAGGAGCCGGCAAAGAGGGGTGTTGCGCAAGGGGGGGCGCCCGGGCGATGCTCGGGCGCCCATCTGCCTGCGCCGATGTCCTTCACCCTGCGTCAGCTCCAGTATTTCGTCGCGGTGGCCGAGCATGGTTCGGTCAGCCATGCCGCGCAGGCTCTGTCGATCAGCCAGTCGGCGGTGACCGAGGCGGTGAAGGATCTCGAGGCCGACCTCGGCGTGCGCCTGTTCGACCGCCACGCCCGGGGGCTGGCGATCACCCACAAGGGCCACCAGTTCCTACGCCACGCCGCCGCGATCCTCGCCGGCGTCTCGAGTGCGCGCCGAGCACTGGCCGACGAGGCCGAGGCGGTGACCGGGCGGCTCGACCTCGGCGTGACCTCGCTGACGGCCGGCTATGTCCTGTCGGACCTGCTCGCCCGGTTCCGCCGCGCCAATCCCGGCGTCGAGGTGGGCGCCATCGAGGAGTCGGGCGAATATCTCGAACATCTGCTGATCGGCGGCGAACTCGACGTGGCGGTGATGGTGGTGTCCGGCCTGCGCGAGCGCGGGGCGCTGCAGGTCGAGATGCTGTCGGTCTCGCCCTACCGGCTGTGGATGCCGATCGGCCACCGGCTGACCGGACAGGAAAGCATCGCCGTCGCCGACCTTTCGGGCGAGCCGCTGATCGTGCTGAGGGCCGACGAGATCGAGGAGGAGGCCGTCAAGATGCTGGGCGCCCTCGGCGCGCGGCCGCGGGTCGCCTTCCGCACCCGCAGCGTCGAGGCGGTGCGCAGCCTGGTGGCCACCGGGGCGGGGGTGGCGCTGCTGCCCGACCTCGTCTATCGCCCCTGGAGCCTCGAGGGCGACCGGATCGAGAGCCGCGACGTCTCGGGGGCGCTGCCGGTGGTGCAGGTGGGGATGGTCTGGCGCAAGGGCTCGCCGCTCTCGCCCGCGGCCCGGGCCTTCCTGTCGGTGGCGCAGGCAAGCCAGGGCCGCTGACCCGGCGGCACCGCCGGACGGAGGATCCGGCGCCTCCCCTGCAGTCTTCCGGCGCGGTGGAAGGTCAGGTATCGCCGTATCCGATATCCCTATTCTGGAAATTGAACTGGCGAAACCCGCGCCGCCGGCGCAAGCTCTCCGTGGTGGGGCGCCGCAAGACGCGCCCGCTTCTGCACGGGGAGAACCGCATGACATCCGCAATGAAGTCCGCTTCTGCCGTCGCGCTGGCCCTGGCGCTGGCCGGACAGGGATCCGCCGCCGACATGGTGACGGAGATCGGGCCGGGCGAGGGCCGGCTGAACATCGTCGCCTGGCCCGGATACATCGAGCGCGGCGAGACCATGGCCGAGTTCGACTGGGTGACGAAGTTCGAGCAAGCCACCGGCTGCATGGTGCAGGTCAAGACCGCCAACACCTCCGACGAGATGGTGGCGCTGATGAACGAGGGCGGCTTCGACCTGGTCACCGCCTCGGGCGATGCCTCGCTGCGCCTGATCGCCGGCAAGCGGGTGCAGCCGGTGAACACCGCGCTCATCCCGTCATGGGACACGGTGGACGACCGCCTGAAGGAGGCGCCCTGGTATGTGGTGGATGGGGTGCACTACGGCGTGCCCTACATGTGGGGGCCGAACGTTCTGATGTACAACACCGAGGTTTTCGGCGACCAGCCGCCGACCTCGTGGAACGTCGTCTTCGAGGAGATGACCCTGCCCGACGGCAAGTCGAACAAGGGCCGCGTGCAGGCCTATGACGGGCCGATCCACATCGCCGATGCGGCGCTCTACCTGATGTATCACCGCCCCGAACTCGGCATCACCTCGCCCTACGAGCTCAATCCCGATCAGTATGCCGCCGCGCTCGACCTGCTGCGCCAGCAGCGCCAGCTGGTCGGCCGCTACTGGCACGACGCCTTCATCCAGATCGACGACTTCAAGAACGAGGGGGTGGTCGCCTCGGGCTCGTGGCCCTTCCAGGTGAACCTGCTGAAGAGCGAGGGCGCGCCGGTCGGCAGCGTGATCCCGGTCGAGGGGGCGACCGGCTGGGCGGACACCACGATGATGCATGTGGACGCCGCCAACCCGAACTGCGCCTACATGTGGTTCGAGCACACGCTGTCGTCGAACCTGATGTCCGACCTTGCCGTGTGGTTCGGGGCCAACCCCGGCGTGCCGGCGGCCTGCACCGACGGGCGCGGCATGGCCACCGCCGAGACCTGCGCCGAGAACGGTTTCGACGACTTCGAAAAGATCCGCTTCTGGACCACGCCGACGGCGAACTGCAGCCAGGGGCAGGACGCCTGCGTGCCCTACTACCGCTGGGTCAGCGACTACATCGGGGTGATCGGCGGCCGTTGAGGCGGCACTCCGAGCGGCTGGGCGCCGCCGGGCCGTGAGGTCCGCGGCGCCCAGCCCGAGCCCCCTTCCGACCACGCCCGCGCTCCCGAGCCGACGACGCCCGATGCCCGCAGCCGTGACCTTCCGCAACGTGTCGCGCCATTTCGGCGCGGTCCGCGCCGTCGATGACGTGACGGTGGAGATCGCCGAGGGCGAGTTCTTCGCCATGCTCGGGCCCTCGGGGTCGGGCAAGACCACCTGCCTGCGGCTCGTCGCGGGGTTCGAGCAGCCCACTGCGGGCGAGATTGCCGTTTTCGGGCAGAACATGGCCGGGGTGCCGCCCTACCGCCGCCCGGTCAACACGGTGTTCCAGGACTACGCCCTGTTCCCGCACCTCAATGTCCGCGACAACGTGGCCTACGGCCTGATGATCGCCGGCCGCGGCCGGGCCGAGCGGCACCGGGCGGCGGAAGCCGCGCTCGAGCTTGTGCAGCTGCCCGGCTACGGCGACCGCAAGCCCGGCCAGCTCTCGGGCGGCCAGCGCCAGCGCGTGGCGCTGGCGCGTGCGCTCGTGCTCGAGCCGCGGGTGCTTTTGCTCGACGAGCCGCTCGGGGCGCTCGACCTCAAGCTGCGCGAGCAGATGCAGGAGGAGCTGAAGGCGCTGCAGCGCAAGCTCGGCATCACCTTCGTCTTCGTCACCCACGACCAGGGCGAGGCGCTGTCGATGGCCGACCGGGTCGCGGTGTTCAACCAGGGACGGATCGCGCAGGTCGGCGCGCCCTCGGACGTCTATGACCGCCCGGCAACCCCCTTCGTGGCCGACTTCGTCGGTTCGTCGAACGTGCTGCCGCCCGAGGTGACCGGGCGCCTCGCCGGCCGGCGGCTGCCGGCCTCGCTCCGCCCCGAGCTGGTGCGGATCCTTCCCCCCGGCGCCGCGGGCAGCCTGGCGACGGCGCGGGTGATCTCGACCCAGTTCCACGGTGCGGTGACCCGGGTCCATCTGTCGATGGACGGCCTCGATCTTGCCGCGCTCCTGCCGCGCGGTGCCCGGGTGCCGGAGGAAGGCGCCGCCGTGGGCCTGTCCTGGGATCCGGACGACCTGCACCTGATGGACGGGACATGAGCACGCCCGGCCTGTCGGCAGAGACGGAGGCATCGCGGGCCTCGCGCCGCGGCGGCGAGGGACTGGGTGCGCGGCTGTCCGACCTGCTCTGGCGGCGCCCGGCGCTGCTGCTTGCGCTCCTGCTCGGTCCGCCGCTGCTCTGGCTCGGGGTGGTCTACCTCGGTTCGCTGTTCGCGCTTCTGGCGCAAAGCTTCTTCTCGATCGACGAGTTCACCGGCCAGATCCGGCGCGAGTTCACGCTCAAGACCTACGGCGAACTGCTGACGCCGGCGAACCTCGACATCATCCGCCGCACCGTGCAGACCGCCGCGCTGGTCACCGTGACCGCCGCGGTCATCGCCTTTCCGATCGCCTACTACGCCGCCCGCTACGCCCGCGGCCGCTGGAAGGCGGTGTTCTACCTCGGCGTGATGCTGCCGCTCTGGTCGTCCTACCTGGTCAAGGTCTATTCCTGGAAGCTGATCCTCGCCAAGGAAGGCATCCTCAACTGGGCCTTCGGCAAGCTCGGCCTGACCTGGGCGCTCGAGGCCTACCTGTCGCTGCCCGGTGTCGGGGGCAACTCGCTCTCGACCTCGCCGACGGGCACATTCCTCGTCTTCGTCTATGTCTGGCTGCCGTTCATGATCCTGCCGATCCAGGCCAGCCTCGAGCGGGTGCCGGCCTCGATGCTCGAGGCTTCGGGCGACCTCGGCGCGCGTCCGGCGCAGACCTTCCGGCACGTGATCCTGCCGCTCGCCTTCCCCGGCGTGATCGCAGGCTCGATCTTCACCTTCTCGCTGACGCTCGGCGACTACATCATTCCGCAGATCATCGGCACCTCGGCGCGGTTCATCGGGCAGGCCGTCTACCAGCATCAGGGCACGGCCGGGAACATCCCGCTGGCCGCGGCCTTCGCGGTCGTGCCGATCGCGATCATGGGGCTCTATCTCTGGTGGGCGAAGCGGCGGGGTGCCTTCGATGCGCTCTGAACGCGCCCCGCTCTGGCTGAAGGCGGCCGCCGCGGCGGGGCTTCTGTTCCTGCACGTCCCGATCCTGATCATCTTCGCCTATGCCTTCACCACCGAGGACAAGACCTACCAGTGGCCGCCCCCGGGTTTCACCCTGCAGTGGTTCGGCGTGACCTGGAACCGCCCCGACGTCTGGCAGGCGCTCGGGCTGTCGGTCCGCGTCGCCGCCATTTCGACGCTCATCGCCCTTGTCCTCGGCACGCTCGCTGCGGCGGCGATGGCGCGGGCGCGCTTCTTCGGGCGCGAGGTGATCTCGCTCCTCGTCATCCTGCCGATCGCGCTGCCCGGCATCATCACCGGCATCTCGCTGCGGTCGGCCTTCAACCTCGGCGGGATCGCGTTCTCGACCTGGACGATCGTCCTCGGTCACGCGACCTTCTGCATCGTCGTCGTCTACAACAACGCGGTCGCCCGGTTTCGGCGCACCTCGGCCAGCCTCGTCGAGGCGTCGATGGACCTCGGCGCCAACGGTTTCCAGACCTTCCGCCACGTCACCCTGCCCAACATCGCCACCGCGCTGCTGGCCGGCGGCATGCTCGCCTTCGCGCTGAGCTTCGACGAGGTGATCGTCACCACCTTCACCGCCGGCCAGCAGCAGACCCTGCCGATCTGGATGCTCGAGGAACTGGTGCGCCCGCGCCAGCGCCCGGTCACCAACGTGGTTGCGATGGTCGTGGTGCTGGTCACCTTCCTGCCGATCCTCGGCGCCTACTACCTGACCCGCGGCACCGACACGGTGGCCGGCCAGGGGAAATGAACCGCACGCCACAACGGAGGCCCTGATGGACACCGAAATGCTGATCGCCGGCCGCTTCGAAACCGGCACCGAGACGGCCGAGAAGGTTCTGAACCCGCGCACGGGCGAAGTGATCCTCGAACTGCCCGAGGCGAACGAGGATCAGATCGACCGCGCGGTGAAGGCCGCCCGTGACGCCTTCGACGGCTGGAGCCGCACCACCCCGGCAGAGCGCTCGGCCTATCTGCTGAAGATCGCCGACCGCATCGAGGCCGAGGCCGACGCCTTCGCCGCGCTCGAGGCGCTCAATACCGGCAAGCCGATCCATGCGGCGCGCAACGACGAGATGCCGGGAATCGTCGACTGCTTCCGTTTCTTCGCGGGTGCGGTGCGCAACATGCACGGCACCGTCGCCGGCGAATACCTCGCCGGCCACACCTCGATGATCCGGCGCGATCCGATCGGGGTGGTCGCCTCGATCGCACCCTGGAACTATCCGCTGATGATGATGGCCTGGAAGCTCGCGCCGGCGCTTGCGGGCGGCAACACGGTGGTGATGAAACCCTCGGAACAGACGCCGCTCACCGCCCTCAAGATGGCGCGCCTCCTCGCCGAGATTCTCCCTGAAGGCGTGGTAAATGTCGTCGTCGGGCAGGGCGGCAGCGTCGGCAACACGCTTGTCCACCATCCCGGCATCGACATGATCTCGCTCACCGGTGATGTCGCGACCGGCAAGAAGATCCTCGCCGCCGCCGCGCGCGGGGTGAAGCGGACGCATCTGGAACTCGGCGGCAAGGCGCCGGTGATCGTGTTCGACGATGCCGACCTCGAGCGGGTGGTGAACGGGCTGCGGGCCTTCTCCTTCTACAACGCCGGGCAGGACTGCACGGCAGCCTGCCGGGTCTACGCCGCCCCGAAGGTCTACGACAATCTCGTGGCCGACCTGACCCAAGCCGCCGCCTCGATCGGCTACGCGCAGGACGACGACAGCGCCAACGAGATCCCGCCGCTGATCAGCGCCCGCCAGCGCGACCGTGTGGCCAGCTTCGTCGCCCGCGCGGCGGAACAGAACCACATCGAGATCACCACCGGCGGCGCCGCGCACGAGGGCCCGGGCTTCTACTACAGGCCGACCGTCGTCGCCGGCGCCCTGCAGACCGACGAGATCGTCCGCCGCGAGGTCTTCGGGCCGGTGGTCAGCGTCACCCGCTTCACCGACGTGGACGAGGCGGTTGCCTGGGCCAACGACAGCGACTACGGCCTCGCCTCCTCGGTCTGGACCCGCGACGTCGGCCGCGGCATGGCCACCGCGGCGCGGCTCCGGTACGGCTGCACCTGGGTCAACACCCATTTCATGCTGACCAGCGAGATGCCCCATGGCGGCCTCAAGCAGTCGGGCTACGGCAAGGACCTCTCGGGCTATGCGCTCGAGGACTACACCGTGGTCCGCCATGTGATGGTCGCGCACTGAACCGGGAACCGGCGCGGGGCGCCGGCCGGATCCGAGGGGGGC
>CALDYW010000034.1 GCA_937944395.1 uncultured Paracoccaceae bacterium | reverse complement strand
GGCCGCTCGGCGAGGTCTCACGCTTGGTCGCGCTCCTCGCCGGCTCGGGCGATGCCTCGCCGGCAGGGCTCATGTTCCTCGGCCTTGGCCTGATCGGCCTGCGCGACCGGATCGAGCGCGGATTCCGCGGCGATGCTTGAGTTCCTCGCCGGGCTGGTCGTGGGCGGCTGCCTCGGGGTCTTCGTCGCAGCCCTCTGCGTCGCCGCAGCCCGCGGGGAGCGGGACGATGGCTGATCTCCTGAGCTGGCTGGGTGCGGCTTTCGGCGCCGTTGGGGGGGTGATCCTCGGCCGGGTCTGGGGGCGCATGGAAGGAGAACGAACGGGCAAACGGGAGGCCGAACGCGATGCCATGGAAGACAGGAACAAGCGTGTCGGGCGGGGGCGGGATGCGGTTCGCGACGGCCGCCGCGCTGGCGATCCTGCTGACCGTTCGGCGGCGCGGCGCTCCGCTGGAGCCCTGCCATTTCCGCCTCACCGCCGCAACGACGGGCGCTGGTGACGCGGGCTGCGCCTCCTACGCCGAGGCGCGGCTCGCCCGGCCGCCTGCCGAGACCGTCGATGCTGTGCCGACGGACTGGGCGGACTGGATCGCCGATCTCGACAACCACATGACGGGAACCTGCCGATGAAATCCCTCTCGCCCGCGTTGCAGGCTCATCTCGACGAGGGCACGACCACGCTCGCCTGGTGCTGGCGGATCACCCGGGCGGATGGCGTGACCTTCGGCTTTACCGACCATGACCGGACGCTGGCGTTCGACGGAAGCGAGTTCGAACCGGAAAGCGGGCTGACAGCCTCCGAGGTCCGATCCGGCTCTGATCTGTCGGTGGACGCACAGGATGCGCAAGGCGTGCTGACCTCGGACCGCATCACGGAGACGGACATCCTCGACGGCCGCTGGGACAATGCGGCTGTCGAGGTCTGGCGCGTGAACTGGTCTGCACCGTCGCAGCGCGTGCTTCTGCGGCGCGGGGCCATCGGCCAGATCCGGCGTGGGCGACTGGCCTTCGTGGCGGAGGTGCGGTCGCTGGCGCACATCCTTGGCCAGACGGTTGGACGGACGTTTCAGGCGAGTTGCGACGCCGCGCTGGGCGATCCCCGCTGCGGCGTGAACCTCGAGGACCCGGCTTTCAAGGGCACCTGCGCGGTGATCGATGTGCTGCGCGACCGGACCTTCACGGCCTCGGGCCTGTCGGCCTTCGCGGCGGGCTGGTTCGCGCATGGCACGGTCGAATGGACCTCGGGTGCCAATGCGGGGCGGCGGGCCGAGGTGCTGTCGCACGACCTCGTCGATGGCGTGGCGATCCTGACCCTGCTGGAGGCGCCGGTGCGCCCTGTCGCCGAGAGCGACAGCTTCGTCGCGCGGGCGGGCTGCGACAAGCGGATCGCCACCTGCGGCGCGAAGTTCGCCAATGTCGCCAACTTCCGGGGCTTCCCGCACATCCCGGGGCAGGACGCGGTGCTGCGCTACGCGACGAAGGACGGCGGCCACGAGGGGGCGGTCCTGTGAACGCGCCCGTCCCTACGGCCGATCCTGCCCGCGTCATCGCCGCCGCACAGTCCTGGCTCGGCACGCCCTATCACGACCAGGCGAGCCTCTGCGGGGTCGGCTGCGACTGCCTCGGCCTCGCGCGCGGCGTCTGGCGCGAGGTGGTGGGGCCGGAACCGTTCCCGATCCCGCCCTACAGCCGGGACTGGGGTGAGACCGGGCCGCGCGAGGTGCTGGCCGAGGGGGCGCGGTCCATGATGATCGAGGTATCGCCTGCCGAGGCAGGTCCCGGCGCGCTGGTGCTGTTCCGCATGAAGCCCGGCGCCATCGCCAAGCATGTCGGGATCCTCACCGGGCCCGACGGCTTCCTCCATGCCTATGAGCGGCTCGGCGTGATCGAGGAGCCGCTCACCCCGTCCTGGCGGCGGCGCATCGCCTTCGCCTTCCTGTTCCCCGCACGCTGAGCGTCTCCCATGGCCACGCTTGTCCTCGGTGCAGTCGGATCGGCGCTTGGGGGGGCGCTGGGCGGCTCGATCCTCGGGGTTTCGGCGGCAACGATCGGCGGCTTCATCGGCTCCACCATCGGCTCGGCGGTCGACAGCTGGATCGTCTCGTCGCTGGCGCCCGCGCAGAAGATCGAGGGCGCGCGGCTCGACACCTTGCGCATCACCTCGGCCACCGATGGCGCGGTCATCCCGCGCCTCCACGGGCGCATGCGCATCGGCGGCAACATCATCTGGGCGACGGATTTCCGCGAGGAAGTCAACACCAGCACGCGAGGCGGCGGCAAGGGCGGCGGGCCGAAGGTCAAGACCACCGAGTACCTCTACTACGCCAGCTTCGCCGTCGCCTTGTGTGAGGGACCGATCACCGGCATCGGGCGCATCTGGGCAGACGGCAAGCCGATGGACCTCTCCGGCGTCACCTGGCGCTGGTACCCGGGCGACGAGGCACAGACCGCCGACCCGTTCATCGCGGCGAGGATGGGGGCCGCCAACACGCCCGCCTATCGGGGCACGGCCTATGTGGTCTTCGAGGAATTGGCGCTCGCGACCTATGGCAACCGCCTGCCACAGCTCTCCTTCGAGGAGCTGATGGCCCGGTTGCGCGCCAGTATGCGTCGCCA
>CALDYW010000033.1 GCA_937944395.1 uncultured Paracoccaceae bacterium | reverse complement strand
GCGGGGCGGGGCGGGGCGGGGCGGGGCGGGAGGCGGACCGGGCGGCGCGCGCGCGCCCCCGGGCGCGGTCAGGCCTCGAGCCCGGGCGTGTCGAGCAGATGCCGGCCGAGGCGGTCCTCGACCTCGATCACCCAGAGGTCGGGGTCGCGGCCGGCCTCGCGGGCCAGGACGGCATCCACCTCGGCCGCGGGCCCCGCGGCCAGCGTCAGCCAGGCGCGGGCGCCGGTGGCCGGATCCCAGCCGCGGCCGAAGGCGCGGGCGCGCCCGTCGCGGGTGGCGAGCTTCACCGCCACCGCGCCGGCGACCGCGTCGCCGCGGCGCAGCACATAGGCCGCGATCCCTTCGGCGGCGAGGCGGTGAAGGTAGGCCGAGACCCAGAGCCCCGCAGCCAGCCGCGCCATCCCGGCCTCAGCCCTTCCCGGGACCGGCGTCGCGGATGTCAAGGCCCATCCCGGCGTAGCGCTCGGCCTCGTCCTGCCAGCCCGGCCGCACCCGGACGGTCAGGAACAGGTGGATGCGCCGGCCGGTGAAGGCCTCGATCTCGGCCCGGGCGGCCTGGCTCACCGCCTTGACCGTCTCGCCGCCGCGGCCGAGCACGATGCCCTTGTGCCCCTCGCGGGCGACATAGATCACCTGGTCGATCCGGGCGGAGCCGTCGGGACGCTCCTGCCAGGACTCGGTCTCGACGGTGAGTTCGTAGGGCAGTTCCTGGTGCAGCCGCAGCGTCAGCTTCTCGCGCGTCATCTCGGCGGCGATCATCCGCATCGGCAGGTCGGCGAGCTGGTCCTCGGGGTAGAGCCAGGGGCCCGCGGGGATCTCGCCGGCAAGCCAGGCCTTCAGATCCCCGACACCGTGGCCGCGCTCGGCCGAGATCAGGAAGGTGCGTGCGAAGGGAAAGGCCCGGTTCAGCGCCTCGGCCAGCGGCAGGAGGGCCTCGGCCTTCACCCGGTCGATCTTGTTGACGGCCAGCGCCACCGGGCGGTCGCCCAGCCGGTCGCGGAGCGCCTCGAGGATCGCCTGCACGCCCTCGGTCAGCCCCCGCTGCGCCTCGACCAGCAGCACCACGATATCGGCATCCGCCGCACCGGCCCAGGCCGCGGCCACCATCGCCCGGTCGAGCCGCCGGCGCGGCCGGAACAGGCCCGGCGTGTCCACGAAGACGATCTGCGCCGCCCCGTGCAGCGCCACGCCGCGGATCCGGGTGCGGGTGGTCTGCACCTTGTGCGTGACGATCGAGACCTTGGCCCCGACCATGCGGTTCAGAAGCGTGGACTTGCCGGCATTGGGCTCGCCGATCAGGGCGACGAAGCCGCAGCGGGGGGGCGCGCCGGAGGCCGGCGGCGGGGCGGCGCGATCAGCCATCGCGGCCGGCCCCGCCATCGACGAGCGCGCGCAGGGCGCGCGCGGCCGCCTGTTCCGCCGCGCGCTTCGAGGCGCCCTGCGCGCGGGCGGCGGCGCCGGTCGCCAGCCGCGCCTCGACGGTGAAGGCGGGGGCGTGATCGGGGCCCTCGCGGGCGACCTCGCGGTAGGCGGGCGGCGGCAGCCCGCGCGCCTGGGCCCATTCCTGCAGCGCGGTCTTGGCGTCGCGGGCATCGGCGGCCAGGGCGGCGATGTGCGGGCCCCAGAGGCGCAGCACCAGGGCCCGGGCAGCGGCGAGCCCGGCGTCGAGATAGACCGCCGCGATCACCGCCTCCATCGCGTCGGCCAAGAGCGCCTCCTTCCGCCGCCCGCCCGACAGCATCTCGGACCGGCCGAGCCTGAGCGCCTCGCCAAGCCCGACGGCGCGCGCCACCTCGGCGCAGGTCTCGCGCCGGACGAGCGCGTTGAACCTCGGGGCGAGCAGGCCCTCGGGCGCCTCGGGGTCGGCCGAAAGCAGCGCCTCGGCGACGACAAGGCCGAGCACCCGGTCGCCGAGGAACTCGAGCCGCTGGTTGTCGGGACGCGCGGGCCCGGCGATCGAGGCATGGGTCAGCGCCTCGCGCAGGAGCTCGGGGCGGCGGAAGTCATGGCCGAGGCGCGCCGCGAAGGCGGCAAGATCGGCCGCGGGCCTCACTCGATCCTCTTCAGGTAGCGGTCGGCGCGCCAGGTCCAGAAGAAGAACATCGACCGGCCCGCCGAGGAGAACATGATCCGGTCGGCGCGTCCGATCAGGTTCTCGAAGGGCACGAAGCCGACGCCGCCGGCAGTCTGGGCGAAGCGGCTGTCCTGGCTGTTGTCGCGGTTGTCGCCGAGGAAGAAGTAATGCCCCTCGGGCACGGTGAAGACCGGCGTGTTGTCGGCAAAGCCCATGCCGATGTCGAGGATGTTGTGGCTGCGCCCGCCCGGCAGCGTCTCGCGCAGGCGCGTCGCCTCGCAGGATCCGCCGAGCCCCACGGGGGCATTGCGGCAGGCCGGCAGGTGCCCGCCCGGCCCCTGGCGCTCGTAGGTCTCGACGAACACGCCGGCGGGCTCGGTCGGCACCGGCGTGCCGTTGATCTGCAGGATGCCGTCGATCAGCTGGATGCGGTCGCCGGGCAGGCCGATCAGCCGCTTGATGAAGTCCTGCCCGTTGACCGGATGGCGGAACACCACCACGTCGCCGCGCTCGGGCTCGCGCCCCAGCAGGCGCCCCGGGATCGGACACATCGAGAACGGGCAGGAGTGGCGCGAATAGCCGTAGGCCATCTTGTTCACGAACAGGAAGTCGCCGATCAGCAGCGTGTCCTTCATGCTGCCCGAGGGAATCCAGAACGGCTGGAACAGCAGCGTGCGGAACACGCCGGCGATCAGCAGGGCATAGACGACCGTCTTGGCCGTCTCCCAGATCCCGTTCCTCGTCTCGGCGCGCGCGGCCATCGTCGGTCCCCCGTTTCGCGGTGCCGCCGGGTGATGAGCCGCGCCCCGGCCCGAGTCAAGGGTGCCGGACGGCGGCCGGGGACCGGGGACCGCCGGGGAAGGGGGGCTGTCTGCCCCCCTCGGCGCCTTCGGCGCCTCACCCCCCGAGGATATTTCGGGACCGGACATGCAGGCCTGCGGCGTCGCGTCCCCGATCGACAACGGGGCGCCGGCGCAGGCGCGGGGCGCCGGGGGAACCGCCCGCCGCGGCGGGAGGGTCGCGGATCGCGCGCCCGCGCGGGTCAGGCCGCGGGGCCGCGGCCGGCCGGCGCAGGCGGCGGGGCTTCGGCCGGCCGGGCCTCGATCACCACGAAGGCCTGGGCCCAGGGCGGGTCGTCGGTGAGGGAGACATGCACGACGGCCCGATGTCCGGGCGGGGTGATCGCCGCGAGCCGCTCGGCCGCCCAGCCGGTCAGCACCATCTGCGGCTGGCCGCCGGGCAGGTTGACCACGCCCATGTCGCGCCAGGCGATGCCCATGCGCAGCCCGGTGCCCAGCGCCTTCGAGCAGGCCTCCTTCGCCGCCCAGCGGCGGGCGAGCGTCGGCGCCTCGGCGGCGCGGCGGCGGGCGGTCCTGCGTTCGGCTTCGGTGAACACGCGCTCGCGGAAGCGGTCGCCGAAGCGGGCCAGCGTCGCCTCGATCCGGTCGATGCTGCAGAGATCCGTGCCGATGCCCAGGATCATCCGCGCCTGTCCCTGCTGCCGCGGGAGGGGGGCGCCGGCGCGGGCCGCGCTCTGGCGCCGCCGGTCAGGCGGAGGCCTCGCGCGCCTCGCGCGACAGGCCGATCGCGATCGAGGTGACGCCGTTCGAGAGCAGTTCGACCCCGAGCAGGATGCCGAGAACGCCGGCGGCGGACACCGGGAAGTCGGTGAGGATCATCACCGCCAGGGCGATCGACACGACGCCGGACAGTCCGGTCAGAAGCCGGAAGGGCACCTCCCGCAGGGTGACGGCGGCGACCAGCTTGGCCGCCCCGGAGAGCAGGAACAGGAACGCCACCACGAAGGTCAGGGCGATCGCGCCGCCGAGCGGATCGGCGAGGATCTGGACGCCGACCAGCCCCGTCACCACCCCGAGCAGCAGGGTCCAGATCCGGCCGCCCCAGCCCTCGAGACGGAAGGCCGCCAGCACCTTGAGCAGGCCGAGGACGAGGAAGGCCCAGCCGGCCAGCAGCGTCGCGGCGAGGGTGGCGGGAAGCGGATTGAGCAGGGCATAGACACCGGCGGCCAGCGACAGGGCGCCGATCAGGAGAAGGAGGAAGCGGGACATTCGGTCAGACTCCGGCCCGACGGCGCGCAGGCGCGCCCACCTGCCGATCCTATAGCGCCGGGGCGGCGGCGGCGCCAGCGCCCGGTGCGTGTCGGTCGGCACATCGGTGCGACCCGGCCGGGCGCTGCGGCGGGCCGGTTTCCCCCGGCGGCATCGCGACCCTGCGGTCGGGTCATGCCAGCGTCACCGCCCCCGTGGCCTGGTTGATCCGGACCCCGACGCGTCCGGGCCGGTCGTTCACGCCCTCCACAGAGGCGGTGACGGGCACCCGGACGAGAGGGCCGCGCCCGGGACCCCCGGCCGGAGCCCGGGACCCTCGGCCGCGCCCGGGAGCCTCGGCCGCGCGGCCGGTGCCGGC
>CALDYW010000032.1 GCA_937944395.1 uncultured Paracoccaceae bacterium | reverse complement strand
CCGACGTCGCCCGCTTCCTCGAGGCCGTCCACCCCTACGATTCCCTGCCGCAGGACGAGCTGGCGCGCGTCGCCGGTTCCTTCGGCCGCAGGACGGTTGCCGCCGGCGAGGTCCTCTACCGCGCCGGAGAGCCGCTCGAGGGCCTCTTCCTGATCGAATCGGGTGCCGTCGCCGTCACCGACGCGAACGGCGCGCCGGTCTCGCTGCTCGGTCCGCGCAATTCGTTCGGCGAGCGCGGGCTGATGCGCGACGGCCGGGCGCTGACCACCGCGACCGCGACCGAGGAGACGACCGTTCTGGTCCTGCCGGCCGCCGTGTTCCGGCGGCTCGTCGCCGCGGTGCCCGCCTTCGCCCGCTTCTTCGACCGATCGCGCCCCGCCGAGACGCAGCGCAGTGATCTGACCACGCTGAAGGTCACCGACCTGATGGCGCCCGACCCGCTGAGCTGTTCCCCCGACACGCCCGTGCAGGCCGCGGCGCGGCTGATGCGCGAGGGGCATGTCTCGTGCCTTGCGGTGGTCGAGGGCGGGCGGCTCGCGGGCATCCTGACCACGCGCGACCTGGCGAACCGGGTGGTGGCCGAGGGCCTTCCGGGCGACCGTCCGGTGGCCGAGGTGATGACGCCCGACCCGGTGACGCTGCCGCCGGGCGCACTCGGCACCGACGTCCTGAACGTGATGCTCGAGCGCCGGATCGGCCATCTGCCCATCGCCGAGGAGGGGCGCCTCGTCGGCATCGTCACCCAGACCGACCTGACGCGGTTCCAGGCGCTGACCTCGGCGACGCTGATCCGCGAGGTGGCGATGGCCGACGCGGTGGCGCCGATGGCGGCGGCCACGGCGCGGATCCCGCAGCTTCTGGTGCAGCTCGTCGCCGCCGGCAACCGGCACGAGGTGGTGACGCGGCTGATCACCGACATCGCCGATGCCGTCACGCGGCGGCTGCTGGCGCTGGCCGAGGCCGAACTCGGGCCGCCGCCGGTGCCCTATCTCTGGCTCGCCTGCGGCAGCCAGGGCCGGCAGGAGCAGACCGGCGTGTCCGACCAGGACAACTGCCTGATCCTCGACGATGCCGCCACCGCGGACGACCTCGGCTATTTCCGGCAGCTTGCCCGCATCGTCTCGGACGGGCTGCACGCCTGCGGCTATGTCCATTGCCCCGGCGACATGATGGCCACGAATCCGCGGTGGCTGCAGCCGCTCCGGGTGTGGCGCGAGTATTTCGACGGCTGGATCCGGACGCCCAGCCCGGAGGCGCAGATGCTGGCGAGCGTGATGTTCGACCTGCGCCCGATCGGCGGCACCGCGAGCCTGCATGACGACCTTCAGTCCGTCACGCTGGAGCGCGCGGCGCGCAACTCGATCTTCGTGGCGCACATGGTGTCGAACGCACTCAAGCACCAGCCGCCGCTGGGCCTGATCCGCGCCTTCGCGACGATCCGCTCGGGCGAGCACAAGGACCGGCTGGACCTGAAGCTGAACGGCGTCGTTCCGGTGGTGGATCTCGGCCGGATCTATGCGCTGCAGGGCCGGCTCGCGCCGGTGAACACCCGGGCGCGGCTGATCGCGGCGGTCGAGGCGGGGGTCGTCAGCGCCTCGGGCGGGCAGGACCTGATCGACGCCTACGACATGATCGCCCAGACCCGGCTCGAGCATCAGATGCGGCGGGTGAAGGCCGGCGAGCGGCCCGACAATTTCATGGCCCCGACCGAGCTGTCGGAGTTCGAGCGCAGCCATCTGCGCGATGCCTTCGTGGTGGTGCGCACGATGCAGTCGGCGCTGGGGCAGGGGAAGGGGATGCTCGGCTGAGCGCCGGGCGGGCGGGGGAGGAACGCGCGCATGCTGTTCGAGATCCTCGCGCTGGTCGCGGCGGGCTTCGCCGCCGGCGGGGCGGCGCTGGCCCTCCACCGGCTGTCCGGGCGGCGGCTGCCGCGCTGGATGGTGCCCGCCGCCGCGGGCGCGGCGATGCTCGGCTACGCGGTCTGGTCGGAATACAGCTGGTTCGCCCGCACCGCCGGCGCGCTGCCCGCGGGCGTGGCGGTGGCGGCGAAGAACCGCGACGCGGCGCTCTGGCGGCCCTGGACCTACGTCTTCCCGGTCACCGACCTCTTCGCGGCGGTGGACCGGCGCACGCGCCGCACCCATCCGGCGGCGCCGGGGCAGGTCATGGTCGATGTCCATCTGATCGGGCGCTGGCAGCCGGTGCGGTCGGCCACCGTGCTGTTCGACTGCCCGGGGCACCGCCGCGCCGACCTCGCCGCGGGCGTGGACTTTGCCCCCGACGGCACCGTGGCGGAGGCCGCCTGGCAGCCGCTGCCCGCCGACGATCCGGTTCTGCTCGCAGCCTGTGCGGAGGTGTGACGTGGGCGAGGCGCCGAAGACGATCCTGGTGGTGGAGGACGAGGACAACATCGCGCTCGCCCTCGAACATCTGATGCGGCGCGAGGGCTATGCGCTGAAGCGCGTGGCCAGCGGCGCCGAGGCGATGCCGGCGATCGCCCGCGACCATCCCGACCTGGTGCTGCTCGACGTCATGCTGCCCGAGGTCTCGGGTTACGAGATCTGCCAGTCGGTGCGGCTCGACCCCGCGCTCGCCGATGTGAAGATCCTGATGATGACCGCCCGCGGCAATGCCATGGAGCGGCGCAAGGGCCTCGCGCTCGGGGCCGACGGGTTCATCTCGAAGCCGTTCGACGTGGCCGACCTGAAGGCCGAGGTGAAGCGTCTGCTCGGCGGAGGCGGCTGAGGTGGAGCGGCTGCCGCTCCGTCTGCGGATCTTCCTGTTCTTCGCGGCGCTGGCGGCCGGCGGAACGCTTGCCGTCGCGGTCGGCCTCTGGCTCGGCTACCGCCAGCTCGGCGACCCCGGCGCGCTGTCGTCCTTCGTGACCGCGGGGGCGGTCGCCGGCTTCGCCTTCGTCGGGCTCTGCGCCTGGATCTGGTTGCTGTTCGACGAGAACGTGGCGAAGGCGGTCGAGCAGGTCTCGGCGGGCCTGCGGGCAAGGGCCCATGCCGGCGGCGGCGGCGACGCGGCGGCGCGGGCACGCTACCTCGGCGATCTCGCGCCGGCCGCGCGCGCCGTGGCCGAACGCCTTGCCGAGACGCAGACGGCGCTCGCGCTTGCCGTCGAACGCGAAACGACCCGGCTTGCGACCGAGAAGGCGCGGCTCGAGACGCTGCTTGCCGACGTCCCCGAGGGCGTGCTGCTCTGCTCGCCCGAGCACAAGATCGTCTTCTACAACGGGCAGGCGGCGGAGCTCGTCGGCGGCGGCATCGCACCGGGGCTCGACCGGCCGGTGTTCCAGTGGCTGCGCGAGGGACCGATCCGTCATGCCTACGAGCGCCTTCTGGCCACCCGAGACGACGACGCGGCCTCGGACCTGCTCTGTGCCACCACCGGCGGCGGGCGCGTGCTGTCGGCGCGGATGCGGCTTCTGCAACTTCCCGGCGAGGCGGACAGCTACCCGGGCTATGTGCTGACGCTGCGCGACGTGACGGCGGAACTGGCCGTCCATGCCCGGCGCGAGCGCCTGCTCGAGGAGATCTTCGACCGCGTGCGTCGGCCGGCCGCGAACCTGCAGACGGTCGTCGGGGTGATGGGCAGCGGCGAGGGCGCAGCACCCTCCGGAGGGCTCGATGCCGCGCTTGCGGGCGAGGTGCGTGCGCTCGCCGCAGCGATCACCGAGCTCGGCCGGCGCTACGACGAGAGCCGCGCGGATTGGTGGCCGATGTCCGAGACCCGGGCCCGCGACCTCGCCGACGGCATCGCGGCGCGGCTGGATGCGCTGGGTGTACCCGCGCCGGTCGAGGCCGATGCGCTGATGCTGCGCTGCGACGCCTTCGAGATCGTCGCGCTGGTCTCGCGGCTGGTGGAGCGGCTGGTGGCGGCGGGTCGGGGGGCGGAGCTTGCGGTGACGATCCGCAGCGATCCGCCCGGGGCCGCGATCGGGATCGGCTGGACCGGCCCGGCCCTGCCGGTGGCGACGCTCGAGGCCTGGCTGGCCGAGCCGCTCGAGCTGGGCCTTGCCGACGTCACCGGCCGGGCGGTGCTGTCCGCCCACGGCACCGAACTCTGGCCCGAGGCGCAGGTGGACGGCCGCGCCCGCCTGTTCCTGCCGATCCGCGCGGCGCGGCCGGCGGTCAGCCCGCCGCACCCGGCGCCGCGGATCGCCGCCTACGACTTCGACCTGCTCGCGCGCGCGCGCATCGAGGCGGTGGCGGCGCGGCGGCTGTCGGATCTCACCTATGTGGTGTTCGACACCGAGACCACGGGGCTCCTGCCCAGCCAGGGCGACGAGATCGTGCAGATCGCGGCGGTTCGTCTGGTCAACGGCCGGATCGTGACCGGCGAGCGCTTCGAATCGCTGGTCAACCCCGGCCGTCCGATTCCCGCCGCGGCGACCGCGGTGCACCGCGTGACCGAGGCGATGGTGGCCGGGGCCCCGCGCATCGACGAGGTCGGCCGGCAGTTCCATGCCTTCGCCGCGGACGCCGTTCTGGTGGCGCACAACGCGCCCTTCGACCTCGAGTTCCTGCGCCGGCACGAGGCGGAGATCGGCCAGCGCTTCGACCATCCGGTGCTCGACACGGTGCTGCTTTCGGCGGTGCTGTTCGGCAGCCACGAAACCCATTCGCTCGACGCGCTGGCCGAGCGGCTGGGTGTGGTCATCCCGGCCGAGGCGCGCCACACCGCGATGGGCGACACGCTGGCCACGGCCGAGGCCTTCCTGCGGATGCTGCCGATGCTGAAGGCGCGCGGTCTGGACACCTTCGGGGCGCTGGTCGCCGAGCTGAAGAGGCACGGCCGGCTTCTGCGCGACCTCAACTGAACGGGTCGGGGTCGTAGTCCACCCGCATCAGGCAGAGCCCCGAGGGCGGCGCCACCGGCCCGCAGGCGGCGCGGTCGCGGGCCGCCAGCGCCGCGCGCACCCGGTCGGGCGCCCAGGCGCCGGCGCCGACGCGCTCGAGCGTGCCCACGATCGAGCGCACCTGGGCGTGCAGGAAGCTGCGCGCCGAGAGGTGGAAGCGGATCTCCACCCCCTCGGGAAGCGCCACCTCCTCGATCTCCAGCCGGTCGAGCGTCCTGACCGGCGAGGCCGCCTGGCAGAGCGCGGCGCGGAAGGTGGTGAAGTCGTGCCGCCCCAGCAGGTGAAGCGCGGCGGCCTGCATCGGCGCCACCGCAAGCCGCTGCCGGCGGTGCCAGACCTGGCCGCGCGCAAGCGCCGGCGGCGCGCGGCGGCAGAGGATGCGGTAGGTGTAGTGGCGGGCGCGGGCCGAGAACCTGGCATGGAAGCCCTCCGGCACCGGGGCCGCGCGCAGGACGGCTGCGGGGGCGGGCCGCAGATGGTGGTTCAGCGCCTCGACCAGCCGCGCCGGATCCCAGTCGCGTCCGAGGTCGCAATGGGCGACCTGCCCGGCCGCATGCACGCCGGTGTCGGTGCGCCCGGCCGCGGCGATGGCGGGAGCACCGGGCTCGAGCCGGCGCAGCGCGGTCTCGACGGCCGCCTGCACCGTCGGCTCCGCCGCCTGACGCTGCCAGCCGCAGAACGGCGTGCCGTCGTACTCGATCAGGAGCGCGAAGCGGGGCATGGCGCCGGCGCCTAGTGCAGAACGCCCGCCCAGGCAATGCCCCCGGGCGCCGCTTCTTCCGGGTTCGCCGCCGCCGCGACGGCCGCGGCACCTTCCGTGCCGGACTTCCCCCGAAGGGGTGCGGCGGCGGCGCGACCGCCCCCGGTGCGGTGGCGATGCGGGGCCGCGGCAGCCCGGTTCAGGCCGGCACGGCGGCGGCCGCGAAC
>CALDYW010000031.1 GCA_937944395.1 uncultured Paracoccaceae bacterium | reverse complement strand
GGTGCCGAATGCCCCGGGCGGGGTGGTGTCGCGGGGGTGCCTGCCGCCCCGCCAAGGACCGACTGTCACAGGGAGACGACGATGATGCACCTGAAGCCCGTGGTGGGGCCCGTCCACCCGGCGGCCAAGATGTACGCCGCGGAGGTCCGGGCGGGTCTGCTCAGCCGCCGCGAATTCCTGACCCGGACGACCGCGCTCGGAGTCTCGGCGGCCGCAGCCTACAGCCTGATCGGCGCGCCCATGCCGGCGGTCGCACAGACGACACCCACCGCCGGGGGCACCCTGCGCATGAACATGGAGACCCGTGCGCTCAAGGATCCCCGGGTCTGGGACTGGTCGGAGCTCGCCAACTTCTGCCGCGGCTGGCTCGATTATCTCGTGGAATACAACAAGGACGGTTCGCTGCGCGGCATGCTGCTCGAGAGCTGGGAGGCCAACGAGGACGCGAGCGAATACCTGCTGCACGTCCGGCCGGGGGTGAAGTGGAACAACGGCGACGACTTCACCGCCGACGACGTGGCCCACAACATCATCCGCTGGTGCGACGCCACCGTCGAGGGCAACTCGATGGCGAGCCGGATGGGCGGCCTCGTGGACGAGACCACCAAGAGGGCGCGCGATGGCGCGATCACCGTGCTCGATCCGCTCACGGTGAAGCTGACCCTTCCCGCCCCGGACATCGCGCTGATCGTCGGCATGGCCGACTATCCCGCGGCGGTCGTGCACAAGAGCTACGACAACGGCAACCCGGCCGCGAACCCGATCGGCACCGGGGCCTGGCTTCCCGAGGTGGACGAGGTCGGCGTGCGTCAGGTGCTGGTGCGCAACCCCAACCACACCTGGTGGGGCACGGCCGTCTACGGCGGGCCCTGGCTCGACCGGATCGAGTACATCGATCTCGGGGTCGATCCGGCTGCGGTTCTCGCCGCGGCGGTGTCGGGCGAGATCGACGCGGTCTACCGCACCGAGGGCGATTATCTCGACCTCTACACCTCGAACGGCTGGGAGATCTCCGAGGCGGTGACCGCGGCGACCATCGCCATCCGGTTCAACCAGGCCTCGCCGCCCTATGACAACCTGGTGGTGCGCAAGGCGCTGCAGCTTGCGGTGGACAACGCCGTGGTGCTGGAGCTCGGCTACGACGGGCGCGGCATGGTGGCCGAGAACCACCATGTCTGCCCGATCCACCCCGAATACGCGCAGCTGCCGCCGCTGAGGGTGGACCCGGCCGAGGCCAAGCGGATGCTCGACGAGGCGGGCTTCGGCGACTTCGAGTTCGAGCTGATCTCGCTCGACGACAGCTGGCAGGCCAACAGCTGCAACGCCGTCGCCGCGCAGCTGCGCGACGCCGGGATCAAGGTCAAGCGCACGGTCCTGCCCGGCTCGACCTTCTGGAACGACTGGCTGAAGTATCCCTTCTCGGCCACCGAGTGGAACATGCGCCCCCTCGGCGTTCAGATCCTCGCCCTCGCCTACAAGTCGGGCGTGCCCTGGAACGAGACCGCCTTCGCCAATGCCGAGTTCGACGCCCTTCTGGCCAAGGCGATGTCGATCGCCGATGCCGACGAGCGCCGGGTGGTGATGGCCCGCCTCGAGCAGATCATGCAGGACGAGGGCGTGCTGATCCAGCCCTACTGGCGCAAGCTGTTCCGCGCCTACCGGCCCGGCGTGAAGGGAGCCGACATGCACCCGACCTTCGAGCATCACCACTACAAGTGGTGGATCGAGTCCTGATCCCGGGGCGGGAGGGGCCGCCGGCCCTTCCCGCCGTCCGCCGCCGGCGCGCCTGCGCGCCGGTGCGCCGTTCCGACGAACTGAACCCGCCATGCTGAAGTTCCTGCTCAGGCGGGGCGGCACGATGTTGCTGACCGCGCTTTGCCTGACCTTCGTGGTCTTCTTCCTGACCAACCTGCCGCCGAACCTCGAGAAGCTCGCCAAGTCCGAGGCGTCGGTGCGCATGTCGGACGCCGACGTGGCCAGCTGGATCGAGCGCAACGGCTACGGCCGGCCGATCCTCGTGCGCTACGGCGAGTGGCTGGGCGTGGTGCCGGGATGGACCAATACCGAGGCCGACGGGCGCCTGCGCGGCCGCTGTGTCGATCGCGCGCCGGTGCCGGCCGAGGCGCCGGCCTACTGCGGCCTGCTGCAGGGCTACTGGGGCTTCTCGACCTTCTTCAAGGCGCCGGTGGGCGACAAGCTTGGCTATCACCTCGGCCTGACCGGGATCCTCATGTTCTGGGTGATGATGCTGATGGTGCCGGCCTCGCTGCTCATCGGCGTGCTGGCCGGCATGCGCGAGGGCTCGCGCACCGACCGCGTGCTCTCGACCTTCTCGATCACCACGACGGCGACGCCGGAATACGTCTCGGGGGTGGTGTTCATCGTGTTCCTGGCCTCGCCGGCCGGGTTCCAGCTGTTCAAGGGCTCGGCCGCCTCGGCGATGGACGGGCCGACCTTCGAGAACTTCTTCCTGCCGGTGCTGACGATCGCCCTCTACGGCATCGGCTACATCGCGCGGATGACGCGGGCGAGCATGACCGAGGTGATGACCGCCCAGTACATCCGCACGGCGCGGCTGAAGGGCCTGAGCTTCGGCGCGATCGTCCTGCGACATGCGCTGCGCAATGCGCTGATCGCGCCCTTCACCGTCATCATGCTGCAGTTCCCCTGGCTTCTGAACGGCGTGGTGATCGTGGAGACGCTCTTCAACTACAAGGGCTTCGGCTGGACCCTGGTGCAGGCGGCCGGAAACAACGACATCGAGCTGCTGCTGGCCTGTTCGGTCGTGGCGGTGTTCGTCGTGCTCGTCACGCAGCTGATCTCGGACGTCGGCTACGTCTTCCTCAACCCGCGCATCCGGATCGCCTGAGGAGGACGCCATGGAGCCACTCGGCTGGGGCGGGATACTGGCGGGGATCGCCCTTCGCTTCCTGCCGGTCTGGATCGGGCTGGCGGCGACCTTCGCGATCTCGATCGCCTTCAAGCGTCGGCTGGGCCTCTACGGCAAGATCTTCGATTCGACCGTGGGCATGATCGGGCTCGGGATGGTGCTGTTCTGGGTGTTCACCGCCCTCTTCGCGGGCATGATCGCCACCCACGATCCGCTGGCCGTGGTCTCGGGGATGAAGAACGCCAAGCTCGGCTCCCCCCTGCCCGAGGGCTTCGCGGGCTATCCGCACTACCTTCTGGGTGGCGACAACCTCGCGCGAGACGTGTTCAGCCGCATGGTGATGGGCGCGCGCGAGGTGCTGAAGATCGCCCCGGCGGCGACGCTCTTCGCCTTCATGGTGGGGATCACGCTGGGGCTGCCGGCGGGCTATTTCGGCGGCACGCTCGACATGGTGCTGTCGTTCCTCGCCAATCTCGTCCTGGCCTTCCCGGTGATCCTGCTGTTCTACCTTCTGGTGACGCCCGAGATCGTCGAGACCGGGATCCCCGTCATCATGGCGGCGGTCCTGTTCCTGCTGCCGATCCTGTTCCTCGTGCTCTTGTGGAACAGCCGCTACCGGGTCGCGCCGATGCAGCGCAACGTCCTCGTGGCGGTGACGCTGGTGGTGGGCTTCTGGCTCTACGCCGGGCTTGCCTTCGATGCCGATCCCCTGGGGCTGATCTCGATGCCCGCGAACCTGCTCATCGTCTTCGTCTCGGTCGTGTTCGTGAACGCGCCGACGGTGTTCCGCATCGTCCGCGGCCTCACCCTCGACATCAAGACGCGCGACTACGTCGCCGCGGCGCAGACCCGCGGCGAAGGGCCCTGGTACATCATGCTGTGGGAGATCCTGCCCAACGCGCGCGGCCCGCTGATCGTCGATTTCTGCCTGCGCATCGGCTATACGACCATCCTTCTCGGCACGCTGGGCTTCTTCGGCCTCGGCGTCAGCCCCGAGAGCCCCGACTGGGGATCGACGATCAACGAGGGGCGGCGGCTTCTGTCGGTGTTCCCGCATCCGGCGCTGGTGCCGGCGCTGGCGCTGATGAGCCTGGTGCTGGGCCTGAACCTTCTTGCCGACGGCCTGAGGGAGGAATCCTTGCGTGACTGACCCCGCCCCGCACCCCGCTGCCGAGCCGGGAACGGCAGCCGCGCCGATCCTCGAGATCGAGAACCTCTCGATCAGCTTCTTCACGCGGCTGCGCGAGATCCCCGCGGTCATGGACTTCTCCTGCACGGTGATGCCCGGCGAGGCGATGGGGCTGGTGGGAGAATCGGGCTGCGGCAAGTCCACGGTGGCGCTCGCCGTCATGCGCGACCTCGGCAAGAACGGCCGGATCGTCGGCGGGCGCATCCGCTTCAAGGGGCGCGACCTGACCACGCTGGGCGACACCGAGCTGCGCGACATCCGCGGCAAGGAGATCGCCATGATCTATCAGGAGCCGATGGCCAGCCTCAACCCGGCCATGAAGGTCGGCCGGCAACTGATGGAAGTGCCGATGATCCACGAGGGGATCGGTGCGGCAGAGGCGCGCGCGCGCGCGCTCGAGGTGGTCTCCGACGTGCGCCTGCCCGACCCCGCGCGGATCCTGAATGCCTATCCGCATCAGCTCTCTGGCGGACAGCAGCAGCGCATCGTCATCGCCATGGCGCTGATGTCCAAGCCCGCGCTCCTGATCCTCGACGAACCCACCACGGCGCTCGACGTCACCGTCGAGGCGGCGGTGGTGGACCTTGTGAAGGATCTCGGGCGCAAGTACGGCACCTCGATGCTGTTCATCAGCCACAACCTCGGCCTCGTGCTCGAGGTCTGCGACCGGATCTGCGTGATGTATTCCGGCGAGGCGGTCGAGACCGGGGCGGTGTCCGACGTGTTCGACCGGATGCGGCACCCCTACACCCAGGCGCTGTTCCGCTCGATCCCGCTGCCGGGGGCCGACAAGACGACGCGCCCGCTGGTCGCGATTCCGGGCAACTTCCCGCTGCCGCACGAGCGCCCGCAGGGCTGCAACTTCGGGCCCCGCTGCGACCATTTCGTGGCCGGGCGCTGCGATGCCGCCGATGTGCCGATGTTCGAGGTTCCCGGCCAGGACCGGCACGCGACGCGATGCCTGCGCTTTGCCGAGATCGACTGGAGCGCGCCGGCCAAGGCGGCGCGGGCGGGCGAGAAGGTGCCGGTGGGCGATGTCGTGCTGCGGATGGACGACCTCAGGAAGTATTACGAGGTCTCGGGGGGGCTCTTCGGCGGGGGCGCGCGCAAGGTCGTCAAGGCCAACGAGACGCTCAGCTTCGAGGCGCGCGAAGGGGAAACGCTCGCCATCGTCGGCGAATCGGGCTGCGGCAAGTCCACCTTCGCCAAGGTGCTGATGGGGCTCGAGACCGCGACCTCGGGCAGGATCCTGCTCTACAACCAGGAGATCCAGGACACCCCGATCGAGAAGCGCAGCCCCGAAACCGTGGGGTCGGTGCAGATGGTGTTCCAGAACCCGTTCGACACGCTGAACCCCTCGATGACCGTGGGCCGCCAGATCATCCGCGCGCTCGAGGTCTTCGGCGAGGGCCGGACCGACGCCGAGCGCGAGGCGCGGATGCTGGAGCTTCTGGACCTCGTGAAACTGCCGCGCGAATTCGCCACCCGGATGCCGCGGCAGCTTTCGGGCGGGCAGAAGCAGAGGGTGGGCATCGCGCGTGCCTTTGCCGGCGGGGCGAAGATCGTGGTCGCCGACGAGCCGGTGAGCGCGCTCGACGTCAGCGTGCAGGCCGCGGTCACGGACCTTCTGATGGAGATCCAGCGCAAGAACCGCACGACGCTGCTGTTCATCAGCCACGACCTCAGCATCGTGCGCTATCTGTCCGACCGGGTGATGGTGATGTATCTCGGCCATGTGGTCGAGATCGGCTCGACCGATCAGGTGTTCTCGCCCCCCTACCACCCCTATACCGAGGCGCTGCTGTCGGCGGTGCCGATCGCCGACACCCATGTGCGGAAGAAGCGCATCGTGCTCGAGGGCGAGATCCCCTCGGCGATGAATCCCCCGCCCGGCTGCCCGTTCCAGACGCGCTGCCGCTGGAAGCACGAGGTGGCGGGCGGGCTCTGCGAGCGCGAGGTGCCGCCGATGCGCACCCTCGCGCCCGGCCACCAGATCAAGTGCCACCTGCCCGCCGCAGTGCTGGCGGGCATGGAGCCCGTGATCACCATCGCCGCCGAATGAGGGCTGCGCAGGCCGCGGGCCTCAGCGGTAGAGCAGCGACCGGCCGTTGCGGAAGAGGTGGATCTTGCGAGGATCGGCCTTGAGCCGCACCTGTTGCCGGCGCAGGCCGGCGTGGATGCCCGGCAGCTTGGCGATCATGCCGACGCGCTCGCCCTCCTTCTGGAAGTAGAGCAGCGTCACCTCGCCGAGTGCCTCGGTGATCTCGACCGTGCCCTGATGCAGGAACTCGGCATCGTCGGTCGGCACCAGATCCTCGGGCCGCACGCCGAGGCGCACCGTCATTCCCATCTCCGCGGCCTGCGTGGGGATCGCCGCGCGGGCGACCCCGCCCTGCCGCAGGCGCACCACCGTGGTCTCGCCGGTCTCGATCACCTCGCCATCCAGCATGTTCATCGCCGGGCTGCCGATGAACCGGGCCACGAACTCGTTCTCGGGCCGTTCGTAAAGCTCGAGCGGGCTGCCGACCTGGCTGATGCCGCCGCCGGCCAGGACCACGATGCGGCTGGCCAGCGTCATCGCCTCGACCTGGTCGTGGGTGACGTAGATCATCGTGCGGTCGGGCATCGCCTCCTTGAGCTGGGCGATCTCGATGCGCGTCGCGACGCGGAGCGCGGCGTCGAGGTTCGACAGCGGCTCGTCGAAGAGATAGACCTTCGGGTCGCGCACGATCGCCCGGCCGATGGCCACGCGCTGGCGCTGCCCGCCCGACAGCGCCTTGGGCAGCCGGTCGAGATAGGGCTCGAGCTGCAGCGCGCGCGCCGCCTTCTCGACCGCGGTCCTGATCTCGGCCTCCGGCTTCCGCGCCAGACGGAGCGCGAAGGCCATGTTGTCGCGAACCGTCATGTGCGGGTAGAGCGCGTAGGACTGGAACACCATGGCGATGCCGCGCTGCGCCGGGGGGACGTCGTTCATCCGCACCCCGTCGATGGTGAAGGTGCCCGCGGTGATCCGCTCGAGCCCGGCGATCATCCGCAACAGCGTGGACTTGCCGCAGCCCGAAGGGCCGACGAACACGAGCAGCTCGCCGCGGCGGATGTCGAGGTTGATGTTCGAAAGCACCTTCACGTCGCCGTAGGCCTTGGCGACATCGACCAGCTTGAGCTCGGCCATCCTTGCGCTCTCCCTCCCCGCCTGTCCCCGTCAAGGCGCCCGGAGCGCGAAGGTCGCGCTCCAGGGGCCGATGACTCCGCCCTCCGTCGGCGGCGCGAAGGGCGCCGCGGTGTCGGTCGTCCAGGCGCCGGGCGGCGGGCGCACCGGCTGCGGCGCGGGCCCGAGCGCGAAGGCCGCGAACAGGCTTTGCCCCTCGTGCCGGCGGAGGATGCCGAGGTAGTCGGCGCGCGCCTCCACCACCTCGAAGCTTCCCTTCACCAGCGCCGGGCGGCTGCGGCGGTAGGCCAGCATCGCCCGGTAGAAGCCGAGCACCGAGTGCGGATCGTCCGCCTGGCGGTCAACCGCGCGCGCCGCATGTGTCTCGGGCAGGGGCAGCCAGGGCGCGGCCTCGGAGAATCCGCCGTGCGCGGCCTGTGCCTCCCAGGGCATCGGCGTGCGGCAGCCGTCGCGCCCCTTGAACTCGGGCCAGAAGCGGATGCCGTAGGGGTCGCGCAGGTCGGCGAAGGAAAGCTCGGCCTCGGGCAGGCCCAGCTCCTCGCCCTGGTAGAGCCCGACCGACCCGCGCAGGCTGCACAGCAGCGCAAGGTGCAGCCGGATCGCCGCCTCGTCGAGCCCCCAGCGGGTCGCGTGGCGCACCACGTCGTGGTTCGAGAACGCCCAGCAGGCCCAGCTCTGCGGGCCGGTCTGCCCCCAGCGCGTCAGCACCTCGGCCACCCGCGTGCCGGTCAGCGGCGCCGGCCCGAGGAAGTCGAAGCCGTAGCACATGTGCAGGCGCGAGGTGCCCTCGGTATAGGCCGCCTGGATCGCCATGCCGCGCTGGGCGTCGCCGACCTCGCCCACGCTGGTGCGGTCGGGGTAGGCATCGAGCAGCGCCCGCATCCGCCCCAGGAAGGCAAGGTTCTCGGGCTGCGACTTGTCGTGGACGTGGTCCTGCCAGTTGTAGGGATTGACGGCGGGCGCGGTGGAATAGTCGCGCCGCTCGGGCGGCAGCGGCGGATTGTCGCGCAGCAGCCGGTCGTGAACGTAGAAGTTGACCGTGTCCAGCCGGAAGCCGTCCACCCCGCGGTCGAGCCAGAAGCGGGCGACATCGAGCACCGCGTCCTGCACCGCGGCGCAGTGGAAGTTGAGGTCGGGCTGTTCCTTCAGGAAGTTGTGCAGGTAGTATTGCTGCCGCGTCGGGTCCCACTCCCAGGCGGAGCCGCCGAAGATCGACAGCCAGTTGTTGGGCGGCGTCCCGTCGGGCCGGGCATCCGCCCAGACGTACCAGTCAGCCCGCGCATTGTCGCGCGAGGACCGGCTTTCGGCGAACCAGGGGTGCAGGTCGGAGGTGTGCGACAGCACGAGGTCGATCAGCACGCGCAGGCCGAGCGCATGGGCGCGCGCCACCAGCGCATCGAAGTCGTCGAGCGTGCCGAACAGCGGATCGACATCGCAATAGTCGGTGACGTCGTAGCCGAAGTCCCGCATCGGCGAGGGGAAGAACGGCGAGATCCAGACGGCATCGGCGCCGAGCGCGGCGACATGCTCGAGCCGGCGGGTGATGCCGGCGAGGTCACCGACCCCGTCGCCGTCGGTATCCTGGAAGCTGCGCGGATAGATCTGGTAGATCACCGCGCCGCGCCACCAGTCGGGATCGCGGGCCAGTACGCCCCTGGCCGCGCGCGCGCTCGGATCGGTCACTTCACCGACCCCGCCAGCAGCCCGCGCACCAGATAGCGCTGCATCAGGAAGAACACCGCCAGCGGCACCGCGATCGAGACGAAGGCGGCGGTGGCGAGGATCTCCCAGTTGCCGCCGCGGGTGCCCAGAAGCTCGACGATCTGCTTGGTCATCACCGTGGTCTGCCCGCTGGCGTCGATCAGGAACACCAGCGCCACCAGAAGGTCGTTCCAGGTCCAGAGGAACTGGAAGATCGCGAACGAGGCGAGGGCGGGGAAGCTGAGCGGCAGGATGATGCGGACGAAGATCTGGAAGTCGGTCGCCCCGTCCACCCGCGCGTTCTCGATGATGTCGCGCGGCAGCCCCACCATGTAGTTCCTCAGCAGGTAGATCGCGAGCGGCAGGCCGAAGCCGGTATGCGCCAGCCAGACGCCGAGATAGCCCTTCCCGATCCCGATGTTGTTGTGCAGCTTCAGCAGCGGGATCAGCGCCAGCTGCAGCGGCACCACCAGCAGCCCGACGATCGCCGCGATCAGCAGGGCGCGGCCGGGGAATTCCATCCAGGCCAGGGCATAGGCCGCGAAGGCCGCGACCAGGATCGGGATCACCGTGGCCGGTATGGCCACCGTGAGCGTGTTGAGGAAGGCGCGCGACATGCCGTCCACGTTACGCGGATCGAACAGGATCGCGCGGTAGTTGTCGAGCGTGAATTCGGGCGGGGTGGCGGCGGTGGAGAAGATCCGCGGCAGGCGCTGGCCGGCGAAAGTCGCCGGCCCGGACAGGACATAGGCGCCGCGCGCGTCCACGGTCAGGGTCACGCCGTCGCCGAGGTCGGCGGTCTCGCCGGGTGCGAACTCCTCGGGGCGGTTCACGTTGGTGCCCCAGGCGCTGACCTCGGCGGTGTCGGCCGCGAACAGACGGCCCTCGATCACGAAGCGGCCGTCGCGCGCGACCTCGGTTCCCTCGACGCGGATCGGCGGCACCTGCCGCTCCTGCCGGGACAGCGCCGACCACCAGCCCGAGGTGGCGATCTGGTCGGCGGTGCGGAACGACGAGACGAAGAGGCCGGCCGTCGGGAACAGCCAGAGCACGACGAGAAGCGCAACCGAGATATGCACCGCCCAGGCGAGTGCAGGCTTCGATCCGGCGATGTTGTCCATGGGTCCTGCCCCCGGCCTCAGCGCATTTCCCTGCGCGCGTTCCAGACGTTCCACACAAGGATCGGGGTGACGAGGAGCATGATCACCATCGCCGCCGCCGACCCGACGCCCCAGTCATTGGCGCGGAACAGCTTGTCGTACATGTAGTTGGCCAGAACCTGGGTTTCCCACTGGCCGTTGGTCATGGCAAAGACGATGTCGAAGACCTTCAGCACGACGATGGTGATCGTGGTCCAGACCACGACCACCGTGCCCATGATCTGCGGCACCTTGATGCGGAAGAAGATCTGCAGCGGGTTCGCGCCGTCCACGATGGCGGCCTCGACCGTGTCCTCGGGCACGCCCCTGAGCGCGGCCGACAGGATCACCATGGCGAAACCGGTCTGGATCCAGATCAGCACCGCCATCAGGAAGAAGTTGTTCCACAGCGGCATGGTCAGCCAGGTCTGCGGCTGTCCGTAGGGAAGGTCGGCGGCAAGCACGCCGGGGATCGCCGTGAGCGACCGCCACACTAGCCCGAGCGCGACCAGCGCGCCGGCGGCGCGGGCGAGAATACCCGCCGGTCCGGGCCGCACCGGGCCGGCCGCGACGACCGGACGGATCACGATCCACCCGATCCAGGCCGCGGCCAGCGCGAAGGCCAGCAGCAGCAGCGCAGGCACGAGCTTGAGAAGCAACCAGCTCCACGGCCCGCCCTCGAACATCAGCCACAGCGCGTTGAGGACGCCGATCTGCGGCTGGTCGGCAGGCCGGGTGTCGTAGACGAGCTTCCAGATCACCGCGGCACCGACAAACGAGATCGCCATCGGCATGAAGATCAGCGACTTGGCGATGTTGCCCCAGCGGATGCGGTCGGTCAGCTGGGCCGCGAGCAGGCCGAAGGCGGTCGAGGCGGCAGGCACCACCACCAGCCAGAGCATGTTGTTGCGCAGCGCCTCCCAGAACTTGGGCTCGCCCAGCATCCTGGTGTAGTTGTCGGACCCGACGAAGACCGAGCCGCCGCCCGGCAGGCGCTGGGTGACCGAAAGGCGGAGCGTCTCGACGACCGGATAGGCCAGATAGACCGCCAGCGCGAACAGCGCCGGAAACAGGAACAGCCAGGGCCGGATCATGTTGGCGCGGTTGATGTTGCGCCCGGCGTTCGGCCCGCGCGCGGGAAACAGCACCCGGTCGAGGACCTGGTTCGAGACGTAGTAGTAGGCCAGGCAGCCCCCCACCCCGACGAGGATGGTGACAAGCCCCTGCAGCGCCGGGTTCATCTCTCTCGGCCCCCCACGTTCCGGGCCCTTCGGCCCTGGTGTTGCAAGGGGGCCCGGAGCGCGCGCACTCCGGGCCCCCGAGGCGCCCAGTCTAGCGCGGAACGCCCGCCTGTCCCGTCACTTCAGCGCATCCCAAGAGGCCTGGATCGCGTTCGCGACCTCCTCGGCCGGCTTGCCGCCGGCATAGTCCACCATTCCGGTCCAGAAGCTGCCGGCCCCCACGGCGCCCGGCATCAGGTCGGATCCGTCGAAGCGGAAGGTGTCGGCGCCGAGCAGGATGTCGTTCATCTTCCGCAGCGTCGGGTCGCCGTAGACCTCGGCGTTGACGCCCTTGTGCGGGGTCAGGAAGCCCGAGCGCGCCATCCAGACCTCGTGCGCGATGGGAGTCTTCAGCCATTCGATGAAGACCCGCGCGGCCGGGCTGTCGCGGGTGATGGCAAACAGCGTGCCCGCGCCCAGCACCGGGTTGCCGAGGCCGGCGGTCTCGTAGGCCGGAAAGTAGAAGAAGTCGGCGTCCACGCCGACCTGCGTGCCCTCGGGGAAGAACGAGGGGATGAACGAGGCCTGCCGGTGCATGTAGCACTGCGGCGGCGAGGTGAAGAGGCCCCTGGGGCTGTCGCGGAAGTCGGTCGTGGCGACCGCCCCGGCACCGCCGGCGACAAAGGCATCGTTGCGGGCGAACCAGCCGAACTCCTCGATGGCGTTGATCACGATCGGATCGTTGAACTTCAGGTCGTTCGTCACCCAGGCGTCGTAGTTCTCGGGCGAGGTGGTCCGCAGCATCATGTCCTCGACCCAGTCGGTCGCCGGCCAGCCGGTGGCCGCGCCCGAGCCGAGGCCGATGCACCAGGGCGTGCCGCCGTCGGCGACGATCTGCTCGGTCAAGGCCTTCAGCGCCTCCATCGAGGTCGGGATCTCGTAGCCCGCGTCCTCGAAGTTCTCGGGAACATACCAGACAAGGCTCTTCAGATCGACCTTGTAGAAGAAGCCGTAGAGCCGCTTCTCGCCGTCGGGGCCGGCGAACGAGGCAAGGTCGACCCAGGACTGGCCGGCGGCGTAGGTGTCGCGCAGCCAGGCGGCGTCGTCGTCGGTCAGCGGCGCGATGAAGCCGAGCCCGGCGAGGTCGCCGGTCAGGCCCGGCTGCGGAAAGACCGAGATGTTGGCAGCCGACCCGGCCTCGGTGTCGATGCGCACCTGGGATTCGAAACTGTCCGAGCCGACGTAGCGGACATCGGCGCCCGTGGCCTTCTCGAAATAGGCCAGCATGCCCTCGACCAGTTCCTGGTCGGGGCCGAGCCAGGGACCGAAGATGGTCAGTTCCTGGCCCGAAAGGTCGTGGGCGGCGGCGAAGGCATCAAAGCTCGCCCAGTCGAAGCGGGCGTCCTCGCCCGGCGGGAACATCAGATCCTGGGCATGTCCCATGCCTGCAAAGAGCGCGAGCGCGGCAGCGCCCGCGGCGAAGCGGCGGTTCATCGGTGTCCTCCCTGTGTGGCGCAGCGGCGCCGCGGCTTTCTCCCCGCGCCGGACGGTCATCCAAAGCGCTTTGGGCAACCGGTACAGTCACCCATACCGCCCCAAACGTCAAGTCCGGATTATCGAGTCGTTTTTTCAATAACTTGATGTGCGCATCACTTGGCCGGAGGTGCCGTGACCCTTTGACGTGCCCCGCAGCGGTCTGCTAGGCTTTTTGTCTCGAAAGCGCTTTGGACACCCTTGCCGGATGAGACTCAAGGATTTGTCGGCCGCACTGGGGCTCTCGCAGACCACCGTGAGCCGCGCGCTCAACGGCTACCCCGACGTCAGCGAGGCCACGCGCCGGCGGGTGATCGAGGCCGCGCGGCGCTTCGACTACCGCCCCGATGCCCGCGCCCGCAGCCTCGCGCTCGGCGCCGCCCGCGCCATCGGCCATGTCATCCCGCTCTCGACCCGGCACGAGATGGTGAACCCGGTCTTCGCCGACTTCATCGCCGGCGCCGGCGAGACCTATGCGCGCCTGGGCTACGACATGGTGCTGACGGTCGTGCGCGACGACGACGAGGCGCGCGTCTACCGCGAGCTTGCCAGCACGCGGCGGGTGGACGGGGTGATCGTGCACGCCCCGCGGGTGGCCGACCCGCGGGTGCGGCTGCTCTGCGATCTCAAGATGCCCTTCGTCGTGCACGGCCGCGTCTCGGCCGCGGACGAGACCTATTCCTGGCTCGACGTCAACAACCGCCGCGCCTTCTTCCGCGCCACCGACTTCCTGCTCGACCTCGGCCACCGCCGCATCGCGCTGGTCAACGGTCTCGAGATCATGGATTTCGCGATCCGCCGCCGGGCGGGTTACGAGGCGGCGCTGGCGGACCGCGGCATCGCGCCCGACCCGCGGATCATGTCGAGCGAGGAGATGACCGAAGGCGCGGGCTACCGCGCCGCGCGGTCGATGCTGGCGCTGCCCGACCCGCCCACCGCCTTCCTCGTCTCGTCGCTCATCCCGGCGCTCGGCGTGCGCCGGGCGGTCGAGGAACGCGGGCTGGCCATGGGCCGGGACGTCTCGATCGTCTGCCACGACGACGAACTCGGCTACTTCACCACACCCGACAGCGTGCCGGTGTTCACCGCCACGCGCTCGTCGGTGCGCGAGGCCGGCCGCCTGGCCGCCGAGATGCTGCTCGACCTTGTCGCCGACCCCTCCGGCCCGCCCCGACACCGTCTGCTCGAGGCCGAGCTGGTGCTCGGGCAGTCCACCGGCCCCCTGCGGAGCTGAGGTTTCCCATGTTCCCCGAACGCACCGCCGTCCCCGAGGGCTTCCTGTTCGGGGTCGCGACCTCGGCCCGCCGGATCGAGGGGCACGGGGCGCGGGCGGTGCCGGCCGCACCCACCGGGACGACTTCGCCGAAACGCCCGGCAACGTCGTCAAGGCCGAGGACGGCCGGCTGGACTGCGATCAGCCGAACCGCTGGGCCGAGGATCTCGACCTGGTCGCGGCGGCGAACCTCGGCGCCGACCGCTTCTCCTTCTCCGCCTTCCGGGCCCGGGTGATGCCCGAGGGCCGCGGCGCGGTGAACGCGGCCGGCCCCGACTTCTGCGACCGGCCGGCGGACGGGATGCACGCCCGCGGCATCCGGCCGGCGCTGACGCTCGACCACTGCGAGCTGCCCTCGCCGCCTGCCGATCTCGGCGGAGGGCGCAACCGCGACATCGACCGCTGGTTCGCCGATCATGCCGCCGTGGCGATGGGCCGCCGCGGCGACCCGAGACGCGGTCTTCAACCCGCGGTTCCTGTCGGGTGTCTTCCGGCAGAGCTGTCCCGAGGCGGCGCTTGCCGGGCTCGCGCCGCACCGTCCCGCCGGCCGGGAGGATGACTTCGACACCATCGCCCGCCCGCTCGACTGGGTGGGGGCCAACGGCCACAGGATCAGGCGCATCCGCCCGGCATCCGGCCCCTCGCCGGCCATGGCCGAGGTGCCCGGCCAGCTGCCGAGGCCGGCCCCCTGCCGAGGCCGGACCCCTGCCGAGGCCGGACCCCTGCCGAAGCCGGACATGGGCCGAAAGATCCATCCCGACTCGCCGCGATACTTTCCGGTCCGCACGGAAGATGAGTTCACCGTCGACCTGCGGATCCAATTTTTCGAGAACTGGATGGCAGCCGAGGAGAAGAACATGAACGGATCGGTTCATTCCTTGGACCGGATCGCGTTTCTGCCCCGCGCACCTGGCCGGGGTGCAGGCTGCCATCGCCGCGGGCGTGCCGGTTGCGGGCCATTTCGTCCGGTCGCTTCCGGACGACCAGGAATGGGCCTTCGGCGGCGGCAAGCGCTTCGGCCGCGTCCGCGCCGATTTCGGTACCTTGCGGCGCCGGCCCGGGGCGTCCTATCACGCGCTGGCCCGGGCGCTGGCCCGCGCGTGAGCGAAGGCCGCGCCATGACCCGACCCGACGCCCGCCCCGCCCTCGTCGCCGATACCGGGGGCACCAATACCCGGGTCGCGCTGGCCGAGGGCACGCAGCTGCTGCCGGGGACGGTGCGGCGCTTTGCCAACGCCGACTATCCGGGGCTGGCGGCGGTTCTCCGCGCCTTCCTCGCCGCCGAGGGCCTGCCGGACTGCGCCGCCGCCGCGGTCGCCGTCGCAGGGCCGGTGCGCGACGGGCGGGGGCGGCTGACGAACCTCGGCTGGACCTTCGACGGCGAGACGCTGGCCGCGGCGACCGGCGCGCGCCGGGTCGCCGTGCTCAACGACCTGCAGGCGCAGGGCCATGCGCTCGGCCATCTCGCGCCCGGGGTGCTGCGGCCGGTCGTTCCGGGCGCCCCCGCACCCGCGGGCGCGGCGCGGCTGGTGATCGGGGTCGGCACCGGCTTCAACATCGCCCCCGTGCACGAGACGCCCCTCGGCCGGCTCGTGGCGGCGGCCGAGGCCGGCCATGTCACCCTGCCCCTGCGCGATGCCGCCGACCTCAGGCTGGCCGCCTGGCTGCGCGCGCGGGCAGGCTTCCCCTCGGTCGAGGAGGCGCTGTCGGGTCGCGGGCTCGAGCATTTGCATGCCTGGCTCGGCGAGGAGGCCGGCGACCCGCGGTCCGCGACCGCGGCCGGGATCATGGCCGCGCTGGACGCCGGCGGCGACGGCCGGGCCGAGGCGGCGGCGCGGCTGTTCGTCCGCCTGCTGGCCACGGTTGCCGGCGATCTGGCGCTGATCACGCTGCCCTTCGGGGGCATCTTCCTGTCCGGCGGCGTCGCCCGCGCCATGGCGCCCTGGTTCGGGCCCTACGGCTTCGCGGCCGCCTTCGCCGACAAGGGCCGGTTCTCGGATCTGGTGGCGCAGATCCCGGTGAGCGTGATCGAGGACGATTTCGCGGCGCTCATCGGCCTTGCCCACCATCTGGCGGCGATGCCCGGCTGAGCCGGGCCCGGCGCGGGCGCCGGCCTCAGCGCCCCACCGAGACGTAGGCTTCGAACCCGGCCTTTCGGGCATCCTGCGGGCTGTAGACGTTGCGCAGATCCGCCATCCGCGGCACCGACATCTTGCGGGCGAGCCGGGCCAGATCGAGCGCGCGGAACTCGTTCCACTCGGTCAGGATCACCACCGCCTCGGCGTTGGTGGCGGCCTTGTAGGGATCGTCGTGCCAGGCGACGCCCGGAAGGAGCGCCTCGCCCTCGCGCCGGCCCTGCGGATCGACCACCCGCACCTTCGCCCCCCCGCCCACCAGCGCCGGCACGATGGTGAGCGCGGGCGCCTCGCGCATGTCGTCGGTATCGGGCTTGAAGGTCACCCCGAGGACCAGGATCACCTTGCCGTTCACCGAGCCGCCGCAGAGGTCGAGGATGCGGTCCACCATCCGCCGCTTGACCGCCTCGTTCACCGCGATCACCGTCTCGGTGATCTGCATCGGCAGGCCGTGCTCCTGCCCGATGCGGGCAAGCGCCCGGGTGTCCTTGGGAAAGCACGACCCGCCGTAGCCCGGCCCGGCATGCAGGAACTTCGCGCCGATCCGCCCGTCGAGCCCCATGCCGCGGGCCACGTCCTTCACATCCGCCCCGACGCGCTCGCAGAGCGCGGCGATCTCGTTGATGAAGGTGATCTTGGTCGCGAGAAAGGCGTTCGCCGCGTACTTGATCAGCTCGGCCGATTCGAGGTCGGTCCAGACGATCGGGAATTCGCGCAGGAACAGCGGCCGGTAGATCTCGGCCATCACCTCGCGCGCGCGCTCGTTCTGCACCCCCACCACCACCCGGTCCGGGCGCATGAAATCGTCGATCGCCGCACCCTCGCGCAGGAACTCGGGGTTCGAGGCGACATCGAACTCGGCATCGGGTCGCGCCTTCAGGATCGCCTGCTTGACCTTGCGATTCGTGCCGACCGGCACGGTGGACTTGGTGACGATCACCGCATAACCGGTGAGCGCCGCCGCGATCTCCTCGGCGGCGGCCATCACATAGGTCAGGTCGGCATGGCCGTCGCCGCGCCGGGCGGGCGTACCCACGGCGATGAACACCGCCCCCGCCCCGTCCACCGCCGCCGCGAGATCGCCGGTGAACGACAGCCGACCGGCCGCGACGTTGCGCGCCATCAGGGCCTCGAGCCCGGGTTCGTAGATCGGCACCTCGCCCCGGGTCAGCAGCGCCAGCTTGCGCGGATCCTTGTCCACGCAGACCACCTCGTGCCCGAAGTCCGAGAAGCACACGCCCGAGACGAGCCCGACATAGCCCGTGCCCACCACCGCGATCTTCATGCCCGATCCCCCGCCGACACCTGCCCGGAGCGGAGGGGTGGACGGGTTTCGTGCGGCTGTCAACGCAGGCCGAAGGTCCGGTCGCGGCGACCGCGGCGGTCGCCCGGGGCTCCCGGGGGCCCGCGCCCGCTCCGCCGCCTCCCCGGGCCGTGCCCGCGGCGCCCCGCCGGCCGGCGGCTCAGCGCGAGCGCAAGAGTCCGCCGAGGATGCCGCGCACCAGCCGGCGGCCGGTCGTGCCCGACAGCTCCTTCACCACCGCCCGCCCCAGCGCCTCGCCGAGCGTGGGCTCGGCGCGCAGGCGCCGGGAGGGCGCCGGGGCGCTGCCGCTGCCGTCGTAGCGGCGGGCGCGGGTGAAGGCGCGCCCCTCGTCCCCCGCCCCGCCGGCCGCGGGCGGCCCGGGCGGGGCGGCGGCTTCGGCCGCTTGCGCCGCCGCCGCCGCGCGGGCGGCGAGGATCTCGTGGGCGCTCTCGCGGTCGATCCCGGCCTCGTAGCGCCCGGCGACCGGCGAGGCGGCGATCAGCGCGGCGCGGGCCTCGGGCGCGATCGGGCCGAGGCGCGAGGCCGGCGGCCGGATCAGCGTGCGTTCGACCATGCCGGGCGCGCCCTTGGCATCGAGAAAGGACGTCACCGCCTCGCCGGTGCCGACTTCGCGGATCGCCGCTTCGGTCGCGAAACGCGGGTTCGGCCGGTAGGTCTGCGCGGCCTTGCGCAGGTCGCTCTGGTCCTTCGGCGTGAAGGCGCGCAGCGCGTGCTGCACCCGGTTGCCGAGCTGCGACAGCACGGCATCCGGCACGTCCGCCGGATGCTGGGTGACGAAGAAGACTCCGACCCCCTTCGAGCGGATCAGTCGGACCACCCGCTCGACCTTCTCGACCAGCGCCTTCGGCGCATCCCGGAACAGCAGGTGCGCCTCGTCGAAGAAGAACACCAGCCGCGGCCGGTCGGGGTCGCCGACTTCGGGCAGCTGCTCGAAGAGTTCGGACAGGAGCCACAGCAGGAAGGTGGCATAGAGCCGCGGCGCAGCCATCAGACGGTCGGCGGCAAGGATGTTGATCCGGCCGGTGCCCTCGGCGTCGGTCAGCATGAGGTCGGGCAGCGCCAGTGCCGGCTCGCCGAACAGCCGCGCCGCCCCCTCGTTCTCGAGCACGAGCAGCCGCCGCAGGATCGCCCCGATCGTCGCCGGCGCGACGTTGCCCCATTGCAGCGTGATGCCGCCGGCGTTCTCGCCGACCCAGGTCAGCAGCGACCGCAGATCCTTGAGGTCGAGGATCGGAAGGCCCTGTTCGTCGGCCAGCCGGAAGGCGATGTTCAGCGCGCCCTCCTGCGCCTCGCTGAGCTCGAGGAGCCGCGACAGCAGCAAGGGGCCCATCTCGGCCACGGTGGTGCGCACCGGATGACCCTGCTCGCCGAAGATGTCCCAGAAGGTCACCGGGAAGCGCCGGTAGACGAGGTCGAGACCGATGGTCCGGGCGCGCCGGACGAAGCCCTCGTGCAGCCGGCCGGCGGGGTCGCCGGGCTGCGCGATCCCGGCAAGGTCGCCCTTCACGTCGGCGAGGACCACCGGAACCCCCGCTGCCGCGAACCCCTCGGCGAGGATCTGCAGCGTCACCGTCTTGCCGGTGCCGGTTGCGCCGGCGATCAGCCCGTGGCGGTTGGCCTGCCGCAGGAGAAGGTGCTGGGGCGCGCCGTAGCCCTCGCCCCCGCCGCCGACGAAGATGCCGCCCTCCATGCCCCGTCCTCCCAGTCCTCGCGCCGAGAATACATCCTTAACCCGTATCTGCCAGTCTGCCCCGTGCCGGCGCCGGGCCTGGCGGTGCGGCGCCTGCGGACTTCCTCCCTGTCGGACTGGCCGCACCCACGGGTGCGGCCCTTTTTTTGCCGGAAGATCATCCGCATGCGGGCCAAGGATTCCCCGTTGACGGCCGCCGTCAAAGGCCTTAGCGTCCGCTGCAATAACTAGGTCGGCCAGTCCGGCGGGGAGCGACGAAGCTGAAAAAGGGCCTTGCGGAGGCCCTTTTTCTCACGGCGGCGCCGGAACGCCGGCGCAACCGGGGCGCTCCCGAAAACGGCACTGACACCCGCAACGGCGCATGCTAGAGCGACGGCCGAAACACTCGCGGAACCCGGACCATATCCCCATGCGCATGCCTCTTGCCCCGATCGCCGCCCTCGTCCTTGCCGGTCTGCCCGCGTTCGCGCAGGACAGCGGCACGCCTGCAGCGGAGGTGCCCGCCACCGAAGCCCCTTCGGCTGCGGCGACCGACCTGCCGATGGGCGAGCCGGTGGCCCCCGACGGCAACGCCGTCGGCACCCCCTACGTCAAGGCCCGGCACGGCGACTGGGACATCCGCTGCGTCCGCACCGAGTCGGGGCGCGACCCCTGCCAGCTGTTCCAGCTGCTGCGCGACGGAGATGGCAACCCCGTGGTCGAGTTCTCGGTGTTCCCGCTGACGCCGCCGCAGGGCCAGGCGGTGGCCGGCGGCGCGGTGATCACTCCGCTCGAGACTCTGCTGACCGAGCAGGTCACCATCGCGGTTGATGGCGGCGGGGCGCGGCGCTATCCCTTCACCTTCTGCACCGAGACCGGCTGCTTCGCCCGCATCGGCTTTTCGGCCGACGACATCGCGCGCTTCAAGCGCGGGCGCGCCGCGACGGTGACGATCGTGCCGGTGGTCGCGCCCGACCGGCGGATCACGGTGTCGGCCTCGCTGACGGGGTTCACCGCGGGTTACGATGCGCTGAGCGAGATCGTGAAGGAACTGGCAACCTCGGCGGGCGAGTGATCCCGGCGCGCTGACCGCGCGCTTCGCCCGGCCCGGCAGCGGCCGGGGCCCCGCCGGCCGGCGCGCCCTGCTCCGCGTCACGGGGGCCGCAGGCCAAGGCCGGCCCGGGCAGTCCCGCCAGCCGGGGCCCGCCGCGGTCACGGGTGCCGGGCGGCAGAGGGCAAGGGCCTCCGCCGGTCGGCCGGGCCCGATCCGGCGTCAGATCCGGCGCAGCGCGATGACCGCGTTCAGACCGCCGAAGGCGAAGGCGTTGGACAGGACGGCATCCACCTTCGCCTCGCGCGCCTCGTTCGGCACCACGTCGAGCGCGCATTCGGGGTCGGGCTCGTCGTAGCCGATGGTGGGCGCGATCACGCCGTCGTTCAGCGCCATCAGGCAGGCGAGAAGCTCTACCGCACCGGTGCCGCCGATCAGGTGCCCGTGCATCGACTTGGTGGACGAGATCATCAGCCGGTCGGCATGGTGCCCGAAGGCATGCGCGACGGCGGCGCATTCGGTCTTGTCGTTGGCCGCCGTCCCGGTGCCGTGGGCGTTGATGTAGCCGATGTCCTCGGGGTTCAGCCGCGCATCGCGCAGGGCGCCGGTGATCGCGCGCTCGGCGCCTGCGGCCTGCGGCATCACGATGTCGCCCGCGTCCGACGTCATCGCGAACCCCGCGACCTCGGCCAGGATCGGGGCGCCGCGGGCGCGCGCATGCTCGTAGTCCTCGAACACGAACACCGCCGCCCCCTCGCCCTGCACCATGCCGTCGCGGCTGGCGCTGAAGGGGCGGCAGCCGGTCTTGGACATGACCCGCAACCCTTCCCACGACTTCACGCCGCCGAAGCAGAGCATCGATTCGGATCCGCCGGTCAGCATCGCCGTCGCGGCGCCCGAGCGGATCATCTGGAAGGCAAGACCCATCGCATGATTCGAGCTCGAGCAGGCGGTTGCGACGGTGAACGAGGGGCCCCTGAGGTTCCATTCCATGCTCAGGTGGCTCGCCGCCGCGTTGTTCATGAGCTTCGGGATCACGAAGGGGTGGACCCGGTTCTTCCCCTCCTCGTAGACCACGCGATAGCTTTCGTCCCAGGTGTTCACGCCCCCTCCGGCGGTGCCGAGCACGACGCCCGAGGCCAGCGACAGCGCGCCCTCGAACCGGATGCCCGACTGCTCGATCGCCTGCCGGGCGGCGAGGAAGGTGAACTGGGTGAACTTGTCGTAGAGCGCGATCTGCTGCCGGTTGAAGTGCGCTTCGGGATCCCATCCGTGCACCTGCCCGCCGATGCGGATCGACAGCCGCTCGACGTCGCGGAAGGCGAGCTCGGTGATGCCGCAACGCCCCTCGCGGAAGGCGGCGAGCGTCGAGGGCACGTCGCGGCCGAGGGCATTGATCGTGCCGGCCCCGGTGATGACGACGCGGCGCATGGGCGGCGCCTCAGGCCCTCTCTCTCCGGGCGACCAGGCCCTCGACCGCGGCCACGATGGCCGCCACCGACGAGATGTCGAACTCGCTGGCCGCCGGGTCGTTGGCGTTGAACGGCACCTGGATGTCGAAGGCCTCCTCGATGGCGAAGATCGACTCCACGAGCCCGAGGCTGTCGATCCCGAGATCCTCGAGGGTCGATGACATCTTCACGTCCTCGACGTCCAGAACGGCCTGTTCGGCAATGATGCGCAGAACTTTTTCCCTGACGCTGTCCGCCATCTGCCACTCCCGGGTTTCGGTTCGCCGCGCCCCCATCTAGTCCTTCGGCCCGCCCAAGGGAACCGCTTTCTGCAGCGCTGCGACGGCGGCCGCAAGCCGCGGCAGCCGGCGGACGGCCTTCTGGATCTCGAGCTGGGTCTCCATCTTCACCGCCGGGTTGCCGAGGATCACCCGGCCGGCCGGCACGTTGGTGAAGATCTTCGTCGCCCCGCCCGCGATCACGTCGTCGCCCACGAAGATGTTGTCGTTGACGCCGCACTGGCCGGCCAGAACCACACGGCTGCCGAGCCGGGTCGATCCGGCGATGCCGACCTGGCCGCACAGCATGCAGTCCTGGCCGATCTCGACGTTGTGGCCGACGTGCACGAGGTTGTCGAGCTTGCTGCCGCTGCCGATGCGCGTGGCGCGGATCGTGCCGGCGTCGATGCAGGTGTTGGCGCCGATCTCGACATCGTCGCCGACCTCGACCGCGCCCAGCGAATGGATCCGCAGCCACCGCTGGCCCCTGTCCGGCGCCGCGGTGCCGTGGCGCCCGAGGCTCGCCCGCGCCGCCTCGACCGCCGATTCCTCGGGCGTGACGAAGGAGAAGCCGTCCGAGCCCACCACCGCCCCGGGCTGGGCGATGAAGCGGTCGCCGATCACCACGCGCGCACCGATCCGCACCCCGGCATGAATCAGCGCTTCGGCCCCGATCCGGGCGCCGGGGCCGATGCTGGCATGCGGGCCGATCCGTGCCCCGGGGCCGATCCGCGCCCCTGCCCCCACGACGACGAAGGGACCGATCGCGGCATCGGCCCCGATCTCTGCCGAAGGGTCGATCGCGGCGGTGGCGTGGATGCCCGGCGCCAGCCCGGGCCCGGGGTCGAGAAGCCGGGTGAGACCGGCCATGGCAAGGCGCGGACGGCGCACGAGGATCGCCGCCTCGAGCCCGAGCGCGCGCCAGTCCGCCCCCTCCCAAAGCATCGCGGCCCGGGCCCGGCCGCGGGACAGGGCTTCGGCATAGGCCGGGCTCATGGCCATGGCCAGCGTCTCCGGGCCGGCGGCAGCGGGCTCGGCGGCACCGGTCACGCGCAGGTCGGCGTTGCCTTCGGCAACGGCGCCGACCGCGGCGGCGATCTCGGCAAGGCTGTGGGTCATGGCGGCCTCCGTCCCGCCCGCACCGGGCCGGGCGCGGCGAGGCGCGGTCTAGCCCCCTGCGCCCGGAAACGCCACCCCCGCCTCGAGCAGCGCCCGGAACAGCACCGCGTCGCGGCCGTAGATGTCGCGGCGGTACTGCATCGTCCCCGTCGCGCCCGGGTAGGCGGTGAAATAGACAAGGTGCACCGGCACATGGGCCTCGAGCCGGACCCGCGTCTGCTGGCCGCTGGCCACCAGCGCGTCGAAATAGGGCCTCGGATCCTCCATCTGCCGCTCGAGCAGCCGGTAGGCGAAGTCGAACGGATCGGCGAGGCGGATGCAGCCCGAGGAGTAGTCGCGCACCTCGCGCTGGAACAGCTCCTTCGCCGGCGTGTCGTGCAGGTAGATCGAATGCGCGTTCGGGAACATGAACTTGACCCGCCCGAGCGAGTTCGACGGCCCCGGCGGCTGGCGCAGCGAGAAGGGGAAGTTGCGCGCCGAGTAGGCGGCGAAGTTCACCGCCGATCGCGGCACCTCGCGCCCGCGTGCATCGATGAGCTTGAGGTAGCTCGCCGCGTTCGGATTGGCCTGCAGCCGGGGCAGGTAGTCGCGCGCGAGGATCGAGCGCGGCACCGTCCAGTCCGGATTGACCTCCATGTACTCCATCTCGTCGGAGAACTCGTAGGTGCGCTTCTCGGGGCGGCGCTCGCCCACCACGGCGCGGGTCTCGAAGCTCACCTTGCCGTCATCGACGATGCGGGCGACGAAATCGGGCAGGTTGACCCAGATGTGCCGCTGGCCGAGCCCGCCCTCGAGGTTCATCCAGCGCTCGCGTTCGAGCGCCACGAGCACCGCCTGCAGCCGCTCCTCCGCCGGGCGGTTGACCTCGGCCAGCGTCGCGGCACCGGCCACGCCGTCGGCCGGAAGCCCGTGCGCCGCCTGGAAGGCGCGCACCGCCGCCACCATCGCCGCATCGTAGCGGGCGACCACCGAGGGCGCGAGGAAGCCCATCGCGGTCAGCCGGTCGCGCAGCGCCACCACCGCGGCGCCGGTCGCGCCGGGTTCGAGCCGCTCCCCCGGCACGCGCGGCCCCCAGCCGCCCGCCGCGATCACGCGCTCGAGCCTGGCCTTCTCGCGCATCAGCATCGCGTAGGCCGCGCTCCTCGGCGCGAGGTTGCGCAGGAAGGCGGCCGGATCGGGCGCGGCGGCGAAGGCCGCCAGCGTCGCGGCGGGGTCGCGGCGGGGCAGCTCGCGCTTGATCTCGGCCGGCAGGATCCGGCCGGGGTCGAGCGCACCCGACTGGATGTCGCGCGCATAGGCAAGGAAGGCGAGGGTCGTGGCGACCTCGAGCTGTCCGACCTCGCGCTCGCCCCTCGCGGCGCGGAAGGCGGCCGCGATCGAATGCGGATCGTAGCGCTTTGCCGGCAGGCCATGCGCAGGCGCCTGCGCGAGGGCATGAAGCAGCGCCGACCGGCGCTGCGCGGCGTCCTCGCCCGTCCACAACGGCGCGTAGTCGCGTGCCCGGTAGAAGGCCGCCACCGCATCTTCCGCCGCCGCCGCCTCGGCGACCGCCTGGCGGAACACGGTGATCTCGACTGCCCGCGCCGGGTCGGCGGCCAGCGTCAGGACCAGCACCAGAGCCGCTGCCTGGCCAAGGCCATCCCGGACGGATCGGATCATCGCGCTACTCCTTCCGACGCGGGCGGCAGGCGCCCGCACCGTTCAGTTTCCACTGATTTTTCCCGACTTGTCCACGCCGGGGCATCGCTTCGCGCTTGCCCTGTCGCCGCGGTGCAACGGCCGGATTCGGCGGGATTCCGCGCAGCTTTCGGAAAAACCCCGCGAATCGGCCGGGCGCGGGTTCTGCCCCGCGGCAGGCCATGCCATACTGCCGCCGCTCAAGCAAAGATGAACGGCTGCGACAGGCGGCCCAGGGCTGGAAGCGGGACAGGCACGGAAGAATGACTGAACAGACCGGAACGGGCGTTACGCGCCGCGGACTGCTGAGGGTGTTTGCGGCCGGCGCGATCGTGGCGGCACCCACCTATGCCAACGCCTTCGGGCTTCTCCGCGGTGCCGGCGACATCCGGCGCATCCGCATGTATTCGGGCCGCACCGGGGAGAGCCTCGACCTGATCTACTGGATCGAGGGCAGCTACATTCCCGAGGCGATGGCCGAGATCAACCACTTCATGCGCGACTGGCGGTCGGGCGCGGTCGCCCGCATCGACGCCCGCACGATCGACATCATGGCCGCGGCGCACAACCTGCTCGAGGTCAGCGAGCCCTACAACCTGCTGTCGGGCTACCGGACCCCGCAGACCAACGCGATGCTGCGCGCCTCCTCGCGCGGGGTGGCGCGCAATTCGCTGCACATGCGCGGCCAGGCCGCCGACCTGCGGCTGCGCTCGCGCAGCGTGAACCAGATGGCCCGCGCGGCGGCCGCCTGCGCCGCCGGCGGCGTCGGCCGGTATTCGCGGTCGAACTTCGTGCACATGGACTGCGGACCGGTCCGCCTCTGGGGCGGCTGAGGTCTGGGGCGGCTGAGGTCTGGGGCGGTTCAGGCCGGAGGGCTCCGCCCGGTTTACCCGCCGTTAACCACGGGCGCAGGACCCTGCGGCGACGAGTCCGCCGCGAGGAACCCGCCCTGCGCCCTGCCCTGCCGACGATTGTGCTTGCCCTCACGGTGGCGCTCGCCGCCGCCGGGCCGGTGCGGGCCGGGCGGCTTTCGGGAACGCCGGCGCCGCTGCCGGCCGAGCTGGCCGAACTGGTGCCGGGTCTGGTCGCCGCGCACCTTCCCCGCGACGAGGCGGTGCGCTTGCGACGGGTCGGCGCCTTCGCGCTTTCGGACGGCGGCTGGGCGGTCTGCGGCGAGGTGCGCTGGCGCAATGCCTTCGGGCTGACCGCGGGCTGGAAGCCGTTCTATCTGCGCCTCGAGGCGCGGGGGGCCGGCTGGCACCTCGCGCGCCGGATCGTGGACTGGCCCGCCGACGTCGCCTGCCGGCGTCTGGCCATGGGCGGGTCGATCCGCGCGGCGGAGTGAGACGGGGGAGGCCGGCGCCACACGGCCGGGGGCGGGGTTACACCCGTTCCTGCCCGAGCATGTCTTCGGCACGACCCTCGGCCGCAGCTTCGGGGTCGGGCCGTTCGGTCGGCAGCCCGGCGCGCGCCTGCCGTCCTGCGACCGGAACCGCGACCGCCGGTTCCACCCGGACGACGACGCCCTGTCCTTCCCCGAAGCCCGCCCCTTCACCGAAGTGTCCGGCGCGGCTGCGCGCGGTCGGCACCGAGACCCCGGGCGGGCTGGTCCGCGGGCGGGAGAGGCGCGCCCGGAACCCGGCCATCCCGAACCGCGACGACCGAGCCCCGGCGCCCGCCCGCGGCCGCGCTGCCCGCCCCGGCGCCCGGTCAGCCGGTCCGCGCCGCCCGCGCGTAGTGGAAGGCGATCGCCTGTGCGCGGTTCTTCAGGCCGAGCTTGTCGTAGAGGTTGCGCAGGTGGAACTTCACCGTGTTGACCGAGACGCCGAACTCTTCGGCCAGTTCCGCGTTCGTCCGGCCGCGCGCCAGCGCCGCCAGGATCGCCTTCTCGCGCGCGGTCAGCACCTCGCGCGGATCCTGCGCCAGGGCGCGCACGTCGAGAAAGGGGAACACCATGCGCCCTTCGGCAACCGCGGCCGCCACGTCCAGAAGTTGCTCGGGTGCGGTGTCCCGGGTCATGAATCCGGCCGCGCCCGCGGCCATCGTCCGCCGCGGCAGGTCGGGGTCGGGCGAGGCGGCGTAGATCACCACGCGCGGCGCGTCCTCGCGGTCGCGCAGGCGCGCCAGCAATTCATCGCCCGACAGTCCCGGCAGTCCCCAGTCCGACACCGCCACGCGCACCGGCGCGCGACGGCAGGCCTCGAGGAACCCCTCGCCCTGACGCGCCGTCGCGACCAGCGAGAATCGCGGGTCGCGGTCGAAGATCTCGGACAGAGCGGCGAGCATCAGCGGGTTCGCGTCACCCAGGATCACGTCGTACGGCACCGGATTTCCCACCCTGAAGTATGGCCAGCTGCGGCAGCGTTACCGCAGATCAGAACCAAAGGACAGGAAAATACCTACCCCATCGGATGCCGAAAGGCCAGCACGGCGCAGGTTTCGCCCTGTCCGCCCTTCCCCCTATAACCTTCGGCCGACTCGCCGCGCGAGGCAGGGCAGAACGCCCGCACCGGCGAGGCATGGGAGGACGGCGATGGACATCCACGAATACCAGGCCAAGGAGATCCTGGCGCGCTTCGGCGTGCCGGTACCGCGCGGGGCGCTGGCCTACAGCCCCGAACAGGCCGCCTACCGCACCCGCGAGATCGGCGGGCATGTCTGGGTGGTGAAGGCGCAGATCCATTCCGGCGGACGGGGCAAGGCCGGCGGCATCCGGATCTGCCGCACCGAGGACGAGGTCTATGAAGCCGCCGACGCGCTTCTCGGCCAGCGCCTCGTCACCGGCCAGACCGGCCCCTCCGGCCGCCTGGTCAGCCGCATCTACGTCGAGGGCGGCCAGCACATCGCGCGCGAACTCTACCTCGGCTTCGTGCTCGACCGGAAATCCGAGCGGGTGATGGTGGTCGCCTCGGCCGAGGGCGGCATGGAGATCGAGGAGATCGCCGAGACCCATCCGGGCTCGATCATCCGCGTCAGCGTCGAGCCGGCGGTCGGCATGCAGGCCTTCCAGGCGCGCGAGATCGCCTTCGCGCTCGGCCTCGATGCCGCGATCGTCCCCGAGGCCGTCCAGGCGATCCTCGGCTGCTACCGCGCGTTCGAGGATCTCGATGCCACCATGGTCGAGGTCAATCCGCTGATCGTCACCGAGGAGGGCCACCTGCTCGCCCTCGACGCCAAGATGACCTTCGACGACAACGCCCTGTTCCGCCGCCCGCAACTGGCGGAGCTGCGCGACAAGAGCCAGGAGGACCCGCGCGAGACCCGCGCCGCCGACCGCGGCCTCAGCTACGTCGGCCTCGAGGGCAACATCGGCTGCATCGTCAACGGCGCGGGCCTCGCGATGGCGACGATGGACATGATCAAGCTCGCCGGCGGCGAGCCCGCGAACTTCCTCGACATCGGCGGCGGCGCGACGCCCGAGCGGGTCGCCAAGGCGTTCCGCCTGGTGACCTCCGATGCGAATGTCGAGGCGATCCTCGTCAACATCTTCGCCGGCATCAACCGCTGCGACTGGGTCGCCGAGGGCGTGGTGCAGGCGCTCGAGAAGACCCCGGTGGACGTGCCCGTGGTGGTCCGCCTCGCCGGCACCAACGTCGAGGAGGGCCGGCGCATCCTCGCCCGCTCGGGCCTGCCGATCATCCGCGCGAGCACGCTCGCGGAAGCGGCCGAGCGGGCGGTGACCGCGTGGAAGAACGACCGCAGCCACAGATCCCAGAAGGCGGTGAACGCATGAGCATCCTTCTCGACCGCAGCACGCGCGTCCTCGTCCAGGGCATCACCGGACGGATCGGCGCCTTCCACACCCGCGACATGCTGGCCAACGGCACCACGGTCGTCGGCGGCGTCACCCCCGGCAAGGGCGGCACCGAGGCCGAGGGACTCCCGGTGTTCGACACGATGAAGGAAGCCGTGGCCGCGACCGACGCCAATGCCTCGATCATCTTCGTCCCGCCCCCCTTCGCGGCGGATTCGATCATGGAGGCGGCGGATGCCGGCATCCGCCTCTGCGTCGCCATCACCGACGGGATCCCCGCGCAGGACATGATCCGGGTCAAGCGCTACATGCGCCGCTACCGCGCCGAGAACCGGATGCGCCTGATCGGCCCGAACTGCGCCGGGGTGATCTCGCCGGGCAAGGCGATGATGGGCATCATGCCCGCCCACATCTACCTGCCCGGCCACATCGGCATCGTCGGCCGCTCGGGCACGCTCGGCTACGAGGCCGCGGCGCAGATGAAGGAACTCGGACTCGGCGTCTCCACCAGCGTCGGCATCGGCGGCGACCCGATCAACGGCTCGTCCTTCCGCGACATCCTCGAGCTGTTCGAGGCCGACCCCGACACCCATGCGGTGGTGATGATCGGCGAGATCGGCGGGCCGCAGGAGGCCGAGGCGGCCGAATACATCCGCGACCACATGACCAAGCCCGTGATCGCCTATGTCGCCGGGCTCTCGGCCCCGAAGGGCCGGCGGATGGGCCATGCGGGGGCGATCATCTCGGCCTTCGGCGAAAGCGCCTCCGAGAAGGTCGAGATCCTGCGCGAGGTGGGCGTGTCGATCTCGCCCACCCCCGCCGCGATCGGCACCACCGTGGCCGAGACGCTCGCCCGCGCCGCCTGACCGGCGGCGCCCCGTCCCGACCGACTTCACATCCGCGCCCCGGGCCGTGCCCGGGCCGCGGGCCCTCCCTGCAAGGATCCCGGCAGATGAGCTTCTACACCGTCGAACCCGCGCCCGCCCGCCTCAACCGCAGCGAACTGGCGGTGCCGGGCAGCCAGCCGCAGATGTTCGAGAAGGCGGCCGCCTCGGCCGCCGACGTCGTGTTCCTCGACCTCGAGGATGCCGTCGCCCCCGACGAGAAGGTGCAGGCGCGCCGGAACATCATCGCGGCCAGCCACGACATCGACTGGGGCGGCAAGACGCTCTCGGTCCGCATCAACGGGCTCGACACCCACTACATGTACCGCGACGTGGTGGACCTGATCGAACAGGGGTCGGAGCGGATCGACCTGATCATGATCCCGAAGGTCGGCACCGCGGCCGACGTCTATGCGGTGGACATGCTGGTGACCCAGGCCGAGACCGCGATGGGCCGCCGCAAGCGCCTCGGCTTCGAGCTGATCATCGAGACCGCGCTCGGCATGCAGAACGTCGAGGCCATCGCCGCCGCCTCGAGGCGCAACGAATCGCTTCACTTCGGCGTCGCCGACTATGCCGCCTCGACGCGCGCCCGCACCACCCAGATCGGCGGCGTCAATCGCGACTACGCCGTGCTGACCGATCCGCTCGAGGACGGCCGGCGCGAGCGTCACTGGGGCGACATGTGGCACTACGCGCTCGCGCGCATGGTCGTCGCGGCGCGGGCGAACGGGCTGCGACCGCTGGACGGTCCCTTCGGCGACTTCTCCGACCCCGAGGGCTTCGAGGCGGCCGCCCGCCGCGCCGCGGTGCTGGGCTGCGAGGGCAAATGGGCGATCCACCCCAGCCAGATCGCGCTCGCGAACGCGGTGATGAGCCCCTCCGAGGCCGAGGTCACCCGCGCCCGCCGGATCCTCGAGGCGATGGCCGAGGCCGAGCGTCAGGGCAAGGGCGCGGTCTCGCTCGACGGTCGGCTGATCGACTACGCCTCGATCCGCCAGGCCCAGGTGCTGGTCGAGAAGGCCGACCGGATCGCCGCCGGCTGATCCGGGGCGACCGGCGCCCGAACCCCGCAGCCCGAGCCGCCGCGGCACCTTCGCCGCCCCCCTGCGCTCCCCTCCGGCCCGGGGAACGGCCCGTCGCGGGCCCGTCGCGGGCCCGGCGCCGCTTACCCGCGCCACGGGCCCTCCGCCGGCCGGCCGACCGCCCGCATCCCGCAGAGAGGGTGGCCGGACCGGCAGCCCCCGCCCCCGCGCCCCCTCACCGGCCCCGGCGCGCCCCGGCCCGCAGCGGCCTCGCCCGTCCGTCGCGCCGCGGGCTCCCCCCCATGTCCGGTCCGCAAATATCCCGGGGGAGTCGCCCGGAACGGGCGACGGGGGCAGCGCCCCCGGCTGCGCTAGCCGGTCGTTCCGCCGGCGAACCGCCCGGCGTCCTCGGCCGCGGCGCGGATCGCGCGGGCCTTGTTGACGGTCTCCTGCCATTCCGCCTCGGGGTCGCTGTCATGCACCACGCCGCCGCCGGCCTGGATGTGCAGCATCCCGTCCTTCACCACCGCGGTCCTCAGCGCGATGCACATGTCCATCTCGCCGTTCGCGGCGAAATAGCCGACGCCGCCGCCGTAGATGCCGCGCTTCTCGGGCTCGAGCTCGTCGATGATCTCCATCGCGCGCACCTTCGGCGCCCCCGAGACCGTGCCCGCCGGCAGCCCCGCCAGCAGCGCCGACAGCGCATCCTCGCCCGGCGCGAGCTCCCCCACCACGTTCGAGACGATGTGCATCACATGGCTGTAGCGCTCGATCGCGAAGCTCTCGGTCGGCCGCACCGTGCCGATCCGCGCGACCCGGCCCACGTCGTTGCGCCCCAGGTCGAGCAGCATCAGATGCTCGGCGCGTTCCTTGGGATCGGCGATCAGCTCGGCCTCCAGCGCCCGATCCTCCTCGGGCGTGCGGCCGCGCGGCCGGGTGCCGGCGATCGGGCGGATCGTCACCTCGCCGCCGCGCAGGCGGACGAGGATCTCGGGACTGGCTCCCACGATCTGGTAGTCGCCGAAGTTGAAGTAGAACATGAACGGCGAGGGATTGGTCCGCCGCAGGCTGCGGTAAAGCGCGAAGGGCGGCAGCCGGAACGTCTGGCTCCAGCGCTGGCTCGGGACCACCTGGAAGATGTCGCCGGCGCGGATGTAGGCCTTGGCCTTCTCGACGGCGGCGATGTAGGCCTCGCGGGTGAAGTTCGAGACCGCGGGCCCGACCTCGGCGGCCGCGCCGAGCCCCCGCTCGACCGCCACCGGCCGCTCGAGGTCGCGGACCGCATCCATCACCCGTTCGGCCGCCTGGGCATAGGCGGCGCGGGGCGACAGGCCCGAACCCGCCCAGGCCGGCGCGACCACCGTCACCTCGCCCTTCACCCCGTCGAGCACCGCGACGACCGAGGGACGCATCAGCACCGCATCCGGCAGGCCCAGCCGGTCGGGCGGCATGTCGGGCAGATGCTCGACCAGCCGGATCATGTCGTAGCCGAGGAAGCCGAAGAGCCCCGCAGCGATCGCCGGAAGATCCTCGGGCATGTCGATCCGGCTTTCCGCGATCAGCGCGCGCAGCGTGTCGAGCGGACTGCCCGGCAGGTCGCGGAAGGCCGCCGGATCGAAGCGCGCCTCGCGGTTGATCCGGCTCGTCGTGCCGCGGCATTGCCAGATCAGGTCGGGCTTGAGGCCGACCACCGAATAGCGGCCCCGCACCTCGCCGCCGGTCACGCTTTCCAGCATGAAGCTCATCGCCCGCCCGCCGGCGAGCTTCAGCATCAGCGACACCGGCGTGTCGAGGTCGGCGGCCAGGCGCGTCCAGACCAGCTGGTTGCGCCCCGCCGCGTAACCGGCCTCGAAGGCCGCGAAGTCCGGCAGGAGGGCCATGCCCCGCACGCCTCAGGGAAACTGCGCGTGGACCGCGGCGATCGCGGCCTCGTTCAGGCGGATCCCCGCCTCGGCCTCGATCGCCGCGGTGAAGAGGTCCAACAGATCCTGCGCGACCCCCTGCGCCGCGGCCTGTCCGATTGCGGCACGCAGGAACAGCGAATCGGCGGCATCGGCATCGGCGGGCAGGATGCGCTCGAGCTCGATCAGGCTGACCGACCCCTCGCCGGGCAGGATCTCGACCGCGCCCGGAGCCATCCGGAAGGCCGTCGCCAGCAGGCCCTCGGGCGCGCCGTCCACGTAGCTTTCGCGCGCAAGCCCCTCGTGTCGCTGCGGCTCGAAGCCGATCGCCTCCCAGCTCTCGCCCGCCTCGCGGCGCGCCTTCAGCGTGGCGGCAAGGGCGATCAGCGCCTCGGTCTCGGCCGCCCGCCGGGCGAGCTGGGCCGCGCGCTCGGCGACCGCCTCGAACGGCAGCAGCGCCGGCGGCATCACCGCGATGAGGTCGATCGCGAACAGCCCGCCGTCCTCGAGCTCGCCGAGCGCCGGGAAGTCCGCCTCGGTCAGCGCGGCGGCAGCCTCGCGGAACGCGGCATAGGCGGCGATCCCCTCGTCCATGCCCTCGACGAAGTCGAGCGTGCCGAACACGGCGGGCGTGTCGGCCGCAATCTCCTCGAGCGTCGCGCCCCCTGCCAGCAGGTCGTCGATCGCCTCGCGCTCCCCGGCCACCGCCCGGCGCGCGCGGTCGAGCGCGACCTCGGCGCGAAGCTCGTCACGCGCCTCCTCGAAGGGCCTGTTCTCCGCCGGAAGGATCGCATTCACCCGGAACAGCGCCGGTCCGAGGTCGGTGTCCACGACCCCGGTCACCCCCGGCTCCGCCAGCGCGAAGACGGCGGCGCCCCCGCGGCCCAGATCGGCCTCGGTCACGTCGCCGAGGTCCACGTCGGCCAGCGTCAGGCCGCGGCCGGTCACGAGGCTCTCGAAGCTCGCCCCGGTGCCGGCATCGAGCGCGGCCCGCGCCGCCTCGGCCGCCGCGCGGTCGGGGAACACCAGCCGTTCGACAAGGCGCCGCTCGGGGCGGTTGTAGTCGGCCGCGCGCTCTTCGTAGCGCGCGCGCAGGGCCGCCTCGTCCACCGTCACCGCGTCGATCATCATCTCGGGCGAGAGCCAGAGATAGGCGATGCGCTTCTTCTCGGGTTCGGTGAAGGCCTCCGGGTTCGCCTCGTAGAACGCCCGCGCCGCCTCTGCGTCGGGGTCGGGCAGCGGCGCATCGAGCGCCGAGGCATCGAGCTTCAGCCAGAGCAGGTCGCGCCGCTCGCCGAGATAGGCGGTCAGCGTCGCGGCGAAGGTCGCCGGCGCGCTCACCCCGCCGGCGACGGCGATGCCGAGGAGCGTGCGCGCGGACTCGCGGCGGACCGCCTCCTCGAAGGCGGCCTCGCTCAGGCCGTTCTGGCGCAGGGTCTCGGCATAGGCGGCACGGTCGAAGCTGCCGTCGAACCCCTGGAAGGCCGGGACCGACAGCACCGCATCGCGCACCGTCGCATCGCCCACCGACAGCCCGAGCCGCGCCGCCTCGCCGTCGAGCGCGGCGGTGCCGATCACCTGCCGGCGCACGGCCGCCGCCAGCGCCTGCCCCTCGGGCGAGGCCAGCGGCACCGACTGGCCGGTTGCCCTGGCGCGGGCCCGCAGCTCGTTCTGAAGCGCGCGCGCGTAGTCATCCACCGAAATGTCGGTGGTGCCGACCGACCCGATCGACCGGACCCCGCCACCGAAGCTGCCGATGCCGAAACCGGCGAGACCCACGACCAGCAGCGCCAGGATCACCCAGACGCCGAGGTTCGCGATCCTGCTGCCCGCGCCCGCCATGCCCCCTCCGCCATCCTCAGGCGCTTCTCCCTAAGCCCGGCCGCGCGCATCGGCAAGCCTTCAGGGACGGAAGGCCGCCAGCCGGCGGAACAGCTCTGCGATGCCGTCGCGGTCGGCATTGGCGAAGGCGATCCGGACTTCGGCCGCGCCCGCCGCATCGTCCGCAGGGCGGAACATCGTTCCCGGCAGGACCAGGAGCGACTGCTCCGCGACCAGCTGCCGCGCGAGCACCGGCGAGGCGATCCCGAAGTCCTGCGCGGCATAGGCGAAATAGGCCCCGATGCCGAGCAGGCGCCAGCCCGGAAGCGCGGCGAAACCGGCCGCCATCGCCGCCCGGCGGGCGAGGATCTCGGCCCGTTCGCCCGCCAGCCACTGGTCGAGGTTGCGCATCCCCCAGAGCGCCCCGATCTGGCCCGGCTGCGCGGGGCAGATCGTCACCGTGTCGAGGAACTTCTCGACCTCGGCCAGGCGCGCGGCCGAAGCCACCATCGCCCCCACCCGGTGCCCGGTCAGCCGGTAGGCCTTGGAGAAGGAATAGAGGTGGATCAGCGTGTCGTCCCAGTCGGGGTCGGCGAACAGCCCGTGCGGGGCGCCCGGGCGGCTGTCGAAGTCGCGGTAGGTCTCGTCCAGGATCAGCGCGAGCCCGCGCGCCCGGGCGAGCTCGTGGAAGGCGGCGACCACCTCGGCGGGGTATTCCACCCCGCCCGGGTTGTTCGGGCTGACCAGCGCGATCGCCCGGGTGCGCGGCCCGACCCGCGCTGCCGCCGCCTCGGGATCGGGGATCAGGCCGGGGCCGACAGGCAGCGGCACCGCCCGGATTCCGTTCATCGTCAGCCACATGGCATGGTTGAAATACCATGGAACCGGCAGGATCACCTCGTCGCCCGCCCCGGCGAGCGTCGCCACCGCCGCGGCGAAGGCCTGGTTGCAGCCCGAGGTGATGGCAACCTGCGCCGGCGCGATGGCGCCGCCGTAGGCCAGGGTCCAGCGCGCCGCCAGTTCCTCGCGCAGCGCCGGCAGGCCGAGGACCGGCCCGTAGAGATGCGCGGCCGGATCGGTCAGGATCGCCTCGGCCATCGCCTGCCGCAGGCCCTCGGGCGGCGGATCGACCGGTGCGGCCTGGCTGAGGTTCAGCAGCGGCCGGTCGGGCGGGAACTCGCGCCCCGCGATCCAGCGCCGCGCCTCCATCACCGGGGGCGGCTCGGTCGCCGCCATCGCCGGGTTCACGCCTGCCCGCACCGCTCCCTCCTCCGCATCCGCCGGCACGGCCGCAACTGCCCCCCGTCGCCGCCGGCGCCGAGGCCGCGCCCCCGGCCCCGCCCCCTGCCCCGCCTCCGGGCTCCGTGCCCCGGGCGCCGCCCTCCCGCCGGCGCCCGACCGGACCCTCGACCGCCGGACCCTCGACCGCCGGACCCTCGACCGCGGGGGCCTTGCGTCGCCACCGCCGCGGGCCCCGCCGCTCAGTCGCGGCCGCGGAAGGGTTCGACGTATTGCAGCGCCATGTCCCAGGGAAAGAAGATCCAGGTGTCCTGGCTGACCTCGGTGATGTAGGTGTCCACCATGGAACGTCCCCCGGGCTTGGCATAGACGGTGGCGAAATGCGCCCGCGGGTAGAGGCCGCGCACCAGTTCCAGGGTCTTGCCGGTATCGACGAGGTCATCGACGATCAGCACCCCGGTGCCGTCCTCGCCCATCACCGCGGCCTGCGGCGGCTTGATCAGCCGCGGCGGGGTCTGGGTCTGGTGGTCGTAGCTCTTGACGCTGATGGTATCGACGGTGCGGATGTCGAGTTCGCGGCTGACGATCATCGCCGGCGCCATGCCGCCGCGGGTCACCGCCACCACCGCCCGCCAGGCGCCGCCGTCGGGCCCCTGCCCGTCCAGCCGCCAGGCCAGCGCCCGGGCATCGCGGTGGATCTGGTCCCAGCTGACGTGGAATCCCTTCTCGTGCGGCAGCCGATCCTTCATTGCGCCGCCTCCTTCCGCCCGGTGACCACGTCGATATCGGGCGCATCCACCGCCTTCATGCCGATCGCGTGATAGCCGGCATCGACGTGCAGGATCTCGCCGGTCACGCCGCTGCCGAGGTCCGACAGAAGATAGAGCGCCGAGCGCCCCACCTCTTCCTGGGTGACGTTGCGGCGCAGCGGCGAGTTCAGTTCGTTCCACTTCAGGATGTAGCGGAAATCGCCGATGCCGCTGGCCGCCAGCGTCTTGATCGGCCCGGCGCTGATCGCGTTCACCCGGATGCCGCCGGGGCCGAGATCCTCGGCGAGATAGCGCACCGAGGCCTCGAGCGCGGCCTTCGCCACGCCCATGACGTTGTAGTGCGGCATCACCTTCTCGGCGCCGTAGTAGCTGAGCGTCAGAAGCGCCCCCCCGCCGGACATCAGCGGTTCCGCGCGCCGCGCGACCGCGGTGAAGGAATAGACCGAGATCTCCATCGTGCGGCGGAAGTTCTCGGGGCTGGTGTCGATGTAGCGGTCGCGGAGTTGGTCCTTGTCGGAATAGGCGATGGCGTGAACCACGAAGTCGAGCCGCCCCCAGACCGCGGCCAGCCGGTCGAACAGCCGGTCGAGCGAGGCCGGATCGGCGACGTCGCATTCGATCAGCTCGCGCACCCCGATCCCGGCACAGAGCGGCTCCACGCGCTTGCGGAAGGCCTCGCCCTGGTAGGAGACGGCCAGTTCCGCCCCGGCCTCGTGCAGAACCCGCGCGATGCCCCAGGCGATCGACTTGTCGTTCGCAAGCCCCATGATCAGCCCGCGCCTGCCGGCCATCAACGACACCGCCATCACCCGTCCCTTCCCCGCGCCACGCGCCCGTTTAGACCGTCCGCTCCATTGCTTCAAGCGCCGCGGCCGCGCCGCCGCCCCTCCGGCCGCCGGCTTCGCTGCGGCCCTTCCCCAGCGGCCCGGGCGCGTTCCGCGCAGACCCGCGGGCCTCGGACGCCCCGTCAGGGATTGAGCCGCTCGATCTGCCAGGGCTTGCCCGGACCCTCGCGGCGCCAGCGGAAGCGGTCGTGCAGGCGGTAGGCGCCGTCGGCCCAGAACTCGATCTCGACCGGACGGATGCGGAACCCGCCCCAGAACGGGGGGCGCGGCGGGTTCAGACCATGCAGGGCCGTCTGCCGTGCGACCTCGGCCATCAGCGCCGCGCGCGAGGCCAGCGGTTCGGACTGGCGCGAGGCCCAGGCGCCGAGCCGGCTCTTCAGCGAGCGCGACGCGAAATAGGCATCGGCCTTCGCGCCGTCCTCGCGGCTGGCGTGGCCGCGGACCCGGATCTGGCGGCGCAGCGACTTCCAGTGCAGCACGAAGGCGGCCGCGCCCGTCGCCTCGATCTCGCGCGCCTTTGCCGAGCCGTAGTTGGTGTAGAACACGAAGGCGCCCTCGGGGATGCCCGACGATCCCGGGCCCTCGGCCTCGATCTCGCGCAGAAGCACCATCCGCACGTTCGGCAGGCCGCGGGCATCGACGGTGGCCAGCGCGATCGCGTCGGGGTCGTTGGGTTCGCTCGCGCGCGCCTCGTCGAGCCAGGAGCGGGCGATCAGGAACGGGTCATCCCCCGCGAAGATGCCGGTCCGGTCGTCCATGTCCGTTGCCTCTGACTGCCTGCGGGTCATGCGCCCGCAGGGCGGCCCTAGCACGCGGGGACAGGGCTGTCACCACGGCCGCGGGCGCGACCGAGGGTTCCGCCAGACGGAACGCTGGTGCGGACGGCGCGCGGCGCGGCCGTTTACCGCTTGCATTGGCGGGCAGAAGGCCGGAGAAACCGGTGCGGTTGGGGATGGACGGCAACGGTCTTGGGCGCTGACGAACGATCGGGGGGCGACCGGCCCGCTGTGCGTGCCAGCGGTCGGGTGAAGTGGTTCGACCCGGGCAAGGGCTTCGGCTTCATCGTGGCCGACGACGGCGGCCCCGACATCCTGCTGCACGCCAACGTCCTGCGCGCTTTCGGGCAGAACTCGGTGGCCGAGAATTCGGCGATCGAGGTCGAGGTGCAGGCCACCGCGCGCGGCCGGCTGGCCGCGAAGGTCACACAGCTCGAGCCGCCTGCGACCGGATCCGGAAGCGGGCTCGACGACATCGCCCGGGTCCGTCCCGAGGTTCTGGCAGCCCTGCCGCTCCTGCCGGCGCGGGTGAAGTGGTTCGATCGTGGCAAGGGCTTCGGCTTCGCCAACGTCTTCGGCCGGGCCGATGACGTGTTCATCCACATCGACGTTCTGCGCCGGTCCGGCTTCGCCGACCTCCAGCCCGGCGAGGCCATCAGCCTCAAGGTGATCGAGGGGCGGCGCGGGCGGCTGGCGACGCTGGTCGCCGCGTGGGATGCCGCGCTTCGGACGGAGGCGCCGTGACCGCCGCGCGGCCGGGGGCCGTTCTGGCGCTGGCGCTGGCGCTGGCGTCGGCCTTCGGTGTCGCCGGTCCGGCGGACGCCTGCAGCGCGGGGCGGGTCGAGCTGCGCGGGCCGTTCGGCACCGCCGCCTTCAGCGTCGAGATCGCCGACGAACCGGCCGAACGGGCGGCGGGCCTCATGCACCGCACGTCGCTGCCCCTGGGGTCGGGGATGCTGTTCATCTACGAATACCCCCAGAGCGTCGCCTTCTGGATGGAGAACACGCTGATTCCGCTCGACATGATCTTCGCCGACGAAACCGGAAAGGTGGTGCGGGTGCATGCCCGGGCGGTGCCGCTCGACCGCACGCCGATCCCGGGCGGCGACGGCATCCTTGCGGTGCTCGAGATCAACGGCGGGCTGGCGGCGCGGATCGGGATCGAACCCGGCGCGGAACTGCGCCACCCGGCCCTGCCCCAGGACCGTGCCGCCTGGCCCTGCGAGCCGCCCTGAGGGCAACTTGTGACAGCTTGACGCAGGCGGCGGGTCACGACTACCATTCCGACCGGGAGGAAGAAAGGGGAAGCGCGCGCCGTCCTGTCCGCCCATCCGGCCCGCCCGGGCGACCCTTCGCGGCGAAGGGAGACCGGACGGATGATCTGATCGGTCCGTTCAGCGGCCGTCGATCGGGTCCACCCACGGCAAGATCCGGCGCGGCACGATGCCGCCCGTCGTCGCAGCTATCCCGGCCCGCGCCCCCGGTGGCGCCCACTCGGGAAGAGTTCGGAAGGCAGGCCCCATGCCCAACGTCAACATCGATGACCTGAACGGCACCATCGACGACATCTTCTACATCCTGTCGGATCTGAAGTTCGGAGCGATCGTGTCGGCGACGCCGACGCTGGTGACCTACGACCTCGCGATGCCGAGCGCCTTCAGCGGAACCCGTGTGTTCGTGGCAGGCACCGGCCTTTCGACCACCGTCATCGGCGGAAAGACCTACCTGACCGGCGGCACGATCACCGCGATCGTCGCCGACGGGTTGTTCACCGTCACCGATGTCGGCCTGGCTGCCGCGACGCTGCACGCGGCGCTTCTGGCAGACGAACAGGGAACCAACTTCGCCGCGCTCGAGGCGCTGTTCCTGTCGCTGGCCTACAACTTCACGTCGCTCTCCACCGGCGCCGTCCAGAGCGGTTTCACGGTCAGCGGCGACGGCGTGGACCTCACGCCCACCGGCGACAACCGCTACGTCCTCGCCGACAGCCCGAACAACATCACCGCCGGCAACGGGCGGGACTCGATCGTCGGCGGATCGCTGGGCGACTACCTGGCCGGCGGCGGCGGCAACGACACGATCCGCGGCCTTGGCAGCAACGACCATGTCTTCGGCCTGGGCGGCGAGGACTCGCTCATGGGCGGCGACGGCGACGACCTGATCGGCGGCGGCGACGGTGCCGATTCGCTTTACGGAAACGCCGGCAACGACACGCTGCAGGGCGGCAACGGCAACGACAGCCTCGACGGCGGCACGGGCAACGACTGGTTGATCGGCCAGGCGGGCAATGACACGCTGCAGGGCGGCGCCGGAAACGACACGCTGGAGGGCGGCTACGGCAACGACACGCTCATCGGCGGCAGCGGCAGCGACCTGCTGCACGGCTGGATCGGCGCGGACCGGCTGGAGGGCGGCGCCGGCAACGACACGATCGCCGGCGGCAACGGCGGCGACCTGATCCTCGGCGGCGAGGGTGCGGATTCGCTCTACGGAAACGCCGGCAACGACACGCTCGAGGGCGGCAACGGCAACGACCGGGCCGAAGGCGGGCTCGGCGCCGATCTGATCACGGGTGGCGGCGGCAACGATGTCGGCTACGGCGGCGGCGGCGGCGATACCTTGAACGGCGGGACGGGCAACGACACGCTCTACGGAGAGGCCGGCAACGACTCGCTGTTCGGCGGCACCGGCAACGACAGCCTTCTCGGCGGAGGCGGAAACGACCGGCTCGAGGGCGGAGCAGGCCGCGACACGTTGGAAGGCGGCACCGGGGCCGATACCTTCGTCTTCTCGAGCCTCAGCCACCTCGGCAAGGGGTCCGGAGCGCGGGACGTGATCGTGAACTACCAGCGCGGCATCGACCGGATCGACCTGACCGGCATCGGCGGGCTCACCTTCATCGGCACCGGCCCGTTCTCGGGGGCGAACCAGGTCCGGTTCGACGGGGCAACCGGCCTCCTGCAGTTCGACATCGACGGCAACGGCCTCGTGGACTTCGAGATCCTTCTGGACGGGATCACCGCCCTGCCGTTCGGCGACGTTCTGGTCTGACCGCGGGCGGGGCGGGTTCCCGCCCCGCCTCCCCCCCATGCCCCTGCGTGTCTCCCCTGCGTCGGCACGCCCGATCTGCCAGCAGGACCCACCCGGCTGTGAGCCGGCCTGACGGAGACCCGAAGTCGCACGCATCCTCTTTCCCAATCTCGCGAACCCGTTCGATGCCTTCTTCCATCTCAACGAGATCAAGAACTTCGACGTCACGGCCCAGTCCCCGACCCTGATCGGGCTCAGCCGGCCCGGCTCGAACGTGACCTGGGCGATCACCGGCAACAATCTCGGCACGGTCACCATCGGGACGACGACTTTCCTGGCCGGTGTCGGCACGATCACGTCGATCTCGATGTATGTGGGCGGCGTGCCGTGGTGCACGGTGGACAACCTCAACATCCCGGCGAAGCGCCTGTCGAACGCAATCTTCGCCGAACTCGACGGCAGCAACCCGGCGGCGATCGAGAACCTGTTCTTCGCGCTGCCCTACCAGATCACCGGACGCCCGGGGAACGACGGGATGTTCCTGCGGACCGGAGTCACCGCTGACGGACTCACCTATGCCCCGCGCGCCGGCAACCTCATCCGGCGCGAGGGCGGCAACGATTCGGCCCAACTCGGAACCGGCAACGACACCGGCTACGGCGGCGGCGGCGGGGCCGACTCGCCCGTGGGCGGCGAGGGCAACGACACGATCCGCGGCAACGAAGGCGACGACAGCATCGCCGGCGGAGCGGGCGACGACCTGCTGTCGGGCGGGGCGGGCCAGGACACGATCACCGGCGGCGGCGGGGCCGACACGATCTTCGGCGGAAGCGGCGCGGACGTGTTCGTATTCGCCGCGCTTACCGATCTCGGCAAGGGCGCCTCGCGCGATGTGATCGCCGACTTCCGATCGGGAACCGACAAGCTCGACCTGAAGGGCGCCCCGGGCGGCGGCTTCGATCCGTTCTCGGTGATCCTGTTCAACCCCACGACCTCGATCCTGGAGATCGACTTCGACCTGAACGGCATCACCGGCTTCGAGATCGAGCTTGTCGGCGTCACCTCGGTCATGGTCTCCGACTTCATCTTCTGACCCCGGCGCCGCGCCGGGGCGGCCCGCTGCGCTCCGGCAGGTTCCCTTGCGGCCGAATCCGCACTATCCCTGTCCATCGTCGGGGCGTGGCGCAGCCTGGTAGCGCGGCAGTTTTGGGTACTGCAGGCCGGAGGTTCGAATCCTCTCGCCCCGACCATCCGCCACCGCCGTGCCGGGGCGGCGCAGCGCGACCGCGCGCCCGGCCGACTGTCACGAAGGCGATTCACGCGCCCGGGCGTGGCCGGCCTGCAGGTCAAGCGCGAAAATCGGTGGATGGCTCAAATTTTCTCGTTGACCGGAGGCTAGCACACACGTCAGGTTGTGCGGGCCGCCCACAGGCACACCACATCTAGTGCCCAAGGGGCGGGACAGCATCCTCTGCGACGGGGCGCCCGGGGGGCGCTGGCCCGGGAAGCCCGTGCAGGGTTCCGGGGCCTCAGGGCGGCTGTCCCGTCCACCGGACGGCCCGGAGCGCGGAGACCGCGCGCCGGTTCAACGACAGAAACGACGGGGCATGAGACCATGAAGATCGACCGCATGTTCACCCGGGCCGGGGCCGATGCCTACGAGCAGCTCGGTTTCACGACCACCGCCTCCGAGATCCGCAATCCCGATGGCAAGGTGGTGTTCCGCCTCGAGGGAATCGAGGTGCCGGAAGGCTGGAGCCAGGTCGCCGCCGACATCCTGGCGCAGAAGTATTTCCGCAAGGCGGGCGTCCCCGCCCGCCTGAAGCGGGTGCCCGAGGAGGGCGTGCCCGAGTTTCTCTGGCGGTCGGTCGCCGATGCCGAGGCGCTGGCCCGCCTGCCCGAGGCCGAGCGCACGGGCGGCGAGACCTCGGCGCGGCAGGTCTTCGACCGGCTGGCCGGAGCCTGGGCCTACTGGGGCTGGAAGGGCGGCTACTTCACCGCCGAGGACGACGCCCGCGCCTACTTCGACGAGATGCGCTACATGCTGGCCGCGCAGATGGCGGCACCGAACTCGCCGCAGTGGTTCAACACCGGGCTGCACTGGGCCTACGGCATCGACGGCCCGAGCCAGGGGCATTTCTACGTCGATCACCGCACCGGCGCGCTCACCCGCTCGGAGAGCGCCTACGAACACCCCCAGCCGCACGCCTGCTTCATCCAGTCGGTGGCCGACGACCTGGTGAACGAGGGCGGGATCATGGATCTCTGGGTGCGCGAGGCGCGGCTGTTCAAGTACGGCTCGGGGACGGGGACCAACTTCTCGAAGCTGCGCGGCGAGGGCGAGAAGCTCTCGGGCGGGGGCAAGTCCTCGGGGCTGATGGGGTTCCTGAAGATCGGCGACCGCGCCGCCGGCGCGATCAAGTCGGGCGGCACCACGCGGCGGGCGGCGAAGATGGTGATCTGCGACATGGATCACCCCGACATCGAGGCCTTCATCAACTGGAAGGTGGTCGAGGAGCAGAAGGTCGCCAGCCTCGTCGCCGGTTCGAAGCTGCACGAGAAGCACCTGAACGCGATCTTCGCCGCGATCCGCGCCTGGGACGGCGAGGCCGCCGCGGCCACCGATCCCGCACGCAATGCCGGCCTCAAGGCGGCGATCCGCGACGCCAAGAAGGCGGGCATCCCCGAGACCTTCGTGAAGCGCGTGCTCGACTATGCCGCGCAGGGCTACACCGGGATCGAGTTCCCGACCTACGACACCGACTGGGACGGCGAGGCCTATGCCAGCGTCTCGGGACAGAACTCGAACAACTCGGTGCGCGTGACCGATGCCTTCCTCGCGGCGGTGCGGGCGGATGCCGACTGGCAGCTCACCCGCCGCACCGACGGCAAGGTGGCGAAGACGTTGAAGGCGCGGGAGCTCTGGGAACAGGTCGGCCAGGCCGCCTGGGCCTGCGCCGACCCCGGCATCCAGTTCCACGACACGATCAACGCCTGGCACACCTGCCCCGAGGACGGGCCGATCCGCGCCTCGAACCCCTGTTCGGAATACATGTTCCTCGACGACACCGCCTGCAACCTGGCGTCGATGAACCTGCTGACCTTCTGGCGGGACGGCCGCTTCGACGCCGAGGCCTATGTGCACGCCACCCGGCTGTGGACGCTGACGCTGGAGGTCAGCGTGCTGATGGCGCAGTTCCCCAGCCGCGAGATCGCGCAACTGTCCCACGACTTCCGCACCCTCGGGCTCGGCTATGCCAACATCGGCGGACTTCTGATGTCCATGGGCCTGCCCTACGACTCGGATGCCGGCCGGGCGCTCTGCGGCGCGCTGACCGCGATCATGACCGGGGTCGCCTATGCCACCTCGGCCGAGATCGCCGCCGAGGTCGGGCCCTTCGCCGGCTTCGCGCGCAACCGGAGCCACATGCTACGCGTCATCCGCAACCACCGTCGCGCCGCCTACGGCCACCGCGACGGCTACGAGGGGGTGAACGTGCCGCCGGTGCCGCTCGACGCCGCGAACTGCCCCGATCCCGCCCTCGTCGCATTGGCGCGGTCGGCCTGGGACGAGGCGTTGCGGCTCGGCGAGCATCACGGATTTCGCAACGCGCAGGCCACCGTCATTGCGCCGACGGGAACGATCGGACTGGTGATGGACTGCGACACCACCGGGATCGAGCCCGACTTCGCCCTCGTCAAGTTCAAGAAGCTGGCCGGCGGGGGCTATTTCAAGATCATCAACCGCTCGGTGCCCGCGGCGCTGGCGCAGCTTGGCTACAGCGAGGCCGAGATCGCCGACATCGTCGCCCATGCGGTCGGCCACGGCAGCCTGGCGCAGGCGCCGGGCATCGACCATACCGCGCTGATCGGCCACGGGTTCGGCCCCGTCGAGATCGCCCGGATCGAGGCCGCGCTGCCCTCGGCCTTCGACATCCGCTTCGTCTTCAACCCGTGGACGCTCGGCGAGGACTTCTGCACCGGCACCCTCGGGATCCCGGCCGAGAAGCTGGCCGACCCGGGCTTCGACCTGCTGCGCCACCTCGGATTCACGCGCGAGCAGATCGACGCCGCCAACGACCACGCCGTGGGCACGATGACGCTCGAGGGCGCGCCGCACCTCAGGCCCGAACACCTGCCGGTCTTCGACTGCGCCAATCCCTGCGGCAAGACGGGCCGGCGCTTCCTGTCGGTCGAGAGCCACATCACCATGATGGCGGCGGCGCAGAGCTTCATCTCGGGCGCGATCTCGAAGACCATCAACATGCCGAACACCGCGACCATCGCCGACTGCCTGGCGGCCTACGAGATGTCCTGGCGGCTCGGGGTCAAGGCGAACGCGCTCTACCGCGACGGCTCGAAGCTCAGCCAGCCGCTGGCCGCAAGCCTGGTCGAGGAGGACGACGCCGCCGAGGCGGCAATGGCCGCCGGCCGGCCGGCCGAGAAGGCGCAGGTGCTGGCCGAGAAGGTGGTCGAGAAGATCATCCTGCGCGAGGTGGTGCGCGCCCACCGCGAGAAGCTGCCCGAACGGCGCAAGGGCTACACCCAGAAGGCCGTCGTCGGCGGCCACAAGGTCTATCTGCGCACCGGCGAATACGCCGACGGGCGGCTTGGCGAGATCTTCATCGACATGCACAAGGAGGGCGCGGCCTTCCGGGCGATGATGAACAACTTCGCCATCGCGGTGTCGGTCGGGCTGCAATACGGGGTGCCGCTCGAGGAGTTCGTCGATGCCTTCACCTTCACCCGCTTCGAGCCGGCGGGCATGGTCCAGGGCAACGAGGCGATCAAGAACGCGACCTCGATCCTCGACTACATCTTCCGGGAACTGGCGATCAGCTATCTCGACCGCACCGACCTGGCCCATGTGAAGCCCGCGGGCGCAAGCTTCGATGACCTCGGCGAGGGCGAACGCGGCGGCAATGTCGCCCCGGTGGGCGAGGCGGCGGCCTCGAAATCGATCGAGGTGCTGAAGCAGATCTCCTCCACCGGCTACCTGCGCAAGCGCCTTCCGCAGGAGCTCGTGGTGTTCCAGGGCGGCGCGACGGCCTACGGCGGCGGCAGCGTGGCGGCGGCGGCGCTGATGCCGGGACTGGCCGAGGCTCCGGCAGCCTTCGCCGCCGCGGGTGCCGCCCTCGACGCCCGGGCACGGGCGAAGATGCAGGGCTACGAGGGCGAGGCCTGCGGCGAGTGCGGCAACTTCACCCTGGTGCGCAACGGCACCTGCCTGAAGTGCAACACCTGCGGCGCGACCAGCGGCTGCAGTTGAGGAACGCCCGTCCCCGCCCCGGCCCGACCGGCGGGGCGCGGGCACCGGGGCGGGGCCGCCCGCCCCTGACGCCGATCGGGCCGCAGGCAGGGAAGGAACCGAGCGGTCAACGGACCAGCCCGATGCGCAAGACCGGGGGGCCTCCGCCCCCCCCTCTGTCGTCGCGCCGCCGTGATCGGGCCGCCGATCGGGCCGCCGATCGGACCGCCGTGACGGCGCGTGACACCGCCTGACGGCGCGGGCCGGTTGCATCGCGGCGCGGCCGGGCCCATCTCGCACAAGGGTGCCCCGCGACCCGGGGCCGATCAAAAGGACCGACCGATGCCGCGCAGCCTTTGCCGCAGGACAACCCCGCTCGCCGCCGCCTGCGCCCTCGCGCTCGCCGCCCTGCCGGCGCTCGCCGCCGATCCGCAGGACCGCAACGGCGACGGCGGCTTCAACCTGGCCGAGATGCGCACCCTCTGGCCGGACCTCGGCGAGGACGCCTTCGCGGTGATCGACGCGAACGGCGACGGCCGGGTGGACGCCGAGGAACTGGCCGCCGCCCGCGCCGTGGGCCTTCTGCCCTGAGACCCCTGGCCGGAGCCGGAGCCGGGCAAGCGCCCCGGCTCAGCTCCCCCGCGACAGCGCCGCGATCCCGGTGCGGGCCATCTCCTTGAGCCCGAGCGGCCGCATCAGCTCGGCGAAGGCGTCGATCTTCTCGCTGTTCCCGGTGATCTCGAAGACGAAGCTCTCGAGCGTCGAGTCGACCACGCTGGCGCGGAAGATGTCGGCGAGCCGCAGCGCCTCGACCCGCTTTTCGCCGGTGCCGACCACCTTGAACAGCGCCAGTTCGCGCTGCACCGCCGGCCCCTCGACCGTCAGGTCGTGCACCTCGTGCACCGGCACCATGCGCGACAGCTGCGCCTTGATCTGCTCGATCACCTGCGGCGTGCCGGTGGTGACGATGGTGATGCGCGAGCGATGGCCGCGATGGTCGGTCTCGGCCACCGTCAGGCTCTCGATGTTGTAGCCCCGTCCCGAGAACAGGCCGATGACGCGCGCCAGAACCCCGGGCTCGTTGTCCACGATCACCGCCAGGGTGTGGGTCTCCTGCACCTCGGCATAGCTCGACCGCAGGTCGTAGGCCGAATGCCGCGTGGTGCCCTTCCGGATGTTCAGCGCCGCCATGCCGCCAGGCCCTGCCTTCCTCTTGATCCAAATATCCCGGGGGTGCGGGGGCGGAGCCCCCGCGCCTCACACCAGCACGCCGCCCTCGGCGCCGATCGCGCCTTGCGTCTCCGCCTCGCCCAGCAGCATCTCGTTGTGCGGCTTTCCGCTCGGGATCATCGGGAAGCAGTTCTCGTGCTTCTCCACCAGGCAGTCGAAGATGACCGGCCCGGGATAGGCCAGCATCTCGCGGATCGCATCATCGAGGTCGGCCGGGTTGTCGCACTTGATCCCCTTGCAGCCGAAGGCCTCGGCGAGCTTCACGAAATCCGGAAGCGCATCGGACCAGGAATGGGAATAGCGCTCGCCGTGCAGCAGTTCCTGCCACTGGCGCACCATGCCCAGGCGCTCGTTGTTCAGGATGAACTGCTTGACCGGGGTGCGGAACTGCACCGCCGTGCCCATCTCCTGCATGTTCATCAGCCAGCTGGCCTCGCCGGCCACGTTGATCACCAGCGCGTCCGGATGGGCGATCTGCACGCCGATCGAGGCCGGCAGGCCGTAGCCCATGGTGCCGAGGCCCCCGCTCGTCATCCAGCGGTTCGGTTCCTCGAAGCCCATGAACTGCGCCGCCCACATCTGGTGCTGGCCGACCTCGGTGCAGACGTAGCGCCGCGGATGGTCGCGGGTCAGCGCCTCGAGCCGTTGCAGCGCGTACTGCGGCTTGATCGTGGTTGCCGAGTTGCGATAGCGCAGGCAGTCGACCTTGCGCCATTCCGCGATCTGCGCCCACCAGCGCGCCAGACCCTCGCGGTTGGTGCGGCCGCCGCGCGACCGCCACAGCGCAAGCGCGGCGTCGAGCACATGCGCCACATCGCCCACGATCGGCATCTCGGTGCGGATCACCTTGTTGATCGACGAAGGGTCGATGTCGATGTGCGCCTTGCGCGAGCGCGGGCTGAAATCGGCGATGCGGCCGGTGATGCGGTCGTCGAAGCGGGCGCCGACGTTGATCATCAGGTCGCAGCCGTGCATCGCCAGGTTCGCCTCGTAGAGCCCGTGCATCCCGAGCATCCCCAGCCAGTTCTTCCCGCTGGCCGGATAGGCGCCGAGGCCCATCAGCGTCGAGGTGATCGGAAACCCGGTCTCGTCGACGAAGGCGCGCAGCAGCGCCGAGGCGCGGGGCCCGGAGTTGATCACGCCGCCGCCGGTGTAGAAGATCGGCCGCTCCGCCGTCTCCATCGCCTCGACGAGGCGCGCGATCATCTCGGGGTCGCCCTCGACACGGGGGCGGTAGTGGTCGGTGCGCGCGCGCTCGGGCGGCACATAGGTGCCGGTGGCGAACTGCACGTCCTTCGGGATATCCACCAGCACCGGGCCGGGCCGGCCCGACCGGGCGACGTGGAACGCCTGGTGCAGCGTCTCGGACAGGCGCTCGGTATCCTTCACCAGCCAGTTGTGCTTGGTCGCGGGCCGGGTGATGCCCACGGTGTCGGCCTCCTGGAAGGCGTCGGCGCCGATCATGAAGGTCGGCACCTGTCCGGTCAGCACGACGATCGGGATCGAGTCCATCAGCGCATCGACCATTCCGGTGACGGCGTTCGTCGCCCCCGGGCCCGAGGTCACCAGCACGACGCCGACCCGGCCGGTGGAGCGGGCATAGCCCTCGGCCATGTGGACCGCACCCTGTTCGTGCCGCACCAGGATGTGGCGGATCTCGTCCTGCTGGAACAGTTCGTCGTAGATCGGCAGGACCGCGCCGCCGGGGTAGCCGAAGACCACCTCGACGCCCTGGTCCTTCAACGCCTGCACCACCATCCGCGCGCCGGTCATCTGCCGCGACATCGTTCCGGTCCTCCATGCGTCCGGCAACAAAAAGCCCCCGAGGTCGTCGGGGGCGCAGGGGGGGCCACGGGGTTCCGTGTCACCGGCCCATGCGCCCGTCCCCTACCACGTCCAGGATGCGATCCAAGGGTGCGTTCCTTCTCTTCCGGGCCGGACATTAGGAAGGGCACCGGAGAGCGTCAACGGGGAATCGGCGCAAAATGTGTCGCGGCGGGGGGCGGTTCGGCAATTTTCTTTCCCGATCCGGCCGTTCCGGGCCTCAGCCGGCCGGCATCGCGAAGCCCACATAGGCCGCATAGGCCAGCAGCAGTCCCGCCCCCGCAAGCCGCCCGATGCCGCCCCCGAACGCGACCAGGCCGGCAAGGCCGAACGAGGCGGCGATCATCACCGGCACGTCCAGCGACAGGAACCGCGGCTCCACCGGGATCGGCGCCACCAGCGCGGTCAGCCCGAGGATCGCGAGCACGTTGAAGATGTTCGACCCGATGACGTTGCCGAGCGCGATGTCGCGCGCGCCGCGGACGGCCGCCATGGCCGAGGTGGCCAGTTCCGGCAACGAGGTGCCGACGGCCACGATGGTCAGTCCGATCACCGCCTCGCCGACCCCGAGGGCACGGGCGACCTCGGTCGCCCCGTCCACGAGCAGACGGGCGCCGACCAGGACCGCAACCAGCCCCGCCAGGGTCAGGAGGGCCGCGCGCCGGACCGGCGGCGCCGCTCCCTCGGGCAGGGGAACCGAGCCCGCCTGTCGCAGGCAGACGGCGATGTAGGCGAGGATGCCGGCGACCATCAACGCGCCCTCGGCGCGGCCGACGAAGCCGCTCCAGAACGCCGGCACGGTGGCCAGCGTGGCGCCCAGCATCCAGACGAGGTCGCGCCGCAGCCCCGCAAAACCGGCCGTGAGCGGTCCGATCAGGGCCGAGATCCCGAGGATCAGCAGGATGTTGGCGGTGTTCGAACCGATCACGTTGCCGATCGCGATCCCGGGCGCCTCGCGCAGCGCCGCCTGCAGCGAGACCAGGAGTTCCGGGGTGGAGGTGCCGAAGCCGACAATGGTCAGCCCGATCACGAGTGGCGGAACCCGGAAGCGCCGCGCGATCCCCGCCGCCCCCCGCACCAGCCAGTCGCCGCCGAAGAACAGCCCGGCGAGGCCGAGCCCGATCAGAAGCACGGTCATGTGGATCCCCCGCGCCGCGCCCCCGCGGCCCGTCGTGAGGTGGGAACCGATCGCGGCGTTGCAAGGACCGCCCCGCCGGAAACCCGTCCGCTTCCCCCTGCCCCCGGCGCCGCGCCGCTCCGTCGCCGGGGGTGCGCGCCGCAGGCTGCCGCGTGCGGCTTGTTGCCGTCCGGATCCGGGCCGTCTTGCGCTTCACAGACCGGACCTGGCCGCAAGGCCGCCGCCGCAAGGCGCGGGCAGTCCGGCGGAGGGGCGCCGCGACCGGTGGCAGCAGCCGGCGGACCCGCGCCCGCGCTGCCGCCGCGGGCGGCACCGCCGCCCGCCGAAGCCGCGTCCCGTGCGATTTCGTCACCTTCCGGCGTGTTTGAGTATTTGCCGCCGGCGCGGCTCGGGCTAGCTTCCGCGAACCGAAACGATCCGCCCGGACAGAGGGCCGGGCGCGCAACAGGGAGGACTCGCGACCCATGGACCGTCGCTCGTTTCTGACGAAGGCCGCGGTCGGCGGCACCACGGCCGCCGCCGCCACGGCGCTTGCCGCACCGCTCTATGCGCAGGGCAACCGCACGCTCACGCTGGTCACCACCTGGGCGCGCGGTGCGGCCGGGGTGCACGACGCCGCCCAGCATGTCGCCGAGTCGATCATGGCGATGAGCGACGGCCAGCTGACCATCGACCTGAAGGCCGCCAACGAACTCGTCGGCGCCTTCGAGGTGTTCGACGCGGTGACCTCGGGCCAGGCCGACATGTATCACGGCGCCGACTACTACTGGGTCAACCAGCATCCGGCCTATGCCTTCTTCACCGCCGTGCCCTTCGGCATGACGGCGCAGGAGCTTGCCAACTGGTACTACCACGACGGCGGCCACGAACTGCACAACGAGCTGAACGAGATCTTCGGCCTCAAGGGCTTCCTCGCAGGCAACACCGGCGCCCAGGCGGGCGGCTGGTTCCGGCGCGAGATCAACAGCCCCGAGGACTTCCAGGGCCTGAAGTTCCGCATGCCCGGCCTCGGCGGGCGGGCGCTGGGCAAGCTCGGCGCGAGCGTCCAGAACATCCCCGGCGGCGAGGTCTATCAGGCGCTCTCCTCGGGCGCGCTCGACGGCACCGAATGGATCGGCCCTTGGGCCGACGAGAAGGCCGGCTTCCAGGAGATCACCAAGATCTACTACACCGCCGGTTTCCACGAACCGGGGGCGGGCCTGAGCCTGACCACCAACCTCGACGTCTGGGAGAGCCTGACGCCGGCCCAGCAGAAGATCATCGAGATCGCCGCCGCCGAGGCGCACCAGTGGAACCTGTCGCAGTTCCTGAAGGAGAACGGGGCGGCGCTGCAGCGGCTGCAGGCCGCGGGCGTCGAGATCCGGACCTTCTCGGATGCCGTCTGGGACGCCTTCGGGCGCGCCGCCAACGAGGTGCTGCAGGAGAACATGGGCGACGAGCTGTTCAAGCGCATCTACGACAGCGCCATGACCTCGATGCGCGCCTCCTCGGGCTGGATCCAGACCTCGGAAGGCACCTACCGGATGCAGCGCGACCGCGTGCTGGGCTGACGTCCCGCGCCTGACACCCGGGGGGCGCGCGGCGCCGCCCCGGGCACCGGCGGTGCCGGCGCTGCGGCCATCTCGGGGACAGCCATGCTCGACGCGATCTGGTGGGTCATCTCGAACATCGGGATGGCGTTCTACAACTTCGGCCATGCGGTCACGCATCCCGCCTCCTGGCTGGCCTGGGGGAATCGCGAGGCGCTGGCGCGCTTCATCTATTACGGCGCCTCGGTCGAGTTCTTCTTCGTCGTCTTCACCGCCTTCCTGGTGCTGACCGCCGTCGGCCTCTGGCGGCGCGGGGTGATGTGGGGGGCGGTTCGGGTGCTCGAGGGGCTGGCGAACGGCCTCGGGCGCACCTTCGCCTGGGCCGCGCTCGTGATGGTGCTGCAGCAGATCATGATCGTCTTCCTGCAGCGTATCTTCCGCGTCTCGGCAATCGAGATCGGGCCCTTCGGCGTCACCTTCGCGCGCGACCTGTCGTGGTGGTCCGAGGAGCTCAAGCTCTACAACGCGCTGATCATCTGCCTGTGCGTCTCCTACACCTTCGTGCAGGGCGGGCATGTGCGGGTGGACCTGATCTATTCGCAGGTCAGCTATCGCACGCGCAAGCTCATCGACATGGTCGGGGCGATCCTGTTCATGATGCCGATGGCAACGATCATATGGCTTTACGGCTGGTTCTTCATGTGGCGGAACCTGGTCGTGCCGAATCCCAACGCCTCGGCCCCGCTCGACCGGCTGCTCAGCCAGAGCCGCGCCATGCGCTGGAACGTCGAGACCATCGGCTTCTCGCCGAACGGGTTCGACGCCTATTTCCTGTTCAAGGTGCTGATCGTCGTGTTCGCGGGGCTGGTGTTCCTGCAGGCGATCGCCGTGTTCTACCGGTCCTATCTCAATTTCGTCGAGGGCGAGGCGAGCGAGGGCCGCCACCTGTCGCGCGACCGGCTCGGCGCGGAAGAGTCCCCGGCTGCGCATTGAAGGGCTGATCATCCATGATTTTCGGACTGGACGGCATCGAGGTCGGCCTGATCATCGTCTTCCTCTGCCTGTTCGGCGGGATCATGACGGGGTTTCCGGTCGCCTTCGCCATCGGCGGCGCCGCGGTGATCTCGTTCGCGATCATCGCGGCGCTCGATTCCGCGGGCCTCATGATCCACCAGGCAGCCGACACCGGGTCGGAGATGTTCCGGTCGCTGGTGGCGGAGGGCGTCAATCCGCTGACCATCTCGATCTTTCGCTACCCCGAACTGCCGCGCATCGAGGTGCCGCTGTTCCCCGACGGCTGGCAGGTCGCGCTCGAGCGCAACCTTGCCTTCATCGTCAACCGCATGAACGAGAAGGTGATCGCCGGGCAGTCGATCGAGACGCTGCTTGCCGTCGCCATGTTCGTGCTGATGGGCATCGTGCTGGAACGCTCGCAGATCGCCAACGACCTGCTGACCACGATGGCGCGGGTGTTCGGGCCGCTGCCCGGCGGCCTTGCGGTGGCGATCGTCGTCGTCGGCGCCTTCCTTGCCGCCTCGACCGGCATCGTCGGGGCGACGGTGGTGACGATGGGCCTGCTCGCCCTGCCGACCATGCTGCGCAACAACTATTCGCCGGAACTGGCGACGGGGGTGATCGCGGCCTCGGGCACGCTCGGCCAGATCATCCCGCCCTCGATCGTGATCGTGCTGCTCGGCACGCTGGCGGGCGACATCTATTCCTCGGCCCAGGAACTCCGCGCGAGGGCGGCAGGCTGTTCCGACGCGCTGACCTATCTCGGCGAGGCGGCGGTGGTGTCGGTCGGCACGCTGTTCCAGGCCGCGATCCTGCCGGGCGTGTTCCTGGCCGTGCTCTACGGCCTCTATGCCTTCGGGTTCGCGCTGCTCAATCCGTCCAAGGCGCCGCCGGTGCAGATCGGGCAGGAGCGCGGCGCGACGCGCGAGGTCATCGGCCGCACCGAGGCGCTTGGCTGGTTCCTGGCCGCGCCGGTCGCCCTGATCGGCGGGCTGATCCTCGCCGGTCAGCTCGGGCTGGTCGGCAGCCAGGATCTGACGGTGGGCAGCTTCACCCAGGCAGGACCGGCCGCCACGCTGCGCACCAACGTCTCGCCCGAGTGCCGCGAGTCGATGATCGCGCTGCACGGACAGGCGCGCTGGGACGAGGCGGTCGCCCAGCAGGCGGCGATCGAGGCCGGCGGCGGCGTGACCCGGGCGCAGGAACGCACGCCCGAGGAACTCGAGGCCGCCCGCGCCGCGCATCTGGCCGCCATCGCCCCGGTGGGCACCGGCGTCGCGGTGCTGTTCGGGCTCGCGGCGCTCTTGTTCACCACCGCGCGCGGGGTCGCGCCCTCGGCCGATCCGCGCCCGATCTGGATCGGGCTTCTCGGCGTCGCCCTCGCCTTTCTGGCCGATGCCGCCCTCATCGCGCCGACCGACTCGCCCGGGCGCACCGTCCTGATCCTCGCCGTCCCCGCCGCGATCTGCCTCTGGGCGCTGCGGCATGCGGCCGCCTGCCTCGCGCGCAACGACCTGATCCGGGTGGTGTTCCCGCCGCTCGTGCTGATCGTGGCGGTGCTGGGCTCGATCCTCGGGGGGGTGACGAACCCCACCCCTGCCGCCGCGCTGGGCGCGGGCGGGGCGATCATGCTGGCGGCCTACCGCAAGCTGAGGGACCAGCAGAAGTCGGGCCGGATCGTGATCTGGACCTCCTTCGCCGTCGTCATCATGCTGCTGGTCGGCGTGAACTTCGACCTGCGCGTGAACCTTGCCGGAACGACCTTCGAGCAATGGGTGGCCTTCCTCGTCGCGCAGGGCGCCTACCACTTCGCGATGTTCGGCATCCTCTATTCCTGCTGGGTGCTCTGGCGCACCGCGGTGCTGAGCCCGGTGGTGCGCGAGACCGCCAAGGTCACCTCGATGGTGTTCACCATCCTGATCGGCTCGCAGCTGCTCAACCTCGTGGTGATCTCCTTCGGCGGCGAGGCCTACATCCAGGATTTCCTGCGCGCCTTCGACCGGGAATGGGTGGTGTTCCTGATCGTGATGCTGATCCTGTTCGTCCTCGGCTTCGTGCTCGACTTCCTCGAGATCATCTACATCGTCGTGCCGATCGTCGGCCCGGTGATCTACGGCGGCACGATGGACCCGAAGTGGGTGACGATCATGATCACCGTGAACCTCCAGACCTCGTTCCTGACGCCGCCCTTCGGCTTCGCGCTGTTCTACCTGCGCGGCGTGGCGCCGAAGGGCGTGACGACCGGGCACATCTACCGCGGCATCGTTCCCTTCGTCGCGATCCAGGTGCTGGCGCTCGGGATCCTCTGGCTGTTCCCGGGGATCGTCACCATCGTGCCCGACCTGATGCGGTAGCCGCGGCCGGCCCGGCCGCACCGGTCCATGCCGCGCCGGCAATCCCCTGAGGTCTTCCCTCCCGGTGCGGGGCCGGCCCGGCAGCGGAACCTGACCGGCGCGCAGGGCGCGCAGGGCCCTCGGATCGCAGCGGCGCGGCGCACGGCCGGTGTCGCCCGCCGGACCGCGCAGTCCGGCGAGAGGCAGGATCGTCGCCACACGGCGGCGGTCGGAGCGGCGGTTCGGCCGGTCCGGAGCGACCGGCGCCGCGATGTCGCCGCGCCGGGCCGGCTGCGGGAAGAGGACTCGGCGCCGCCGGGCCGACATCCCGGCGAGCAGCTCGGGGATCCGCACCGCCCCCGCCCCCGCATCCCCCGCATCACCCCGCGACGCCAGAGGCCGACCGCGGGCGGCATCGGCAAGGCGGTGAAGACGAGGCCGAAGAACTCGACCGCAGCCTGCGCGCAGATGACGCGCACCGGCGCCTCGCGATCCTCTCGCGCGCGCCGGAAGGCGGGATGCGCGATCGCAGGGCCGAAGTTGTGCAACGCCGTCCCGATGTCCGAGAGGCTCCGCCAGATCGCAGCGTGCAGGGCTGTCCCCGGGATGGCCGCAGCGCCGCTCGCCGGCGACCCGGGGGCAAGGCACCCGAGGCCCTGCCCCGCCTCAGTTCCCGCGCAGGAAGGCCGACACCGGCGCGAAGGCCACCGTCTCGGCGCGGCCCTCCATCGCCCAGGAGAACAGCGCCGTCACGGTTTCGGGCCGGGTGCGGCCGAGCACCAGAACCCGGCCGTCCTGGCCGGCCTTGAACACCGCGCGGTCGAGATAGCGGCGGATCGTGGCCGGGTTCTCGTCCTGTCCGTCGAGGTCGCGGAACACCAGGGCGGCGGGAACCCCGGCACGGGCGGCGAGCTGGGCGGCGGTGTTGAGCCCGCGGTCGTGGAGGATCAGACCCATGCCGCTGTCGGCGAGGATCAGCGCCACCTGCCCCGCCGCCGTGCGGTCGCCCTGGAAGCCGCCCCGGGGGGCGTCGAGCACCGCAACCGCCTCGGGCACCGCCGACCGGAACACGCCGAAGGCGACTTCGATATCGGCGGCGGTCGCGCCGGGGGGCAGGCCCTCGGCGAGGATCACCACCTCGTGCCCGGCGGCGCGGTGGGCTGCGGCGGCCTCGGCCGCGTCGGCCCGGCCGGCGGGAATGGCGAAGGTCACCGGAAAGGGCAGCGTGGCCAGCGCCGCGCGGTCGAGGCCCGCGGGCCCGATGTCGATCCGGATCACCCCGAGCAGCGGCCGCCCGTCCGGGTTCTCGAAGGCAACGGCATAGCGGTCGAGCGCCCTGGCCGGGGCCTCGGCCGCGGCGGCGGGCGCGGCGGGCGCCTGCGCCTCGGGCGGGGGGTCGCCGATCCGCGGCAGGCGCTGGGTCGGGATCTCGGCTGCCGCGCTGCCCGGCATTCCGGCCGGCTGGCCGATGCCCGCGGGTGCCTCGGTGAGCACCTCGGGCGGCGCCTC